>NZ_JANUEZ010000002.1:0-557524 GCF_024807925.1 Bacillus sp. JUb11 | reverse complement strand
AAACGAAACTAAACAACCAATCACCGATAAACTATCGGCAATTGGCTGTATAAAGGTGTTTTGATCCCTGTCTCAAAAACGGGGGTCAGTCCCATCACCGGGGTGTTTTCATTTTATTTTTCTGGGCTGCTTTCCGCACTAGCAATTTGCTGTGCAAGGTCAGCACGATCAATGTCTGCTTGGAAGAACTCCTGCGTATTTGGAAGGTGTAAATTCATGTGACGTTTTTGGGAAATTCGGATGGTCACTTGATCCACAGTGTAATCAAATACATGCCCGCCTACGCTTCGATCATCATCAATAAAGTGGAGATGATATCCACTTACCGCAATGCCATGTGCGTACTGTGGTGTACGGAAGCCTGCAATCGTTCCGCGAATATTTTCAAAATCGAAAATAGGCTGTGACTTGACTGCTTCCACCATCGGAACGTAAGGTTTTTCCTGTTTTTCAACCGTACGGGTTTGAACCTTTTTGAATGACCCATCGATGCGGATCGCATAAAAGACATTCTTGCTCGGTAAGATTCGGTCGATTTCTTCCTCTAGCTCTTTGGACGTCATCGGTGCATCAATTCGATGAACGATGTCCGTTTCAAAAAATGCTAGAGAGCAGAATGGTGAATAATCTTGATCGGTTACTGGTGTGGCTGTTCCATCAGAGCGCAGTCGATAAAAAGCGCCATCAAAGCCGATTAGTTCCCCATCTAATTGATTGAATGTGCCAATGCCAAAATCACCATGCTCGGGAATATGTGATAGGGAGAAATCTCCATCGTATACGGCTTCCAGCAAGGAGGTCATGGTTGATACTTGATAGACCTCTTGCTTTTTGTCCTGCGGTATTGTGTTATTTTGTTGATTCATTGGGTGCATCATACCCATATCCGCTCACTCCTTTAACGTAATGTATCGAAGTCTTATCTGACGTTCGTTGTGTGTTTTTCACGAAAGACTTCTGGCCATTTTTGACTGGCGAGGTCTGGGTTGTCTTGATAGTCTATCGGAATATCAATAATAACGGGTCCTTCTATGTTTATACCCTTTTGAAGGACAGTTGAAAGCTCTTCAGGTGAGTTGACACGTAATCCAGTTGCTCCAAAGCTTTCTGCATATTTCACTAAGTCGATCTGACCGAACTCAACACAAGACGTACGGTCATACTTCATTTCCTGCTGGAATGCCACCATATCGTATGTGCTGTCGTTCCAAACGAGATGAACGAGATTTGTTTTCATGCGCACGGCTGTTTCTAATTCCATGGCGGAGAAGAGAAAACCACCATCACCTGAGACTGAAATGATCTTTTCATCTGGATTCAATATGGAGGCTGCAATCGCCCATGGTAATGCCACACCAAGTGTTTGCATTCCGTTACTCACTAGGAACGTGTTCGGTTCATAAACACGGAAGTGGCGAGACATCCAAATGGCGTGCGATCCGATATCACATGTCACTTTCATGTCATCTGGGATGATACGTCTCAACGTATGAATGACATCCAGCGGGTGTGATAAATGACTTTCTCTTTCTGGTGTTTTTTCGATATCACTTAACAGCTCTTGTAATTCTGTGACGAGATCTACGTTCTTTTTGCATAATGAAAGTGGAACGCTGTCGTGGGCTAGATGTTGCACCGTTTCAGATATATTGCCCACAAGCTCAAGCGTCGGTTCATAGAAATGGTCAATATCTGCCTGCATGTCATCCACATGGATGATTTGACGCTGCTGCGGTTTCAAATTCCAATGCTTCGGATCGTATTCGATTGGATCAAAGCCAATAGTTAAAATCACATCCGCTTTCTCAATGAGAAGGTCGCCTGGCTGATTACGGAATAAACCGATTCTGCCCACATATTGAGGCTCAAGCTCTCTTGAGAGAACACCTGCTCCTTGGTACGTTTCGACAAATGGGATACCAAGTGTTTTTAATAATGTTCTTGTCGCATTTGCCGCAGCTGGACGGCTAGCTTTCATTCCCACAATTGCAACAGGTAAGTGCGCATTTTGAATTTTGGCGATGGCCGAACTGATGAGAGCATCCGGTGCAGGACCTAGTTCTGGAGAAGGGTGAGCAGACACTGGTGTTTGTGTGGTGTGTTCGGTCACGACATCTTGTGGAAAGCTGATAAATGCTGCCCCAGCTTGACCTCTTTGTGCCGCGCGAAAAGCATTTGTTAATGCTTCTGGTATATTGTTTACGTCTTGTACTTCAACGCTATATTTTGTCACTGGTTTGAATAATGCCGCATTGTCGAGTGATTGATGTGTTCGTTTGAGCCGATCCGCACGGATGACGTTTCCAGCGATTGCAACAACAGGGTCACCTTCTGTATTGGCTGTTAATAGACCTGTCGCTAAATTGGATGCGCCAGGACCTGATGTAACGAGACAAACGCCTGGTTTGCCAGTTAAACGACCGACAGCTGCTGCCATGAATGCCGCATTTTGTTCGTGTCTGCATAGCACAAGCTCTGGACCTCTGTCTTTTAATACATCAAATACTGCATCAATTTTTGCACCTGGAATCGCAAAAACATGGGTCACACCTTGGGCAATGAGCGTATCGACAATCAACTCTGCTCCTCGTTTTGTTAGGGGTTGTGTTTGAGAATTCATTTACCCCGCACTCCTTTCGGCAAGTAAAATTTTTTATGAAAATATATTTTCATGATATGATTTACTATACATTTCACAAAATAAATTTTCCAATATATGTTTAACGTAGTTTTAATATGTTTCACGAATAAGTGTTTGAGGAGTGAAAGGATGGAACTGAGACATTTGCAGTATTTTGTCACAGTCGCGGAGGAGCTGCATTTCGGCAGAGCGGCCGCACGATTGAACATGACACAGCCTCCACTTAGTCAGCAAATTAAGCAGTTTGAGGAAGAATTGGGATTTCCTTTGTTTCACCGGTCTAAACGGGTGGTGGAGTTAACAGCTGCTGGAAAGGTTTTTTTACATGAGGTCCGGGGGGTGCTGCATCAGCTTGATAAAGCCGTTGATCATGCTCGGCATACGGCAAGAGGGGAGCTTGGGAAGATTATCATCGGTTTCGTTGGTACAGCGACATATGATATTCTGCCGCCAGTTGTCCGTGAATTCAGAGAGCGGTACCCCTCTGTCAGTATTGAACTGCAACAGCTCTCTGTCCCGCAGCAGCTTGAGGCGCTTTTGAATGGTGAGATTGATATTGGTTTTTTGCATCCTACATCACCGCAAGAAGAATTGGTCAGTCGTTTAATGAAGCAAAGTGAATGTATTTTTGCGATTCCGAAAAACCATCCGCTGGCGGAAAAAGAAGCAGTCACGATTGAAGATATTCGTGATGAGCCGATTATTTCTTTATCAAAGGAATCATGGCCGTCCCTTTATCAGCATTTTGTCCTACTTTGTGAAAAGTACGGATTTTCACCCAATATCGTGCAGGAAGCAGCAGAATATCAAATGGTCATTGGGCTTGTCACAGCGGGAATCGGAATTGCTATCATTCCAACATCGGCCCGGCGTTTATTTAATTTAGATGTGGTGTATCGGTCAATTGAAGGTGAGCAGCTACTCGCGGAATGGACCATTTCTTATAGACGAGAAAATCATAATCCGGCATTGTTTCATCTTGTCCATCATATTCTCCATCGCACTGAGCCGGAATAAGGGAAGAGAGAACGGGGTATGGTATGATGTCGTTACATACAAGAGGAGGCATGTCTGAAGTGATTACATTACAAATGGATCAGTTGTCACGAAAAGAAGCATATAAAGTATTATCTGGTTCCGTCGTTCCAAGACCCATTGCATTTATTACAAGCCTTTCTAAAGAAGAAGTCGTCAATGCTGCACCATTTAGTTTCTTTAATGTCATCAGCGGCCATCCTCCGCTGATCGCTGTTTCTATTGGACGTCGTCAAGGAGAGATGAAAGATACAGCAAAACATATCATCGACAGGGAAGAATTTGTTGTCCATGTGAGTGATGAAGCGATGATTGAAGATATTAATGAAACAGCTGCTACTTTGCCAGAGGAAGAGAGTGAGCTGACTCGTACCGGTCTTCATCAAGTGAAGAGCAGCGTGGTGTCAGTGCCAGGAATCAAGGAAGCACGCATTCGCTTTGAATGTCAGCTGGAAAAACATCTGACCTTTCAAAATGATGAAGGGGAGATCACAGTCGATCATATCATTGGCCGGGTGGTGTGTGCGCATTTAGATGAATCCGTCTATGATGCGGAAAAAGGATATATTTTTACGAATGAATTAAAGCCAGTCGCGCGCCTAGCAGGTAATGATTATGCCCATTTAGGCACGCCATTTGTACTGAAGAGGCCGGAATAACATCTAAAACCCCCGAGGCTATCGGTGGTCCAGCGTGTAGACAAACCCTCGTATTCTTTGTCAGTCCTGCGCTTCGGTACTCACGAATGTCAATTCGCTCTGCTCCGGTGCTCGTCCTTCCTAGACTGCAAGGTTTTCTATCACGCTGAAAAGAAGACAAAGGCTAAAATAAAGTTCATTTCAGCCTTTGTCTATAATCTAAAACCCCCGAGGCTATCGGGGGTTTAGTGTTTATTTCTTTTGTTCTAGTTTCAATGGAGCGGCGATATTTTTTTCTACCTTTTTTCCTTTTAATACATCGTCAGCAGCGCCGACTGCCAGTTGACCGATCAGCTCTGGCTGCTGCGCGACTGTTGCAGATAGTTTTCCTGCTTTGATCGAGTTGAGTGCATCTTCATTACCGTCGAAACCGACGACAAGAATGTCTTTTCCAGAGCTTTGGATGGCCTCTAGTGCGCCAAGTGCCATTTCATCATTGTGGGCAAAAACGGCTTTGATGTCAGGGTTTCCTTGAAGAAGGTTTTCCATCACGTTGAGCCCTTTTGTCCGGTCGAAGTCAGCGGCTTGTTTTGCTGTGACATCTAACTTTTTGTCTGCAATTTGATGGAAACCTTTTCCTCGTTCACGTGTCGCAGAAGCACCTGGTACACCTTCTAGTTCAGCCACTTTTGCTCCTTTACCGACTTTGTCGATGATAAAGTTAGCTGCCATTTCGCCGCCTTTGATGTTATCGGAAGCAACGAGCGCTTCAACCTTTCCGCTTTCTGCCGAACGGTCTAATGTGATGACCGGTATGTCTGAAGCATTCGCAGATTCGACAGCCGTTGATATGGCAGAGGAATCGGCGGGATTGATGAGTAATGCATCAACCCCTTGTTGAATTAAATCTTCTACATCACTTGTTTGTTTGGCTGAATCATTTTGTGCATCGGCAATGACAACTTCAATGCCAAGCTTTTTCGCTTCTTTTGTCACACCGTTTTTAAGAGAAACGAAGAATGGGTTATTTAAAGTCGAGATCGATAGTCCGATTTTTATGTCTTTTTTCTTGCCATCCTTTGTTGATTTGGCCCACTCTGGCGGTTCAAGCGAGCAGGCAGAAAGCATGAATAATGAGAGAGTCACGATCAGGATTACATATTTTTTCATAGCAGCTGCCTCCTTAAGCAGATTTCTTTCTGTCGAGTAGGACTGCAATTAAGATGACAATCCCTTTCACAACAGACTGATAGAATGATGAAACACCAAGTAAGTTCATACCATTGTTCAAGACCCCGATAATGAGTACCCCGATGAGTGTGCCGACAATTCGCCCTCTTCCGCCGGATAGGCTTGTCCCGCCAAGTACAACGGCAGCAATTGCATCAAGTTCATACGACGTACCAGCTGTTGGCTGGGCTGAGTTGAGACGAGATGTTAAGATCGCACCTGCTAAAGCAGACATAAAGCCGGCTAATGAGTAAATCATGATTTTGACGCGTGGTACTTTAATACCTGAGATGAGGGCTGCTTTTTCATTTCCGCCAATGGCATACGTTCTTCTGCCAAAAGGTGTTTTATGAAGCAAGACCCAAAGAACGATAAAGGTGAGAAGCATGGTGATCGCTGGAACAGGAATCCCTAAGAAGTATCCACGGCCAAATAGCTGAAATGCATAGTTAGAGCCAAGCCCTGTAATAGGGTTTCCGTCTGTATAAACAAGCGTCAATCCTCTGAAAATCGTCATCGTCGCAAGTGTTGCGATAAAAGGAGCCATTTTTCCTTTTGTGATTAAAAGACCGTTGATCATTCCAAGGATGGCACCGATGATACATCCAACGATGATGGCAAGAATCGGGTCCAAACCAGATACAATAAAGCCGGCAGTCAGAGCACTAGACAGCGCTAGAATGGCACCGACAGACAAATCAATTCCTCCGGTTAAAATAACAAACGTCATGCCAAAGGCAATGAGGGCGTTAATGGAGATTTGTCTGAGTAAGTTTAAAATGTTTAATGGTTCTAAAAAGGCCGGATTTAAAATAGAAACAATGGCAACAAGGATGATGAGTCCTAAGAATGGCCCAAGCTTTTGCATGATGTGGTCAAATCGTCCATTTGAAGTAAGTGGTTTCATGTTACTTCCCTCCTGTAGCTAGTGTCATAATTCGTTCTTGTGTAGCTTCTGTTTTACTTAATTCTCCGCTGATGGTTCCTTCATGGATGACAAGCACTCGATCGCTCATTCCAAGAACTTCTGGGAGCTCAGAGGAGACCATCAAAATCGCAACGCCTCGATCCGTCAGCTCGTTCATGAGCTGATAAATTTCTCGTTTCGCCCCGACGTCGACACCTCTTGTCGGTTCATCTAGAATGAGTACCTTCGGCTGAATGCCGATCCATTTGGCGATGACGACCTTTTGCTGATTTCCACCGGACAGGCTGCGTGCAGAAATTTCAGATGAAGCGGTTTTGATCGTGAGTCGTTTGATGAGAAGGTCAACAAAGTCCTGCTCGTTTTTCTTATCGATCAGCCCCTTTGGAGAGAAGCTGTCTAAGTTAGGCAAGCCGATGTTTTCCCGAATGGATGCATCCAGCATCAGTCCTTCATCTTTACGATCCTCCGTGATAAAACCGATGCCAAGTTTGACTGCATCACTTGGTTTTTTAATGACAGCCTTTTTCCCATGAACCCAAATTTCTCCTTGATCCAGGGGATCGAGTCCAAAGAGCGACCGCATCATTTCCGTCCGGCCAGCACCCATTAAGCCTGCAACACCGACAATTTCTCCAGCTTTGACGGAAAAACTGACATCTTGAAAGCGGCCTTTCCTCGTTGCTTGCTTCACTTCTAGGACGGTATCACCAGTAGAAGGTGTGCGTTCAGGGTAACGATCAGTTAATTCGCGGCCGACCATTTTTTTGACGACTTCATGGAAATTCGTGTCCGGTATCGCTTTCGTATCGACCGTTTTCCCGTCACGCATGATGGTTATTCGGTCACAGATGGCGAAGATTTCTTCCATACGGTGAGAAATGTAGACGATGGAAACGCCTTCTTTTTTGAGTGATTCAATGACCTGAAATAGCTTTTCAATCTCACGGTCTGTGAGAGCAGCTGTTGGTTCATCCATAATAATGACCTTTGCATCGGTCATTAACGCTTTCGCAATCTCAATCATCTGCTTTTGGCCGACAGAACAGCTTCCTGCCTCTTGATCGAGAGATAGGTTGACAGACAATCGGTCGAGCTGCGCTTGGGCGAGGGTTTTCATTTTCTTGGTGTCTAGAAGACCAAGTTTTGTATAGATTTCTTTCCCGATAAATAAATTCTCAAGTACCGTCATATCAGGCCATATATTCAGCTCCTGATGAATGAAGGCAATCCCGTTCTGCTCGGCTTCTTTCGGATTTTTGAAAGCGGTTTCTTTTCCGTCGATTTGAATCGTTCCTTGATCCAGGGAATAGAGTCCTGTCAGCAGATTCATTAACGTTGATTTTCCTGCCCCGTTTTCACCCATTAGTGCATGGACTTCACCTGTGACGAGGTCAAAGGAGACCCCGGCGAGAACGGTGTTTTTTCCAAAGGTCTTATGGATGTTATGCATTTCAATGTTCATAAGTGGCTCCTCCTTTTAAAAGATGACACCGGCATGAAGAATGCAGTTTGCGTATGGGGTGGCTTCACCCGTTCGAATCACTGCTTTTGCCTGTTTGGTCATGTCTTTAAATGTCTCGTGATCGACTTCATCTAACGGATGTGAGAACGCTTTCTTTAGAAATGAATGATCTCTCTCATTGGCTTCTTTGATTTCACTGGCGATCGTGATGTGTTCAACGGCCATTTCCTCAAGAAGAAGGGAAGTAACCTCCTGAAAGGATGGTGTGCCGATGGATAATGCAAGGTCGATCTTGACCGGGCCTTCTGGAATGGGCAGGCCGCAGTCTGCAATGACAATCGTATCTGTATGACCAAGGTCAGCAAGTACCTTGGCGATATGACTATTTAAAATACCATTTTTCTTCATTTCTTATTCTCCAATTCTTCTCTTGCTGGCATGCCGCCTTGGGCACCAAATTTTGTGACTGAGATAGATGCGGCTAAGTTGGCAAAGGCAAGTGCGTCGTATAGGGAATTTCCTTCTGTTAGTGCTACAGCCAGAGCGCCGTTAAAGGTATCGCCAGCCCCTGTTGTGTCGACGGCTTTCACAGGATAGCCCGGTACCAACACTTCTTTTGATCCATCAAAGTAACGAACCCCATTTTTTCCTTCTGTAATGAGTAATTTGTTTGGATATTGTCGCAAAGCTTCTGCTATGGTGAGTCCATCAAACATAAGAGCTGCTTCGTGTTCGTTTGGAGTAATATAGGCAGCTTGATCTAATATTTGCTGAGAAACTTGACGAGCTGGTGCGGGATTTAAGATGACCGGAATCCCTTTCTCGCTGCAAATGGTGCAGACGGCTTCGACTGTTTCTTCAGGAATTTCCTGCTGGATGAGGACGATTCCGATATTTTCAATAGAAGAAAGCGCATCTTTTACATAATGAGGTGTTACCTCATTGTTTGCTCCTTTGACGACAACAATGCTGTTATCTCCTTCAGCTAAAATGATATGAGCTGTTCCGCTTTCCATTTCGGTAACCGGTTTCATATAGGTGGTGCGAACACCTTGTGCTTGCAAATTGCTCATAATGTCCTGACCATATGCGTCATCACCAACTCGGCCGATCATATATACATCTGCACCGAGCCTTGCGCTTGCTACTGCTTGATTGGCTCCTTTTCCCCCAGGAACCGTTTTAAATGATTCACCTAGGACGGTTTCTCCTGCATTGGGACGCTTATTCGATGTGACAACTAGATCCATGGAACAACTTCCTACGACAACTATTTGACTCATTGTGAATCCACCTTTCTTGTGGTCTCTCGTTCAATAAAAGAGACGGGCATTTGAATAACTGCTTGATCTATTGGCTGTTTTTGAATGGCTTTAATGATCAGCTTTGCGGCTTCTTTCCCCATATCATAGGCAGGCTGCCGGATCGTTGATAGAGAAGGGAAGAGCAGTTCACTTTGCGGAATATCATCAAATCCAATGATTTGGACGTCTTTTGGAATGGCTTTTCCAATACGAAGCGCTTCGTGTACGACGGCTGCTGCGACGATGTCATTGCTGGCAATGATGCCATCTGTTTCAGGGTACAGCTTGAAAAGAGCCTTGGCGCTTTTTCGGGTTTCCTGAAAAGAAAAAGAAGCGTTAGACATCACATGAAAGTTAGCACCTTCTTCAGTCAGAACATCAAGTGCGCCTTTGAATCTTTGCCGCGCCGTTTGAAGATGAGCGGGCCCTTTTAGCAATGTGATCTGCTGACTGCCGCGTTTGATTAATTCCATTGCAGCCATTTTCCCGCCTGCCGTAGCATCTGCAAACACAGAAGGCGCATTTGGAACGGTACGATCTAAGAAGACAACAGGCAGTTCATCATTATTGTACAAATCCGATTCAGGTTCGTTTGTGACAGCGATGACACCGACCACCTGGTTTTGCTTAAAGGTTTGTAAATAGGCCATTTCCTTCTCCCGATCTTCATCACTGTTTCCGAATAATAAGCGAAAACCGTTTGCATGAATCTCATCCTCAACGCCTCTAGCCAGCTGAGGGAAGAAGGGGTTTGTGATATCAGGTAAGATGAGACCAACTAATCTTGATTCTCTTTTAAAAAGGGATCGTGCCACTTCATTGGGGAAGTAGTTTAGCTCCTGCATCGCTTGTGTCACACGGGTTTTCGTATCAATATGGACGTATCCAGTATCATTGAGCACGCGTGAAACAGTTGCAACAGACACTTGAGCAGCTTTTGCAACATCTTTAATTGTAGCCAATGGAGTGCCTCCCTTCATCAATGTGTAACCGTTTACACAGATAGATTATCACGAAAGCATTGAAAAAACAATCTTAAAAAAATAAAAAAAGAAAAGAAAGAGGTCGTCTTCCTTTTCTTAACTAATAATGCCTGTTTGGGTAATGTTCACTTTGATTTTTGGGATGATTTTCACTTTTGGATAATCGGTGACCCAATTCATTTTCATATACTCATCATAATGTCTGACTCTGTATTTTCTGCCGAGGCTTAGCACATCGGAATTCGCATCTTGCAGGGCAGCAACAATTTTTTCTGCTTCTTTTGTCAAAATGACTGATAGCTTTTTGTTGAGCATTTCAATTTTTTTATCTGTATCTAGATTATCTTTTGGGTACTCAAGGACAGAAGTATTAAATTCAAATTTGAGTGAGTATGTTAAGTTTCGATGATCAGGATTCAGAATCTTGATGTCTCTCTTCACATCAGTGACTTGGATGGTGATGTAATTGTTTTCTTTTGACTTCATGTCACTTCTCACTTTTTTAGTGAAGTTCGCATACTTGCCCATTTTCCCGTCCATTACGGTGAGCAGAATCGCATCTTGACCATACAGCTCGCCTTTCTTCTTCTCATTATCAAATAGAGCAACCCCTTTGACATTGATTAATTTCTTCGATTGATCAAAATAGATTAACGGCAGTGTGAAGTCCTCTCCAGTTTGGAGCATCTTAGATCGAATACTTTGGATGTTTTTAGGTGCTACTTGGGAGGAGCGTGATGCGGTTGTGATCAAGTTATTTAAATAGTCACTCACGATGAGTTTTTCCTTCAGCAGCGAGTTAATCACTTCTTCACAGGTCCCCCCTTGAACAACGGCAAGATTTGCGAGGAGGGGACTTTTTGGATCACGATAAAACATATCTAAGTAGGGCAGAAGACGATTTTGGGCAAATTCATCACCGATCAGCATCACCCGCATTTTCGACATGTCTATTTTTTGATCCACAATCCGGCTGAAGTTGGTTCTCGCTTTTCTTAAAGTAGGGGCTTCCGTTGTGAGAAGAGTGGTTAAAAAGCTACCTGTATTTCCTTGTTCCATACTTTGAGACTGCTGCACCTTTCGATAAGTAATCGAGTATCTTGCATTTTCATCCTCTCCTTGATCAACAGCGGAGGTTAACACAAGAGAGATGTTCTTTAATAAATTTTGATCCCAGCAGCCAGGCATGAATATGAGAGACACACACATGAGCAACGTCAGTATGTACTTATGACGCATGTGATTTCACCTTCCCTTTGCGATGTTTGATAAAGATGATAATGGCCATAAAGATTGGGAGTGTGTAAATAAATGAATATTGCGCAATGGTGGTAAAGTCATTAAAACGCTGAATTCTAAAATTATCGGTTGCAAGGTAACAGCTAGCCGCATAGATCAAAATGGCAAAATAAAAGACATATTTTTTGTGTTCTTTTTTCTTAAGAATACTTGCCACGCCATTCGCACAAAAGTAAAGGTAATTGCTGAGTGTGGCAAGAATGATAAATACCCAGAAACTGAGAAAGATCAAGTCTGTTCGCTCAATCACACCGAACGAAATGGTTTTTAACAGATAAAGAACAGGATTTGGAATGATTTTAAGCTCAATCGGGCTGAAAAACATAAAACAAATCACTGTGATAAATAGGTAGTAAAGAGTCGTGCATATATTGGCAATGGTCATGACCTTGTATCGCGCTTTAATGGTGCCTTTCATCAGTGGAGAAATGATCAGAATCATCTCAAATCCATTCATAGATAATACAACATCCTTCAATCCAAGCTGAAATTGAGAGAAGTCCGTTTGGAAAAAGGGCATAAGGTAGTCGATATTGGTTCCTTTTAATGAATACAGCATGATGAGAGACAACAAGAGTAAAAAAGGAGTCAGAATAAAGTTGAATCTGACAATCGCTGTAATTTGTTCCTTGGCGATGTAAAGGATGGATATCATGAGTAGTAGGTTGATGACCCAATTGGGTGTAAGTGGTAAAACCCATATACCCAGAATTCTCGTGAAAATAGATAGAACGACAATACAGACTGAGGCGAAATAAATTGTATAAAGAGCCACTAAGATTCGCCCAATCCATTTTCCAAAAACCTCAATTAACGCCTCGAAAAATGATGTCTCAGGATATTTGTGAATGATATATATAAAAATGGTATTGATGATTTGGATAAAAAAACATGCCAAAATGATAGCCATCCAGCCATCTTGCCCCATATCTTTCATGAGCAAATGAGGCAGGGCTAAAATACCGACACCAATTTGAGATTGAATGATAAAAAAGACAGCTTGAGATGGAGATATTTTATTTTTCATCTTGATTTTTCCATCCTCTCAAATTTTCAATTTGCTCTTTCTTTTTTGGATTTAAGTAAACAGGGCGCTTTTTATACATCCACATCGGTAACCGAATCACAGTGTCTTTTAAGTCCTGCCAGTTAAATGGAGCTACTGGAGATAAATACGGGACACCTAGTGATTCAAGGCGGCATAAATTCATCAGGACGATCGACAGGCCGAATGAAATGCCAATAAACCCAAACATCGATGCCATGAACATGAGGGGAAAACGCAGCATCCTGATGGTAGACGTCATTTCAAACGAAGGAAGAACAAAGGAAGCAACAGCGGTCACGGCGACCACAACGATAAGAACATTCGAAATGAGCCCAGCTTTTACTACCGCATCTCCAATGACCAAACCGCCTACAATCCCAATGGTCTGTCCAATTGGCTTTGGCAGACGCACCCCAGCTTCGCGTATGAGCTCAATCGTAATCTCCATCAGCATAGCTTCTATTAAAGGCGGAAAAGGAATGCCGATAATGGAATTTTTCATCGTAATCGCTAATTCATCCGGGACTACCTCATAATGAAAGCCGATGACTGCTATATAAAAAGAAGGCAAAATCACAGCGATGATACAGGCAATATAACGAAGAATACGAATAAACGTAGCTGGAATCCAGCGACTATTGTAGTCATCTGGTGATTGAAAGAAGCTAAAGAACGTAATAGGCAGAATGATAGCCATTGGGCTGCCGTCCATTAAGACGACAATTCTTCCTTCAAGAATGGCGGATCTCACTTTGTCAGGTCGTTCTGTGTCAATAAGCTGCGGGAAGATGGAATACGAATCATCCTCAATCGCCTCTACAATAGAACCGGGGCTAAGCAGCGTGTCTACTTTAATAGAAGAAATTCGTTTGTTAACCTCATCTATCTTTTCTTGATTGGCAATATCAGAAATATAAACCGTCGCAACCTTTGTTTCAGATTTTGTACCGACCTTATGATACTGGATTGCAAGTTTTCGATCATTTAAGTGTGAACGCAGCAAATATAAATTGGTATCTAAACTCTCAACAAATCCATCATGTGCGCCTGCAATAATACTTTCAGAAGAAGGTTCAGAAATGGAACGCAGCGGCGGCTGCCCAACAGCAAATATTTTAATCTGTGCGGATTTTTCATCAAGGAAGGCAATACTTCCGGCAATAATACTGTCGACAATCAGCGTCAAGTCACCTGTTTCGAGTGTACTAAGAGATTTTGCATAGTCCTGTTTTCCAGGAGGGCCAAGCAAGTTGCCAATAATGAAGTTGTTTAATTTACTTTCATCCACTCTTGTTTTAATAAAAAACAGCACTGATTTCGTTTCATTCACCATCAATTCCCGGTATTCAAAATCAGCGCTTTGCTGAAATGCTTTTTTCAGAATCCGAATCTTTTCCTCAAAACCACCTGATAAAAAGTGTAAGCGTGTTTGTTCATTCGTATTTGGCATCTTTAGCCTCCTCTCACAGATTTTTTAACCATAGTGTAAGCCGAGAAGATGATTTTATGCGTCATCTTTAGGGAAAGCATGACACGCACCGACAACTTTCAACTAAAATCACATTAAAAATGTTAAGAAATGATGAATCTTGATAAAAAGAAATGAATAATGTTTCATTGTTTAGGTCATAAGGAGTGAATATCGTAAAAAGAGTCTATAACAAAATGATTAATCTTTGACATCTTATCCCAATTTTTTGTGACCTGAAAATAAGCAGATGACTTGATTTTTTGAGAGGTGACCTTTGTCATAGGTCAACACATAGCGTTCTGACCAATGAGGATGACTTTCTAACCTGTTCATTTAAAAATATAAAATATTCTAAAACACGCACTATTCATTTAAAGCGCTGATATGACTGATTTCATAGAGATGAGAGGGCTTTAAAACATTGATTCAAAATACATCTTAATAATTGTCGAAAAATTTAGGGAGAAAAGGACAAAAGATTTTCCACTGTATGATGGTAACGCTTTCTCTTGTTTGAAGCAGAAATTCAGTCGTCATTTTGTCCGTCTTTTGGCCTTTTCATTTGAGCGTGAGATAGGCAAATACGCCTTCTGATTAGAGGAATTTGGCATACGAGGAAGTGAAAGATTATGTTACATAATACCGATTGTGATTTTATGCTGAACCTATATACTGTTGATTGAATTTACATATCACACTCATAAAAAAAGGAGATGTAGATAAGCGATGTGGTTAATCGTTATAGCCTGTGTCATCATGTTAGGGATTGGCTTTATTGAAAAGAAGCGTCATCAGAAAAATATCGATGCCCTGCCGGTACGCGTCAATATTAATGGTATACGCGGAAAGTCTACCGTTACAAGATTGACAACCGGTATCTTAATGGAGGCAGGTTATAAAACTGTCGGCAAAACAACAGGAACGGATGCAAGAATGATTTATTGGGATACGCCAGAAGAGAAACCGATTAAAAGGAAACCGCAAGGACCAAATATCGGAGAGCAGAAAGAAGTTATGAGAGAAACCGTTGAAAGAGGAGCAAATGCCATCGTCAGTGAATGTATGGCGGTGAATCCAGATTACCAAATTATCTTTCAGGAAGAGCTGCTTCAAGCGAATATTGGCGTGATCGTAAACGTTCTTGAAGATCATATGGATGTGATGGGACCAACTCTTGATGAAATAGCTGAAGCCTTTACAGCGACAATTCCTTACAATGGGCACTTGGTTATTACGGATAGTGAATATACAGATTTCTTTAAAGAGATTGCGAAAAAGCGCAATACTGAAGTGATTGTTGCAGATAATTCCAAGATTACCGATGAGTATTTACGGAAATTTGAGTACATGGTGTTCCCGGATAATGCTTCACTTGCACTTGGTGTCGCACAAGCATTGGGAATTGATGAAGATACGGCATTCAGAGGGATGTTAAATGCGCCGCCTGATCCAGGAGCGATGAGAATTCTTCCATTAATGGACGCAAAAACACCTGGACATTTTGTAAATGGATTTGCGGCTAATGACGCAGCATCTACATTGAACATTTGGAAGCGTGTGAAGGAAATTGGGTATCCAACAGATGAACCGATTATTATCATGAACTGTCGTGCGGATCGCGTAGATAGAACGATCCAGTTTGCGGAGGATGTACTTCCTTATATTGAAGCAAGTGATCTTGTCTTAATTGGTGAAACGACAGATCCAATTGTGAAGGCATTTGAGGATGGAAAAATTCCGGCTGACCACTTACACAACCTTGAATATCAATCTACAGAACAAATTATGAACATGCTTGAGAAAAAGCTTCATAATCGAGTGGTTTATGGAGTCGGCAATATTCACGGCGCCGCTGAACCTTTAATCGAAAAAATTCAAGAATACAAAATTAAGCAGCTTGTCAGCTAGGAGGAAATATAGAAAATGTTCGGATCAGATCTTTATATCTCGTTAATTTTAGGTGTTCTACTCAGTTTAATCTTTGCAGAAAAAACAGGAATCGTACCAGCTGGGTTGGTTGTTCCAGGTTATCTGGCGCTCGTCTTTAACCAGCCAGTCTTCATTTTAGTTGTTTTATCTGTCAGCTTGCTGACATATGTGATCGTTCGTTTTGGTCTATCGAAATTTATGATTTTGTACGGACGCAGAAAGTTTGCGGCGATGCTGATTACAGGAATTGCCCTAAAGCTCATATTTGATTTCTTCTATCCAGTGGTTCCGTTTGAAATAGCAGAATTCCGTGGAATCGGAATCATCGTGCCTGGATTGATTGCGAATACGATTCAAAAGCAAGGTCTTACGATTACCCTTGGAAGCACATTACTTCTAAGTGGTGCAACATTTGCCATCATGTATGTTTACTATCTATTTTAAGATAAGGTGTGTCCAATGATGAATAAAAAATTGAGCTTTCAGGAAAAGCTGCTGAAAATCACAAAGAACCAAAAGAAAAAGACGAATAAACATGTACTGATTGCTTTACCGATTGTCATTGCTTGTACATTTCTATTTACATTTATCGGGAAAGCACAAGTACCAACTGTAGAAAAGAATCCAGAAAACATCCTGACCGCTTCGTTTGTCGGAGATATTATGTTTGGAAGAAATGTAGAGAAAGTAACAGACCGCTATGGAAAGCAGCACCTGTTCCGCTATGCGAAGCCGTATTTTGATGTATCAGATTATGTAACAGGGAATTTTGAGCATCCAGTGGCTTCAGATAAGGAACAGGCAGCACAAAAGAATATTCATTTGAAAACAGATGAAGATTCTGTACAAGCGTTAAAGGATTTGAATTTCTCTGTACTAAACTTTGCGAATAACCATGCAGCAGACTACGGTGAAAAAGGCTTAAATAACACGATTGATGCCTTTGAAAAAGCTGACATGGATTATACAGGGGCAGGGCGCAACGTCAAAGATGCGAAGCAGAACATTTCATACAAAGAAGTGAATGGCGTTAAAATCGCTACCCTTGGTTTTACAGATGTATATGGAAAAGATTTTAAAGCAACAAATCGCAAGGCAGGTATTCTGCCAGCTGATCCATCTATCTTTATTCCGATGATTTCACAAGCTGCTGAAAAGGCAGATATCGTTGTTGTTCATGCGCACTGGGGACAGGAATATAACAATGAAGTAAACGACAGACAAAGAGAGCTGGCAAGAGCGATGTCAAAGGCTGGTGCTGATATCATTATCGGTGCACACCCGCACGTTCTTGAGCCGATGGAAGTCTATAACGGAACAGCGATTTTCTATAGCTTGGGGAACTTTATTTTTGACCAAGGCTGGTCAAGAACACGTGATTCTGCCATTGTTCAGTATCATCTGAATGAAGATGGAAAAGCGACATTTGAAGTGGTTCCAATGTACATCAAAGAAGCGACACCTGCTCCAGTCAAAGCAGGATCTCTTGAATCAAAATCGATTATCCGTATGCTGACAAATGGCACGAATGCGGATTGGAAAGAAAAAGACGGACATATTCTCTTTGAAGTCGATCATTCTGATAAAGTTCAAACATTAAAAGAAAACGAGGGGAAGGATAAAAAATGAAATTCCTTAAAGCAAGCTGGCCGTTTGTTGCGTTAATTTTAGTCTTTGTCTTTATGTCTGCTTTTAAATTTAGCGACAGCCTCACAGATCATGAGAAACAAAAGATCTCGGTTGAAATGCAGAAAATTGAGCAGCAAAAGCAGTCAAAAGCGGAAGCGAGTAAATAAAGAAATGATGATGAAAAGAGCACGCGAGGCGTGCTCTTTTTTTGACGGAAAAAGGTGTAAAATGAGAGGGGTCATGTCGAAACTATAAAAGAAAGGAGGAAGAGAGGATGAAATGGAAAGGAATACTGCTTGGAGGATGTGCCATTGTAGGACTCATGTTTATGTCTCAAACAGAGGTGTCTGCTCAAACAACATCTCCTTTAAAACAAGCGGAAACGCTGATAGGTACGCCTTATCATAAAGGAGGAATCGATCCGAAAACGGGCTTTGATGCTTCTGGCTTTATACAATATGTATACAAAACAACAGGTGCATTTGATTTGCCGCGAAAGGTGATCGATCAATACCAAATCGGTGAAAACGTATCATGGGGAAAAGCGAAGCCCGGAGACCTTGTCTATTTTCGCAGTCTTGAAGAAACAAAAGACATCCCTACACATGTTGCTTTGTACGCTGGAAATGATCAAGTGATCCACATCACACTCAGTCAAGGGGTGGTGAAAACAGATGTCAGCAAAAGTAAATATTGGACCGATCGGTTCTATGCGGTCAAACGGCTGCCTGTCTCCCAAGAGATGTCGGATGATCAACTGGTGAAAGATGCGATGAAATATTTAGGAATCCCTTATGTATTCGGGGCATCAGATCCAAAAGTAGGATTCGATTGTTCAGGTTTTTTACAATATTTGTTTGAAAAATCACTTGGGATTTATTTACCAAGAAGTGCTGAGCAGCAATGGATGGTTGGAGAGAAAGTAGCACGAGACGATATTCGGCCTGGAGACTTTGTTTTTTTTAGCAACACGTATAAAAAAGGAATTTCACATGTAGGAATGTACATCGGAGGAGACCGCTTTATTCATGCGAGCCGTTCGGAAAGTGTGACGATTTCTTATTTGTCTGAATCGTATTGGCGTGAGAAATGGACAGGTGCGAAACGATTAACTGAGTTGAAACTAGCGAAAGAAGCCCCAGTCGTATCAAAAGCTGCTACGTATATTGGAGAAGTACCTTATGTAAAAGGTGGTGCGAGCCCAAAGCAAGGCTTTGATACAGCAGGATTCACGCAGTATATCTATCAAGAAGTGCTTGGAATTGAGATGCCTCGCTATGCATCGGGACAAGTTAAAGCAGGCACACCTGTGAAACGATCGGAACTAAAGCCAGGAGATCTTGTCTTTTTTAAAGGGACTTCGTTGATGCCAGCCATTTATGCTGGTTCAAATCAAGTCATTCATGTGACGGTTTCAAATGGCGTTGTCATTACCAATATGAAAACAAGTACGTATTGGAAGGATAAATATGAGACGGCTGTTAGAATTAAAAAATAAGAAAAAGCCCGATCAATGCTCGGATCGGACTTCTCGACTTCTCACTAGGCGCTGATCAGACAAGCGTCTTTTTTTCTTGAAATTGATTCTGTAAAAGCAGATCAATAAAATAGGCGACGCCATCTTCATGATTGCCTTTTGTGATATAGGTGCTTTTTTCTTTAATGACATCCACCGCATTCCCCATCGCTATCCTGTGTCCTGCTTCATCGAACATGGATAGATCATTGGGGCTGTCACCTATCGCATAAATATTGGATCGGTCTACGCCATAATGGGCTGCAAGTTTTTTGAGGGCATGTCCTTTACCTGACTCTTTTGGCAGTACCTCAATGATATGTTCTCCAGATGAGGTCAAGGAGAGCTCAGGCATCTTAGAAAGAAGATCTCGTGCTTCTTGTAGCTTATTCATATCAAAGGAGAAGCATAGTAATTTATAAGTTGGTTCATTCGACTCAAAAATTTGACGGATGTCATCGACAGGTTTAATGCCAAACTGTTTAAATTGAGTCATCGCCCCTTCCCATAAATCAGCTACATCCTCGTTAGGATTGGCGCTTTTGATCATATCAAATTCAGCTTTGAGCTTTTCTTTTCCATCAAATGGGGAAAGGAGGGCATCGTCTGTATAGACCTCGAAATAAATGTTCCGTTCCACTAATTCCTTTGCAGCACGTCTTCCAGCTTCTTGATCAAGGGTGATTCTGCTGAAGAGCTTGTACCCTTCTGTATGGACAGTTCCTCCGTTTGCCGCAATAATGGGAATGTCCAAATCCCCAAGAAGCTCTTTTACATCAAAAGTCGCGCGCCCTGTACAAATGGTCACAATATATCCAGCGTCCTTCGCACGAATCAATGCTTGCCGGTTTTGAGCAGATATTTCACTTTTCGTATTTAAGAGTGTACCGTCTAAATCAATCGCAATCATTTTTTTCATTGCTGTTATATCCTCCTTCATTCATGCAATAGCCTCTTCAAAGTATGTACGATTTCCTTCATTCTCATGAAAGAGTCGGATCGTGGATTCCTCTCTTTAAGGCTAAACAAAAATGGTCAATTGATCAAGGATATAAGAAAAAGCGCCCAAAAGGACGCTTTTAGCGTGTAGACAAACCCTCGCATTTTTTGTCAGTCCTGCGCTCCGGTGCTCACGAATGTCAAATTCGCTCTGCTTCGGTGCTCGTCCTTCCTAGACTGCAAAGGTTTTCTATCACGCTGAAAAGAAGAAAAAGCGCAACACATAAAAAGCGCCCAAAAGGACGCTTTCTGTGTTTATGATAATTCAAGCTGTTTCTTCAATTCCGTTTTGACTTCGTTCAGTTGGTTTTGATCCAATTGGTAATAATAAACGCCATTTGGCTGGTAATCAGTTCCTTTTAGTTGAATCGTATCAACAGATTTCAATGAAGTGAGTAGTGGGAAAAGACCGACTAGTTCTTTCATTGACAGGTTAGTTGAGACGTTATCGCCTAGAGTATCTATGATATTGTCATAAGACGGAATAGACGTTACTGATTTTGATTTATCGAAAATGGCTTTTAAAACTTCCATTTGACGCTGTCCACGCATGAGATCACTGTCTGCTTTTCTTGTTCTCACATAAGCGAGAGCTTGATTACCATCTAGTGTGTGAGTACCCGTTTGCAGCTGAACTTTGCCCTTTGTATCTTTAAGAATCTGTTTCACAACATATTCATCTTTAATGTTAACGGAAACACCGTTTAATTCGTTCACAATTTCCTTAAATGCTTTGAAATTACTTTCAATCACAAAGTCGACAGGAATATCTAGTAAATTCTCAACTGTACTCACCGTGAGATCTGCATCACCAAATGCGTGTGCATGTGTGATTTTGTCATAACCATGACCTGGAATATTAACATATGAGTCCCTTGGAATACTTAATAATTTCACGGTTTTATTCGTACGATTTACTGTCGCTAATACCATTGCATCGCTTCGTGCTTGTTTGACGGTTTCGCCTGGTCTGCTGTCAATGCCAAGCAGCAAGACAGAAAAGCTGTCTTTCCCAGGATCAAATGCTTCAATCCGTTTGACAGATTGTGCACCGCGGTCTAGAGAGACTTGTGCTTTTTTCGCAGCTGATGTCACTTTATAGTAGGCATAGCCGGTGACAGAAGCGGTTGTCAGTAAAAGAATACCAAAAATAAAAAGAGTGACTTTCACCCATGGTTTTAAACGCTTTTTGCCTTTGCGTTTACTTCTTGTTTGATCCATATATTTAAACCCTCGCTATGATTTTATAGTAAAGATGTCCTTCTTCCTGCTTACAAACTAAAACAAATATACCTTAAAACGGGATATAGTGCGACATTTTTTTCACTAACGCTTAATTGACGTTTCCTTATCTAAAAAAGTTTCAATGATACGCAAATGAAATATATTTGTCATAAAACATCGAAATGTTTGAAATGACAGGAAGTGAGGAAAATGATTTTTCATAGAGAAACATCCAGTCATTACATAGATAAAAGAGGGGTTATGATCATGAAAAATCGGAATGGGTGGCTTTATTTCTTCGGCGCACTTGGCGGCGCCTTATATGGTTACGATACAGGTGTCATTTCTGGCGCTATCTTATTTATGAAAGAGGATTTAGGTTTAAATGCATTTACAGAGGGACTTGTGGTCAGCTCGATTTTAATCGGGGCGATGCTCGGGTCTTCTCTTTCTGGAAAACTGACAGATCAATTCGGACGGAAAAAAGCGATAATCGCCGCAGCCATTTTATTTATTATCGGCGGATTTGGAACAGCCCTTGCACCGAATACGGAGGTCATGGTCTTATTCCGAATCGTGCTAGGACTTGCTGTCGGATGCTCGACGACGATTGTTCCATTATATTTATCTGAACTTGCGCCAAAGGAATCAAGAGGGGCACTTTCCTCATTAAACCAACTCATGATCACATTTGGTATTCTTCTTGCCTATATTGTGAACTACGTTTTAGCAGATGCAGAGGCATGGCGTCTGATGCTTGGAATTGCCGTTGTTCCTTCTGTTCTCTTGTTATGTGGTATTTTGTTTATGCCAGAAAGTCCTCGCTGGCTGTTTGTCCAAGGACAGGCGGACCGGGCGAAAGAAATATTGTCAAAACTTAGACAAAGCAAGCAAGAAGTTGAAGACGAAATTGCGGATATTCAAAAAGCAGAAAGTGAAGAAAAAGGTGGTCTTAAGGAATTACTCGAGCCATGGGTGCGCCCCGCTTTAATTGCTGGTGTCGGTTTAGCCTTTTTACAGCAGTTTATTGGGACAAATACGATCATTTATTATGCACCAAAAACATTCACAAGTGTCGGCTTTGGCGATTCAGCAGCCATTTTAGGAACTGTAGGAATTGGTGCAGTCAATGTTGTCATGACGTTTGTTGCGATTAAAATCATTGATCGTGTCGGGCGGAAAGCGTTACTCCTATTTGGAAATGTAGGGATGGTTCTTAGTTTGATTGTTCTAGCAGTGGTCAATCGTTTTTTCGAGGGATCAACAGCTGCAGGGTGGACGACGATTATATGTTTAGGACTTTTCATCGTCATTTTTGCTGTCAGCTGGGGCCCGGTCGTATGGGTGATGCTGCCGGAGCTGTTCCCGGTACATGTCCGGGGAATTGGTACGGGGGTATCGACCTTCCTACTGCATACAGGGAATTTGATCATCTCGCTCACATTCCCAACCTTGTTAAGTGCAATTGGCATCAGTAACCTTTTCCTTATTTATGCAGCCATTGGCATAGGTGCCTTCTTATTTGTGAAATATTTAGTCACAGAAACGAAAGGGAAAAGTCTTGAAGAGATTGAAGAAGATTTAAAAAAGAGAAACCGTGCCGTCGTGAATGACGAAGGGGAAACGGTATGAAAAAAAGACCAGCTGCATGAGGCAGCTGGTCTCAGCGTGTAGACAAACCCTCGCATTCGCCCGCAGTCCTGCGTGCTGGTGCTCACGAATGTCAAATTCGCTCCGCGCCAGTACTCGTCATTCCTAGGGCTGCAAAGGTTTTCTATCACGCTGAAAAGAAGACAAAGGGCTAAAATCAAGTTCATTTTAGCCCTTTGTTAAACAAACGTTTAATCAAGAAAGGACAATCACTCATCTTCTGAACGTGCTGCCTATGACATACATATGGAACAGGCGGGCGAAAGGTGGAAATGAGATGAAAGGAAAAACGAGCATTGTGATGCTGACGTACAATGAACTGCACCTAACGAAAAAATGTATCGACAGTATCAAGAAGCATACTCGGCGTGATGAATATGAACTCATTATCGTGGATAATGCTTCATCAGACGGAACAAAGGAATATGTGAGACAACTGGAAGATGTCGTGTTGATTGACAACGAGAAGAATCAAGGCTTTGCCAAGGGCTGTAACCAAGGGGCGAAAAAAGCAACAGGAGATAGTCTTCTTTTTTTAAATAACGACACGATTGTGACCGAAAACTGGCTTTTGCCTTTAAGAGAAGCCCTTTTTGCATCAGATCGTATTGGCATGGTAGGCCCTGTCTCCAATTATGTGAGTGGTCCTCAGCTCGTTCAGCCATCTTACACAGATGTGAAGGAGCTTCCTGCCTTTGCGAAGGCATATACGGCTTCGCAAAAAGGTCAAAGAACATATGTGCATAGACTTGTTGGTTTTTGTCTGCTGGTCAAAAGAGAGCTGATCGAGGATGTAGGGTTATTTGATGAGCGGTTTGTATATGGATCATTTGAGGATGATGACCTTTGTCTGCGCTCATTACTGAAGGGGTACCAGCTGCAAATCGTCCATGATTCTTTTGTGCATCATCACGGTCATGCTACCTTCAATGCCAATGAAGAAACGAACATCTCTACGTTGTTTGCGGAGAACAGGCTTCGTTTTTTAGATAAATGGGGCATTGATTTAAATCTGATAACGCCCCATCCATATTTTGCAGCACTGCTCCCTGAGGATGCCGTATGTGTGCTGGATGTTGGCTGCGGTGCTGGGGCGACAGGGCTTGAACTGATCAACCGGCAGTCCGTTGACATGTACGGAATAGAGGCGGATGCATTAAAAGCAGAGATGGCAAAGGCGTATTACAAAGAAGTGATTGAGACAAAAGCGGAGGCGTATCCTTGGTCAGAGAAAGAAGCTTTTTTTGATGCTGTGATCTTTTCTGATGTGTTAGAGCATGTGTCAGACCCATGGCAGTTGATAGCTCATGCGCATGCGTCTTTAAAACCAAGTGGCGTGATCATTTGCTGCTTACCTAATATGATGCATGCGGAAGTGCTGCTGCCTTTAATGGCAGGTGATTTTACGTATCAAGATGTGGGGATTTTAGATCGAACACATATGAGATTTTTCACACCAAACACAATGCGGGCGCTCTTTCCAGACCATTTGTTTCATCGCGTGATTGAACAGCCGATCAATGTGCCAATTGATCAAAACGTTCAATTGTTTTTTGACGAAGTGGCGAGAGTAGGAGAGTCACTTGGATTTCAAACAAAAGCATTATCTGATCAAGTGACGCTCTATCAGCTTTTGATCGTTGCACGTAAAAAAGGCGGTTCCCCCTCCGGGTAATCCGCCTCAGCGTGTAGGCAAACCCTCGCATTCTTTGTCAGTCCTGCGCGCCGGTGCTCGCGAATCCTTCATTCGCTCCGCTCCGGTACTCGTCCTTCCTAGACTGCAAAGGTTTTCTATCACGCTGAAAAGAAGACAAAGGGCTAAAACAAAGTTCATTTTAGCCCTTTGTCAACCATCTAAGGCGGATGACCGCCTTTTGTGCTACCATTTAAAGCTTTTCGTTGCGCCTTCTGCACCAAAGTTCAAAATGCTCACTTTTACGTCATATGCAATGTCTACTTCTTGAAATAGTGTATCCCATTCATTGCGGTGCTGATCCCAAAAGTCTGGATACTTGATGCGCACCTGCCGATTTAAAAGGATCGGGTCAACACCAACTTCTTTTTGCATGTGGTGGACAGCTTTTTGAATGCGCTCTTTGATTTTGCGTTCAAAAATGCGCTCAAATCGTTTGATGTACTGTTCATCGAATGAGTTTTCAGGGGGGTATTGATCTTCTGATAGTTTTCCTTTTGTTTGAACATTAATTTTAAAGGAAACCTTTCCGTTCTTCAGATAGGGTTCAATCTTGGATTTTGCTTTCTTGATTTCATACGTAATCGGAAAGCCTTTGTAGGTGGCGGGTACGACTCCGCCTGAGATGCGATTCATGACCCAGTTTAAAGATTGGACATCTTTTGCTGGTATGAATCCTATCAGCTTTCGTGTTTTTCCATGGATAATGCCTGCACCATCATAGGTGAGTTCTCCGTTTACGACATCCACACTCTGGACAAGAAAGCTTGTACCCATCTGAAAGTAATCCGACGCTCGACCAATACGTGTTGGCAGTAAAATCTTCCCGTTAAAGCTCCGGTTTTTTGATGTTTCAAAAATATGCTCGACTGGAACTCTTTGCTGTGATTTTAGTTTTTGATTGATGACTTTTGATGCTTCGTGCCGTGACACTAGGAGGTAACTGCTTCTTCGAACCTCATCATCTCGTATAAAGTGGTTGAGTGTCCCTTGAATATCATGATGCTCGGCTTGATTTTTGCCAAACAAAAAGATTTTGAGGTGATCACTGTAAATCGGCGGGTCCTTCAAAGCGACATTGCTGACTGCTTCCAGTACATTTTTCCCCTTTGAAACGACATTCACATAGCCAGGGGAGTCTGCTTCTTGTGTTCCGCCCATTTTAGGGACAAGGTTTTGATAGGTGAGTTTGACTCCGTTATCATCTTCCTCGTCAATGCCAACACCGCGCACAAACGATAATTTCTCAATATCCTTTAAGTCCCAGCAGCCTGTCGATAAAAGCAAAAGACAGCAAGACAGAAAGGTGAGCAATAAACGCCGCCTTTTCATGCAGAACGACCTCCCCATTTTTTACGTATCATGAGCAGAATAGCTGTTATAAAAGGAATGGCTAAAACAGCGAACAACGCATAGCCGAGTAAAGTCGAGTAGTAAAAGACTTCATTGATATTTCTCGGAAAAAGAGAGAGTGCAGAGGTTAAGAAAAACAGCACCCATAGCAACCTCGTGATATTGGTCGTCTTAAAGACCGTGTGACACCCTTTAATGGCAAATTGGAAAAAGCCAAGCATACAAATAAACTGCTGGCATGTCCAAATCGTCAGTAAGAAAATATCGAATCGTTCAATAAAAACCCCTTCAAGTTCTAGCGCTTGAATGAGTGAAACGGTGGGCCATGTGAGTGACATCGTTTCTCCAACCGTCATGGAGCCAATCACAATAAAGAGCGTGAGGGAGTAAATAAGTGTGGTGATCCCTACACCGATCGCTGCTGCCCATTTCGCTTTTGACCATTTGTCCTTATAGACAAGCGGTACGACAAACAGAATGACTTCAAAGCCTGTAAATTGAATAAATGTTTGAGAGAACAAATTACTAAAATCTTTAAACCCGTGTGCCATTACCGGGCGTAAGTAATCAAAATCGAATATTTTCAAACTAAACAGCATGAGCCCAACGTAAATGATCATCGTCATCGGATAAATATATGTCACCATTTTCACTACCGGAAAAATTCCGCTTTTTAAATGATAGATGGCCACCAGTAAAAAAATCATCACAATCACTGTCATGGGGGTCGATTCGAGCAGAAAAAATTGAACCACTTCCCCCAGTACACGCGCCTCAAAGCCAACAATGGCTAGTAAATAACCGATCAGCATTAGGTTAAAGATCGTGCCAAAGAAGGCACCGGCTCCTTTTGTATTCGATTCAAAAATGGTATCCGGTGCATTCTTCTCCGCAATCCAACCTAGCAAAAAAGCAACGAAAGCAAAGATGACTCCCTGTATTAATACAATGATCCAGCCATCAGGGAATCCTGAATTGGCAGAACTGCGAGGAATGGTTAAAATTCCAGCGCCTATCATTGTAGAACTGCACAGAATGGTGACTTGTAACAATGATAGCTTCTCAGCTCTGTACATCGTTTACTCTCCTTGTCTTTTGAGATTTTTTGTCTTGGCTGTTTTCGGTCTCGATTTAAATAGCCCTATTGGTAAACGAACGTACGTATCTTTTAAATCTGAAAACGGTGAAGACAAAACAGGTGTGAAATAGTCAAAACCAAAGGTCTTTAGCTGCATCAAATGACAAAGTACAAATAAATAACACATGATGAGGCCGTATAATCCAAACATGGCTGAACTGAAGATCGCCATAAACCGCAGAATGCGTAAGGGGAAGCTGAAATCATATGATGGAGCAGTGAAATCGGCTAGTGCCGTCAGAGACACAATAATGACCATTAAGGCACTGACGATGTTGGCTTGGACAGCCGCCTGTCCAATAATGACGCCGCCAATCAGTCCAATCGTCTGCCCAATCGCCCTAGGAAGACGAAGTCCAGCTTCCCGCAGCAGTTCAATCGTAAACGACATCAAAATGGCTTCCACTACAGGAGGAAAGGGCACATTTTGCCGGCTGCCTGCGATGGTAAGTGCCATTCGTGTTGGTAATAAACCAGGATGATAGGAAACAAGGGCGATATAGAGTCCCGGTAAAAAGATCGTCAAAAGCACGGCAATATAACGGAGCAAACGCAAAAGAGTCGCACTTGTCCATCTTTGATAATAATCCTCCGGTGATTGCATCAAGGCAGTGAGAGTCATCGGCATAATGAGGGCAAACGGCGTCCCATCGAGCAAAATAGACACCTTTCCTTCTAACACAGAGGCAATCACCCGATCAGGACGTTCTGTATTTTGAATCTGCGGAAAAATAGAGATATGACTGTCTTCAATCAACTGTTCAATATAGCCGGATTCAGGAATATCATCCATTTTGATTTGCTTCATGCGAGAGAATACATCATCTACTAGTTTGGGGTCTGCGATATCACGAACATACACAAGAGCAGCAGATTTCTTGTTACGAGTACCTATGTTCACCTTTTGAATGACAAGGTTCGGATCGTTTGCCCGTTCACGAAGCAATGCCGTGTTTTTTTCAAGATTTTCAATAAATCCAATCCTTGGTCCTCTAACAAGGACTTCTGATTGCGGCTCCTCTACTTCTCTAAATTGAAAAAGATTGGTATGGAGCGCAAGCGCTTGAGTGGCCCTATCCACAAATAAAATAGTCCTGCCGCTGTATAACTGCTCGATGGCAAGGTTCATATCTTCCAGCACATCATTTTGAATACCAAAGAACGTTTTAGAAAGGGAAGAAAGTGTGGTGTGGTCGACCTCGGTGATGGTCAGTTCCTTTTGCATAGGTGAAATGATTTGTTTGGAAAGCATCTCAAATTCTGTGAGTCCTTCAACGTACACGAGACATGCAGAGACAGCGGAAGGACCAAATGAAAAAGAGTGGAACACGATATCATCACTTTTGCCGGCAAAGCTTTTGACACGCTGAATGACGGACTCTATATCTTGTTCAATACGACTTTTCATAATACCTCACCCTCATGTCTTTTTTTATAGAGTGACTCGGAAGGAGAAGAATTATGCAAATAGAAAAAAGAGAATCCCCTAAAATAGGAATTCCCTTCACATGTTTATCTCGCCAGCCAGCCGCCATCTACGGCTAAAATATGACCGTTCATATAATCGGAGGCAGGGGAGCTGAGAAAGACGGCAGCACCTGCTAGATCTTCAGGCCGTCCCCAGCGTCCAGCGGGGATTCGTTTCAGAATCTCTTCATTCCGGTTCGCATCGTCACGAATGGCTTGCGTGTTATTGGTTGCAATATAACCAGGCGCGATCGCATTGACCTGAATATGCTGACTTGCCCATTCATTTGCAAAAGCTTTCGTCAAACCTGCGACAGCATGCTTACTTGCTGTATAAGCGGGAACAAAGACACCGCCTTGAAATGATAGAAGGGAAGCGATATTGACAATTTTCCCTTGCCCTTTATTCAGCATCTGCTGTCCGACCTTTTGCGTGAGGAAAAAGAGACTGTTGATATTCACATCCATCACAGTATGCCAGTTTTCCTCTGAATATTGAGCGGCCTCTTCTCTTTTAATGGTCCCAGCATTATTGATCAAAATATCAATTGAATGCTGTTTTAAAAGGGCATCAACATCCCGCTTTGCGGACTTAGGATCTGCAAAGTCTACTTGAATCGCATGAAATGATCTGCCGGTCTGTTCGACAAGTTCTTTTGTTTCATCAAGCGGCGTATGGTGGTAGGTGCCGATGATATCTGCACCTGAACGGGCAAGCGCTACGGCAATACCTTGCCCAATACCAGTTCCAGGACCTGTGACAAGAGCTGTTTTGCCTTCGAGGGAAAAGAGGGACGCTACATATGATGTCGTCGTCATCTCATTACCTCAGCTGGTCCATCGGGACAAAGTCCATATCTTTAAACGTATAGTTTTCTCCCGCCATTGCCCAAATAAATGAATAATTTGCGGTACCTGAGCCTGAATGAATGGACCAGGCAGGTGAGATGACGGCTTCTTCATTTGCTACAACGAGATGTCTCGTTTCAGATGGCTCCCCCATAAAATGAAAGACACGTGCGTCTTCCTCTATATCAAGATATAAGTACACTTCCATCCGCCGGTCATGTATATGAGCAGGCATCGTGTTCCATGTGTTATTGGTTTCAAGCTGAGTGATGCCCATCATAAGCTGGCAGCTTTGGATGCCGTCTGCATGAATGACCTGATACAGATTCCGTACGTTTGAGGCGGATGCTTCCCCTAAATGATTCGGTGTTAATTCAGCAATCGCAGCCTTTTGTGTCGGATACGCTCTATGAGCTGTGGCTGACACAAGATAAAATTTGGCCTGCTCACCTGATGAACTAGCAAACTGTACATGTTCGTGTCCAAGTCCAATATATAAGAAATCTTTATGCTCCAGCACAAATGACTCACCATCGACTGTAACCGTACCTTGGCCGCCGACATTCACAATGCCAATTTCCCGTCTTTCAAGGAAATATTCTGTACGTAAAAAGTCACCGGCATCTAGCTTGATCGGTTCTGATGTCGGCATAACACCGCCAATCACCACACGGTCCTCATGCGAATAATATAGCTTCAATTCACCACTGACAAAGAGTGTCGGAATATGAAAATGACGACGAAGTTCCTCTGTTGTAAAACGCTTGACCTGCTCAGGATGTACAGCATAACGATTTTCCATTTGAGATAAGCCTCCCTTTCCATCTGAAACATATGATTGTTTTATTTGGTATCGGTTTCAAGGAAAATTCTAGAGGAAAAAGAGAGCGGCGTCAACCGTTAATTTGAAATCGCTTTCTTTAATTGTATAAAAGCTTTTTTTCTTCATGTTCATGAAAAAAATCTTCTGATACAGTTCAACTTGTGGTATGATTTTTTTAAGTTTATTTGAAATCGGTTTCGAAACGAATAAGAAGATCGATCTTGGGAGTTTTTTGTATGAAAGAGAAAAAGCAAACGAAAGTCACCATTAACGAAGTTGCAGCATATGCAGGTGTCTCAAAATCAACGGTATCCAGATACATCAATGGCAGAACAAATGAAATTTCTCCTGAAAAGGTAAAAAAGATTAAAAAAGCCATTGAGGAGCTCCATTATCGTCCGAGTCAGCTTGCCCAAGGATTGAAAGTAAGAAAGAGCAAGGTCATTGGTTTTATTGTGGCTGATATTACGAATCCATTCTCTGTTGCGACACTTCGTGGTGTGGAAGAGATTTGTGATGAATATGGATACAGCATCATGGTGTGCAACACAGATAATCGTCCAGAAAAAGAACGAGAAATGCTTCTGAAGCTGAATGCGCATTATATTGAAGGGCTGATCATTAATACGACGGGTCAAAACAATGACATTTTGCAAGACTTTAAGCAAAACGGTGTACCGATTGTTCTTGTTGACCGTAAGTTACCTGAACTCAAGGTCGATACCGTCACAACGAATAACCGTGACATCACGGCTCGTCTACTTCACCAAATGTATGAAAAAGGCTACGAACATATCGCTTTCTTTACTGAGCCGGTCGATGGGATTAGTCCTCGTGAAGAACGAAAAGAAGCCTATGAACAGACGGCCATGAGTCAACATAAGACACCTATGATTGCAGAAATCAATTTGAAGCAAAAGGAACAAATGCGAGATGAGATTTGTCGTTTTTTACAATCAAGCCATCAGAAAAAAGCGATTTTAGCAGGCAATGGATTACTCATGCTGAAGCTCATCAGTGAACTTGTCGATCTTGGGGTAAAGATTCCTGAGGAGATAGGCATTGCCGGATTTGATGATACAGAATGGTATAAGCTGATCGGGCCAGGCATCACTACGGTGGCGCAGCCATCTCATGAGATGGGGAAAGCGGCGATGCAAAAAATCAAGACGCGTCTTGAAGGGGATAAGAGTGCACCCCAGACCATTCAACTTGATGGAGAAATCATTGTGAGAAAATCTTTATAAACGTTAGGCAGAGAAGAGTATACATACGTGCATGCTCTCTCTTTTTCAACTGTTTTGAAACCGGTACCAAGAAAGGGGAGAAATGAGTGAAAGCATTGGATGTGATCACATTTGGGGAATCAATGGCGATGTTTTATGCAAAAGAAATTGGCGAGCTTCACCAAGTGAATACGTTTCAAAAAGCACTTGCTGGTGCAGAGAGTAATGTTGCGGTCGGCTTGGCAAGATTAGGCTTTAGCGTAGGCTGGATGAGCAAGGTCGGGGCGGACTCACTTGGTACATTTATTTTAGAAGAGCTTCAAAAAGAAGGGGTCGATACGAAGGCAGTACTCCGTTCAAATGATGGAGCCAAAACAGGAATATTGCTTAAATCAAAAGTCATCGATGGAGACCCTGATGTGACGTACTACCGAAAAGGCTCTGCTGCGAGCACATTGAACCCAAGCGATTTCCCGTCCACTTATTTTCATCAGGCAGGACATCTTCATATGACCGGAATCCCGCCTGCTGTGTCTAGTGAAATGAGAGCGTTTTCTTTTCATGCCCTTAAAGAAATGAAAGAAGCAGGAAAAACCATTTCCTTTGACCCGAACCTTAGACTTCAACTATGGGAAGAGGAAGAAGACATGATTCATACGGTGAACCAGATGGCTGCTCAAGTAGATTGGTTTTTCCCAGGGCTTGCAGAAGGTCAAAGACTCACAGGATGTCATGAGCCGGAAGCGATTGCGGATGTTTATTTACAAAAAGGTGTCAAGCTTGTGGTCATTAAACTGGGAGCGGAAGGAGCCTATTTCAAAAGTGCATCCGGCCAAGGTGTAGTGGATGGTTTCCATGTGTCTCATGTCGTGGATACAGTCGGAGCTGGTGATGGATTTGCAGTGGGAGTGATGAGCGGTCTGCTGGACGGATTATCATATGAAAAATCGGTTGCAAGAGGCAATGCCATTGGAGCACTTGCAGTCATGTCCCCAGGAGATCACGAGGGACTGCCGACTCGTGAGGAGCTTCAGGCATTTATAAAAGAAGCCAAACGATATCAAAGGCGACACGATATGAAGGGAGATGAGAGGTATGGGAAAGTCAGCAAGTATGAGCGTTAAAGAGAAGCTCGCAGCTTGTAAACTCATTGCGGTGGTCAGAGCAGGTAGTGAAGCAGACGGGATAGAGATGATTGGTCGTTTAAAGAAAAAAGGGGTGCGGGCCATCGAAGTGACATATACCACGCCCAATGCAGAGCGAATCATTGCATCTTACCAGCATGACCACGACTTGATTGTCGGAGCCGGAACGATTACAACGCTTGAGCAGGCACAATCAGCCATTGAAGCCGGCTCTCAATTCATCGTTAGCCCTGGATATCTTCCTACTATCGGAGAGCACCTATCTTTTCACGATACACTCTACGTTCCAGGTGTTTTGACCCCGAGTGAAATTATGCAGGCAAAAGCAAATGGATACAGCGTGTTAAAGCTTTTTCCGAGCGGCTCCTTCGGTTTGTCCTATATGAAAAATTTGCAAGGTCCGTTTCCAGAGATTGAGTTCATCCCAACAGGAGGCATTCATCCAGTCGATGTGCCAAAGTGGCTTGAAGCAGGAGCCGTGGCAGTAGGTGTCGGCAGCCAGCTTGAAAGCAGTACAGCAGAAGAATTACAGGCTGTTCTTTCTTCCACCATCATGTAGTTCACATAAACAACCGGCTGATGACTGCCGGTTGTTTGTTCGTTTATCTGACATAAAAGATGGGAAGGCGCTTCTTTTCACGTAAAATGAGCATAAAGGAGGTCGATATGTACATTCAACAAGATGAACTAAAAGATGGTCAAATTGAACAATTGATTAAAGCTCATTTAGAAGAGATGAAAAAACATTCACCGCCAGAAAGCATTCATGCCCTTCCGTTAGACGATCTGAAAAAACATGATGTCACAGTGTGGAGTGCAAGGGATGGAGAGGTGCTTCTTGGCTGCGGAGCCATCAAGGAGCTATCAAGTGAACATGGTGAACTCAAATCGATGAGGACGGCAGCAGCCCATATGCAAAAAGGCGTGGCGAAGCATCTGTTGACCCACCTTCTCCAAGAGGCGAAGCGGCGGGGGTATAAAAGAGTGAGCCTTGAAACAGGTGCGATTGCTTTCTTTGAACCGGCAAGAAAATTATATGAAAGTTTTGGATTTCAATATTGTCCGCCTTTTGGTTCATACCAAGAAGATCCGAACAGTTTATTTATGACAAAGGAATTATAGAGGTCGAGAGAGTATGCTTTTATAAGCAGCTCTTTTTTTATGCGGCAACAATGGAAGGAGGAGAATGTGAATGAAATGGTCGAAGTTGTTCGGAATGGGCGCATTTCTCACATTTTGTGTCGTATCTGTTCTTTTTTTATCTGTATTAGGTCAAGATTTAGTTAAAATTGAAAGCGCTTCCGATGAGACGGTATCAACTTATCAATATCACTTTGTTCTTGTACCAGAGGAACTTGATAATGAATATTGGCAATTGGTGCAAAAGGGAGCTGCTGATGCGGCGGAAGTTCATCGGGTGTATCTTGAATACCTAGGTCCAAAGCAGGCTGATTTGGATGATCACCTGAAAACCATTGATATGGCGATTGCTGGTCATGTGGATGGCATTATGACGCAAGGGCTTGATGCAAAGAGATACAAACCGCTCTTTCAAAAAGCAAGAGAGAAAGGTATAGATGTTGTCACAGTCGATACCGATGCAGAGGGGAGCAAGCGTCAAGTGTATGTTGGAACAGATAACTATTATTCTGGCTTTATCGCCGGACAGGCACTCATCGCCGATACAAAAGGCGAACAGTATGTGGGCATTGTGACGGGACGGCTTGATGCGATTCACCAGAAGCTTCGCGTGAAGGGGTTTCGAGATGCCGTTTCTGGTGAAAAACGCATTCATATTGCTGGAATAGAAGAGTCGGCGATTACGAAATCAGGTGCTTCCGGTGCTGCGTATAAATTGTTAAATGATCATACGCAGCTCACCGCATTTTATGGAACAAGCGCATTAGACGGTGTCGGCATTATTCAAGCAACAGAGCAATATCATTCGTCTAAAGATGTTTATGTGCTCGCATTTGATACTCTGCCTGATACGATTCAAGCGCTGGATGATGGGAAAATTGATGCAGTGGTTGTACAGCACCCTTATGAAATGGGCTATCAAGCGGTTGAATCTCTTGTTCGTTTGCAGCAAGGGGATAAACAAGAACCGCTGCAGTACACAGGGACGAGTGTGATTCGGCGAGGAGACCTGCCCCTTCATCAAACAGAAAGACCACAGGGGGTTCAGCCATGAGAAAAATACGAAGTAAATTATTATTGGCATTTTTAATTCTCGTGCTCCTTGGTAATGTGGCCGCTTTTTTTGTGTATTGGAGCAGTTCAAAAATCACATCAGAATATAGCAAGAGCTTTCGTTCCTTTCTCCTGCTGAATGATATTTCGACAGAGGCAAAAACGATGTATGAAAAGGTCAACGCCTTTGCCATCGAAAAGGATCAGGCGTTTGCCAAGGGGTATGCTGAATCAAAACAGAAAATGACATCATATGATCAAGCATTGCTCAAAGATGCAGGGCTTCATGCCGCCATCCCCTCCATTGAAAAATATCAATATATGATGCGGACGCTCATAAACGAAAGTGATGCGACAATGAATCATGTCAAAGAAGGGAAAATCAAAGAATATGCTGCAAGTGTGAAAGAAGTAAGAACCGTGTCCTCTTATATCCAAGAGCAGACAATGACCCTTTTGGATGATGAATTATCTGAGTATCAAGTACTCTACCAATCCCTTCAAAAAAGACATCAAACGTATGCGCTTTTTACTCTATGTCTATTTACATTATCGATAGGCATCGCTTTATGGATGGCCTATATCATTGCGGGCGGAATTTCAAGACCGATCGTTCATCTATCTCGAAGTGCCAAAGAAGTATCAGAAGGAAATTTTGATGGTCCGAATTTGCATGTGTCATCAAAAGACGAAATCTCTGTGTTAAATCATGCCTTTGAGCGAATGCGGCGAGAGATGAAGGTCATGATTGAAGAGATGAAACAAAAGGCCGCTTTAGATCAGAAAATTAAAGACATGAAGCTGAAAACACTGCAAAATCAAATGAATCCACATTTTTTATTTAATACATTAAACATCGTTTCACGTATGGCGTACTTAGAATCAGCTGATGCGACATCGAGATTGATACAATCCGTTTCTACGCTGATGCGGTATTCGCTATCTCCTCTCAGCACATCTGTTACGTTAGAACAAGAAGTGAAAGTGGTAAAAGAATATTTTCATATACAAGAAACAAGATTTTCCGATCGTATTACATGCAAAACGACCATAGATGAGTCGTGTCTATCTGTTCACATTCCGAGCCTTACATTGCAGCCGCTTGTCGAAAATGCCTTTATTCATGGGGTAGAACCAAAAGAAGAGGGGGGGCTTGTAGAGCTCTCTATTGATCGAGATGATGGCTTTGTCATGATTCGGATTCGGGATAATGGACTTGGCATCAGTGATCAAGAGAAAAAGAGATTGCTATCGCAAGAGGAAGAAGATCATCCAGACACACGTAGTAAAGGTCACTCGACAGGAATTGGTCTTCGAAATGTAATGTCGAGGCTTCGTTTGTTTTACGGAGTGCAGGATGCCCTTCAAATTGATTCAAAGCCAAACGAAGGGACCACCATTCAATTGACAATACCAATCAAGGAGGAACGAGCATGCTGAACGTGCTGATTGTGGATGATGAAAAAATTGAACGAATGGCGATGCGTAAGTTCATGACCGAATGGCTGCCAGACTGTCATATTGCAGGGGAAGCTGCGAATGGAAAAAAGGCGGTGGAATTGGCGCGGTCTAAGCCAATTGACCTTGTGCTCATGGATATTCAGATGCCAGGCATGGATGGACTCACAGCGATCAAACAGATCAAAGCAAGCTGTCCTCATACTAAATTTATTATGCTGACAGCCTACGATACGTTTGATTATGCCAAGCAAGCCATGCAGGAAGGGGTCAAACAATACCTTGTCAAACCAGCTGATAAAGATGAAACCATTACAGCGATTCGTTCTGTTGCGGCAGAAATTCAGCAGGAGGTCTCCCTGCGGCAGGCGGAGAAAGTCAATCAGCAGTCAAAATGGCTGGAAGCTCATGTGTTGAACGGTCAATCTTATTCCTCCACAGCGTTTGAGCGGCTGTTTCCGGATTTTCAAGCAGGTCTAGTGATCGCTGTTCAGCGGACAGGCGGGGATCAACTCCTGAATCATTTGCAGGAGTCTGCTCTTTTTCAAGCAGTGCCTATCAAAGTGAGCGGTGAGCTGTTTACATGCTTGATTTACAGCCATCAATCACCTGGTCATCTAAAGGCGAATGTACTGCAAGCCATTCGCGCTGCCATGACAAGCGAGCAGCATTCCCCTGTCATTGTTGGCATGGGTCATCCTGTCTCAAATCCACTTCAACTTCAGAAAAGTGCGGCAGAAGCGAAGCTTTCCTATTATCAGCGAAAAAAAGATGACGGTGCTGTTCGTTATGGCTTTTACTATACAGATAGACAATCTTACGTATTGATCAACTTGCCTGAGCTTGCCGATGACATGATGTTGGCACTAGAAGAAGGGAGAAGAGATGATGCTCTTGCTTACTATGATGCCTTCCAATTAGAAGGGGCAACCATTTCTCATGTGAAAGAGCTGCTCATTTTACTCAAATCACGACTTCGTGCAGATGTGCCGATTCTAGCTATCACCACAGAAACAGAATGCCGCCAATGCTGTGAACATTTATTTGATCTGTATGAAGCAAGAACCCAGACGGTGAATGATATAGAACGGGCGAAACGATACATTCAAACACATTTTTGCGAACATATCACGCTGGAGCAAACGGCCGCCTATGTTGATTTAAGCCCGACGTATTTCACCAAACGCTTTAAGGATGAGACAGGTCTGACATTTAAAGAATATGTGACGACCTGTAGGATGGATAAAATGAAGAAGCTACTGAAAGAGAGTTCGCTTAGTTTAAAAGAAATCACCTATCAAGCAGGATATACTGATCCGAATTACGTCAGTCGTGTGTTTAAAAAAATGGTTGGCTGTTCACCGAAGGAATATCGAAAACAGGTCGTAAAAAAATGAAGAATTTCATAAAAAAGTGAAGAAGTTTGCCTGAAAAAAGGCAAGGATCTGCCAGTATACTTATTTTGATAACGCTTACAAAATAGGGATGGGGGATCCATGATGAAGTTTAAATTAGGCTTTACTTTATTGGCACTCTGTATGCTGGTCGTCTCTGCTTGCAGTTCATCGACGAACTCAGATGCAAAAAAAGAGGGCGGAGCGGAGAAACTAGAAATTTTCTCTTGGTGGACTGGTGCAGGTGAGGAAGACGGGCTGAAGGCACTCATTCAATTGTTTGAGGAGAAAAATAAAGACATTCCAATTGAAAATGCAGCTGTCGCTGGTGGTGCTGGTACGAATGCAAAGGCTGTTCTAACAAGCCGGATGCAAGGAGATGATCCGCCAGCTACTTTCCAAGTACACGGGGGAGCAGAGCTGAATGAGAGCTGGGTAGCCGCAGGTAAAATGGAGCCGCTGGATGACCTTTATGAGAAAGAAGGCTGGAAGGATAAATTTCCAGAATCACTGATTGACCTTGTGAGCAAAGACGGGAAAATCTATTCCGTTCCAGTGAATATTCACAGAGGAAATGTGCTTTGGTATAACAAAAAAGTATTTGAAGAACAGGGCTTACAGCCACCAACGACGTTTGATGAATTTTTCAAAACAGCCGATGCCTTAAAGAAAAAAGGGATTACTCCACTTGCGCTTGGGGATAAAGAACCTTGGGCAGCGACTCATTTGTTTGAAAGCGTTCTTCTAGGTGTACTAGGTGCAGATGACTATCAAAAACTTTGGGCGGGCGACTTAAAAATGGATGATGCAAAAGTGAAGGAAGCGGCAGACATCTTTGGACGTATGCTCGAATACGTCAACGACGATCATAGCTCGCGTAACTGGCAGGATGCCTCACAGCTCGTGGCAAAAGGGGAAGCTGCAATGAATGTCATGGGTGATTGGGCAAAAGGATACTTTGTAAATGATCTAGATTTGAAGGTGAATAAAGACTTTGGATACGTGGCTACTCCTGGTACGGAGGGCAGCTTTATGGTCATCACGGATACATTCGGACTGCCGAAGGGTGTCAAACAGCCAGAAAACGTGAAAAAATTCTTATCTGTCTTAGGATCTGTGGAAGGACAGGATGCGTTTAATCCGTTGAAAGGGTCAATACCGGCACGTGTGGATGCAGACGTATCAAAATATGATGAATATGGAAAATCGGCAATGAAGGCGTTTAAAGAGTCAAAGCTGGCACCGTCTCTTGCGCATGGCTCAGCTGCTGAAGAAGGTTTTGTCACGAAGGCGAACCAAGCCGTCAATATTTTCGTGACACAAAAAGACAGCAGTCAGTTCGTTTCTTCTTTAAAAGATTCAATGAAATAAAGATGAAAGAGGCGGCCGTTAGGCACCGCCTCTTTTTTAAAAAAGGAGTGTAGCTTCATGCGCATGGACACATCGCCGATCACAAAAACACCAGCAGCAAAAGTGAGACGTGTTCGGAAAAAATGGAATGGAGACCAGCTGCTTGCCCTGCTATTTTTAGCACCGTCAGCTGTTTTATTATTCATTTTTGTTTACGGCTTTATTGGCTGGACAGGATATGTTTCATTATCGAACTGGACCTCGCTTGTTCCTGATTTTTCTTTCGCAGGTATGAAAAATTATGTCATGCTGTTTCAAGATTTTCGCTTTCAGTCAGATCTTCGAAACACGGTCTTTTTTACATTATTCTTTATTGGAGCAGTCATTGCTTCTGGGCTTGTACTGGCCATTTTACTAGACCAGAAGATCAAGGGGGAATCACTTTTTCGGAATCTCTTTTTCTTTCCGATGGCCCTTTCCTTTGTTGTCACAGGTGTTGTGTGGCAATGGATCCTAAATCCATCAACTGGGGTGAATCTGTTTTTAAAAACACTCGGCATCCAGCCCAAGTGGTACACGGATACGAACATTTTAGCTGGATTTGTCTGGGGAAAAATTGAGTTTGGTGTACCGGCAGCAATGATTGCAGTTGTCATCGCTGCTGTGTGGCAGATGACAGGGTTCTCACTTGCGATGTATTTGGCTGGTCTTAGAGGCATTCCAGAGGAAGTGAGAGAGGCTGCTAGAATGGATGGCGCAACTGAATGGCAAATCTTTTGGAAAATCATTTTCCCGCTGTTAAAACCAATCACAGCGAGCGTCGTCATTATCATGGCACATATTTCTTTAAAGATCTTCGATTTGATTTACTCGATGACAGGACCAGGTGCAAACTTTGTCACCGATGTGCCAGGTGTTTATATGTTTGAAATGACCTTTAGAGGAAACAATTATGCAGGTGGTGCCGCCATTGCGATCGTCATGTTGATTTCTGTTGCGGTCTTTATCGTGCCGTATCTCCTGTCTAGCCGGAAGGGGGCTTCATCATGACCTCAAGAGGATTTGTCCGCCCAGTTCTTTATGCTTTATTAATACTGTGCAGTTTGTTTTTTCTCATGCCTGTTTATGTCATGCTCGTCACAAGCTTAAAGCCATTAGGTGAAGTTACCCTTGAGCGAATGTGGTCGCTTCCATCTACACTTGATTTCTCAAGCTACAAAATCGCTTTTGAAAAGTTATCACCCAATTTAATGAATTCTCTTTATCTAGTCATTCCTGCTACCTTATTGTCAGCTGTATTAGGTGCGATGAATGGCTATGTGCTGTCTAAATGGCGCTTTAAAGGATCAGAAGTGGTGTTTACCTTCATGTTGTTCGGTATGTTTATTCCATACCAAAGTATCCTCATTCCACTTATTCAATTTTTACGTGAAATCGGCTTGTATAACTCCATTCCGGGACTTGTGCTTGTCCATGTCGTATATGGCCTGCCAATCACAACACTCATGTTCCGCAATTTTTATGTGAGCATTCCTGATGAAATGATTGAATCAGCGAAGATGGATGGAGCTGGGTTTATCGGGATCTTCAGACATATGATTCTGCCGCTTTCCATCACAGGGTTTGTCGTGGTTGCCATTTGGCAGTTCACAAATGTGTGGAATGAGTTTCTATTTGCGGTTACTATGACCACGGCAGAGAATCAGCCGGTCATGGTTGCGTTGCAAAATTTATCAGGCAGTCAAATTGTGCAATGGAATGTTCAAATGGCAGGTGCCATCTTGGCTGCGCTGCCGACACTTTTGGTCTATATTCTACTCGGAAAATACTTTGTGAAAGGGCTTCTTGCAGGCTCTGTCAAAGGGTAAATTGATTTTCTTGTTATCGTTTTCATTCGGTGTACTGAAAGGATTGACTTCTCTTTAGATAGCGTCATAATAAAAGTTGAGACTTGCTAGTTTTCATCATGCTAGGCAAGGATTATCAAAGGGTAGCAAAGGGAGGAGTCATCCTGAATGAAGCAGTCACCAATTTTTTTACTGCCTGAATTGAAGGAGAGAATATGGGGAGGTACAGCCTTAAGGGATCAATTTGGCTATGATATTCCTTCTGATCAAACGGGAGAATGCTGGGCAATTTCTGCTCATCCAAACGGACCAAGTGTCGTGCAAGACGGTCCATATAAAGGGAAAACGCTGATCGAACTATGGGACAATCACAGAGAATTGTTTGGGGGAATAGAAGGCGATCGCTTCCCGCTCTTAACCAAAATTTTAGATGCAAACCAAGATTTATCCGTTCAAGTTCATCCAGATGATGATTATGCGGAAAGACATGAAAATGGCGAGCTTGGGAAAACAGAGTGCTGGTATATCATTGACTGCAAAGAAGGCGCAGAAATGATCTATGGTCATAATGCACGGACGAGAACTGAGCTTGTGACCATGATGAACAGCGGAGATTGGGAAGGCCTTTTGCGGCGAGTGAAAATTAAGCCGGGCGATTTTTATTATGTGCCAAGCGGTACCATTCATGCGCTATGTGAAGGCACACTGGTTCTCGAAACGCAGCAAAGTTCAGATACGACCTATCGGGTGTATGATTATGAACGAAAAGACCAAAATGGCCATGAACGTGAACTTCACTTCACGCAGGCCATTGATGTTACCACGGTTCCTCATGTAGACGGTTATGCAGATGAATCAGTAGAAACTCGTCCAGGGGTGACCATTAGAACATTTGTAGAAGCAGAATATTTCTCTGTGTATAAATGGGAAATTGATCAAAAAGTAGAGCTATCGCAAGATTATTCGTTTTTGCTGTGCAGCGTTATTAATGGGGAAGGGTCCTTAGAGCATAATGGACATACATATCCGCTGCCAAAAGGAGCCCATTTTATCCTGCCGGCTGAAACAGGGAACTTCACCATTGAAGGATCTTGTGAACTGATTGTGTCACATATATAAAGGTAAAGAGGACTTCGAGGGAGCCTCTCAGCATGTAGACAAACCCTCGCATTCGGTGTCAGTCCTGCGTGCCGGTGCTCACGAATGTCAAATTCGCTCCGCGCCAGTACTCGTCCTTCCTAGAGCTGCAAAGGTTTTCTATCACGCTGAAAAGAAGACAAAGGGGTAAAATAAAGTCATTTTACCCCTTTGTCAATTTTGAGAGGACTTCGGGAGTCCTCTTTTTTTCTATTGCATAAAGGACTTGAAAGAGACTTGTTTTTGTCGATAAAGAGATTAGTAGACTATTATGCAAAGTTAAGAGAGGGACAGGGACCGTGAAAAAAACCATCAAGATTATGTTACTCGCAGCTGCCTTTGGTATGACATTACACACGGGCAAAGAAGTGCAAGCAGCCTCCTATGTCGATCAATCCATTTATACGATTAGCACCTCAAAAGTATTTACAACAGAAGCAGAAGTCAAAAAAGCGGTTGACACGTTGAAAAAGGATAAGAAGTGGACAGCCACTTATCAAACGTCAGGAAATACATCGACTTATCAGCTAACTGCCTCAGGATATGACTCACAAGCAGCAGCGAGTGCAAGTGCCGCTGCATTAAAAAAAGAGTTAGGCATGAGCGGTACGGTGTCTCCAGTAGGTGACCGCCTTCCTTTACAGAAAATCGTATCTGATCCAATCAACGATGAAAGTCAGGCGAAAAAACTGACGCTCGAGCTGACGAAAACATCAGGACTCAATAGCACGTATGAAGCTATCAATCAAAGTAGACCATCTTATCAGGTCATTTCAGGAGCCATTGATTCTGAAACGAAAGTCAAAAATATTCAAACCGAACTACAAAAACAGGCCGGAGTCACTAGTGCATATCAAACCGAAAACAAAGCTGGCACCGTGTATCAGCTGATCTCAGGCAATATTGTCGGACAGAGTAAGGCAAATACCATCCTGCAAGGTTTTCAAAAGGAATCTGGTTTAAAAGCAGTACTCCAAACGGTAGCAGCAGGCAAACCGTATTACATCGTCACATCTGCTGCACAAACGAATCAGTCTAAAGCGCAAACCCTTCTGACCCAGCTGCAAAAAGAAGCGAAAATCAGCGGAAAGATTCAGAAGGCTGGAGCTGTTAAAAATGTATATAGCATGGAATCAGGCTATTTCAAAGACAGTAAGCAAGCAGCCTCAGCGGCGGCTCAGATTAAAAAACAAGCTGGTGCGTCAGGTACTGTGCAGCGAGTAGGGAAAACGAAAAATTATATCGTAAAGCTCAATCAATTAAATGACACAACTTACGCAAAAACAGTTGCTTTTTTCAAGAAAAAGAAATGGCGCTATACGTCTAAAAAGATCTCCTCTACACAGCCATATCAAGTAGTGACTGGGAATCTTTTGGGCGATGATCAAGCGAAAAAAGCGACGGCATTTTTCCAAAAGAAAAAAGTATCCGCCACAACGAAAAAAACAGGCAAAGCATCTGATAGCACGTATCGACTTGTCGTGAATCAAGCAACGGATCAGACAAAAGTAAATAAAGGTGCTGCATACTTAAAAGCACAAAAGGTGACAAGCAGCATCACAACAGGCAAGGGACAAGCCGTCAGTAAAGCATACAGCCTAATGACAACTCCTGTATATGATCAAAGCAAAGTAAAGCAGGCACAAGAGATCATGAAAAAAAATGGAGTTGCTAGCAGTACAAAAACATTAACAGAAGCTGTTAAGCAATACCGTATTACGACAGAGGCAACTGTGAATCAGACAAAGCTGAATCAAGCCTTAAGTTATTTAACCAAACAAAAAATGAAAGCAGCCGCTCAAAAAACGGGAGCAACTGATTATGGTCAATATCAGATCAAAACAGGGGTTATTTCGACTGCTGCCTTAAGAGATCAAGGCATGACATTCTTCAAAAAACGAAATGAACCAGCTGCTTATACAACAACGACAAAACCGGCATATAAAATCAACATCACACAGCAGTTTACAGGGTTACCAAATGCGAATGCGGCCATTGCTTTTGTGAAAAGCCAATACGGCTGGACAGCCACAGCGACAAAAATCAAAAATGGTCCAATGGTGATGCAGACGAATTATAACCTCACAGTCAATGAGATGGTAAACAAACAAATGAAGGTGTCGCCGCAGACAGATGGTGCAGCCTACGTCTATGCGACATATGTAGACCCAGCGACGTCCACAGTGAATACAGACGGGCTAAATGTACGTTCTACACCTGATTCAAGTTCGGCTAGCAACATCGTCGCACAGCTGAACAAAGGGACAAAAGTGAAGCAGCTTGGAAAAGAAGGCAACTGGATCAAGATCAGCCTTGGCTGGAGAAATGCGAGTTCAGCAGAAGTATTAAAATATGTAGACCCAGCGAATATCGCGGAGGGCACTCAATCTTATTTTCAATTTCTCAAACTCTCTGAAGCTGCAAATCTCAATCCGACTGAAGTGAATACGAAGATTTTAGCAGGGAAAGGCATTCTTGCCGGAAAAGGACAAGCCTTTATCACAGCAGCAAAAACGTATCATATTAACGAAATCTATCTCATTTCACATGCATTGCTTGAAACAGGCAACGGCAGTTCCATTTTAGCGAACGGTACGAAGTTTAATGATAGAATCGTGTACAACATGTATGGCATTGGTGCATATGACAGTAACCCGAATTACCTCGGAGCAAAATATGCGTATGAACAGCAATGGTTCACACCAGAGGCAGCCATTATTGGCGGGGCAAAATTCATTGGCAACAGCTACATCAATAATGCCACATACAAACAAGATACCATTTACAAAATGCGCTGGTCTGCGACAGCCACTCACCAATATGCAACAGATATTGGCTGGGCTTCTAAACAGGTCACTCGTATGTATAGTTTGTATAACTTACTTGATAACTATACGCTGTATTATGATATCCCCGTGTATAACAAATAAAAAAACGTCCGTGCTTCTTAATGAGAAGCCGGACGTTTTTTGTGTAAGAGCTGATGTTCAATAAAGGAAAGAAGCTGCTGACTTGATTTCCCTTTTGAATATTGATTCCATTCCTCAGCAAAGGTTTTCAATAAGTCTTGATTGGCTGATTCGTTTAGCTGCTTAAGCTCCGTTAAGAGCATATCTTGAGTGACGCAAGCCTTTCCTGGAATGATGTCTTCATAACGTTCGACTAAGCCGCGTTTTGTGCGATAAGTCTCTAGATCGTAAGTGAAGAACAAAACAGGCTTTCGGAGCAGCGCATATTCAAACACAATGGATGAATAATCTGTAATCAGGACATCGCATACAGAGAGCAATGGAAAGAGCGGCTGATCGGACACATCAAAGATCCACTCGCCATCTGTTTCTGCTTTGGCTAAATGTTTCACCGCAGGATGAAGTTTGACGAGCAGAATATAGTCGCCATTCAGCTCACTCTGCAATTGTTCTTTAGAAAAAGGTAAGACAAGACCGTTCATTGCAAAGTCCCGGTAGGTCGGCGCATACAGCAGCACTTTTTTGCCTTTTGGAAAAATATCCGTTTGAAAGGAAATAGGGCGCTCATCATAGTACGCATCTGTGAAGGGTACACCTGTTGGCAAAAAACGATCGTCGTTGACGCCAAATGAAGTTTTGAAAATCTCGCGCATGTGATCTGAGCCAGTAACGATATAATCGAAAGACGCATAGACCCGCTTGAAACGCTGCAGATCACGAGAACTACGGTGATGATTTGAAGCATCTTCAAGACCGAACTTTTTCAAAGCACCATTGGCGTGCCACACTTGAATACAAGTAGTAGAAGGTCTATTTCTTAGCACACTTGTCATCAGAAAATAATTATCTGTGACGACGACTTTGCTTTTTAGCATCGTATAGATACATTGAATGAGATGGATGGGATTTTTTTCATGAAAATAGCGAAATGACACATGAGGCACGTCCTTTTCTATCACGGAAGCATGCTTCGTATAGAGGACAGTGAGCTTCATTGTCATATTCGCCTGTTTTTGATAAGTATCAATGAGAGCAGCTGCATTCTCTTGGAATGAAACAAGCAGCGTCACCTGATTGTCACGAGGTTTCACGCCGCTCATGAGCCATCCAGCAAAAGAAACAAAAGCTGCATAGCATGAGATGATCATTGAGCGTATATTCATCATGTATCAGTCTCTCACAGCTGCTTCGTCTGATCTTTTACTTGCTCAGGATAGTAGCGCTTTTTCCCTTTGTTTTCTTTTAATACGGCAAAAGCGTACTTTGGAATATTCAGCATTCGTTTCCATCTCCACGGATTGACAATGAGTCTGTACAGCCATTCCGTATTTGTTTTAATCATCCAGCGTGGTGCACGCTTCACCGTTCCGCTAAATACATCAAAGCTTCCGCCTAAACCGATGCAAACAGCTTGCGGGAACAAATGACGGTATTCATAAATAAAGTTCTCTTGGTTTGGATAACCTAAAGCAACAAACACCATATCTGCTTTTGAACGAGCAATTTGTTTTGCCACAAACCGTTTATCCGCTTGATAACCATCACAGCTGCCTGCAATCACCACATTCGGATATTCCGTATCAATTCGCTGTTTGACAGCCTCAAGCACTTCTTTTTTCGCACCATATAAAAAAATACTTTTAGATTGCTTGTTTGCGAGATCAAGCATAGACATGAAGACCTCAAAGCCTGCAATTCTTGATTTCAACGGATGGTTTATAAGACGTGACATCAAGACAACACCTACACCATCAGGTAAGACATAGTCTGCAGAAGAGATGACTTTATGATATGCATGATCCTTCATAGTTGCATAGCCTATTTCTGGATTCACCGTTGCAATCATTGCGCCTCTTCGCTGTGAAAGGTGGTGTTGGTTCATATAACTAATAAATTCGTCTAAGTCGCCATTTACATAAGAAAGGTTAGAGACCACTTCTGTTTCCACTGTATAAACCCCCTTTTTCTTTTTGTTATCTATTGTACGATCATTGTAAATTCATTCTTAACCTACAGATCATTTTATCACAGTTGCTCCATGAAATATTAACAATAACTTTACAATCCTTTTAATTTCATGACATTTTAATAAACAACTAGTCTCTAAAAACGTTGAAATACTGTAGTGACGCAGTTTCACTATTTTATCCATTAAATTGGAAATAGTTTGTCTTTACATTTTCTTAACGTTTTTTAGGCATTATGATATAATGAGGTTCCGAAGAGCGAAAAAACATGACCGATGAGAATAGGATTACGGATAAACATTACTGCTTGAAGCAGTCGAATAAGGAATAAAGAAAGGAGTTTATGTTTGCAATGAAGAAAGTTATTACTTACGGTACATTTGATTTATTACACTGGGGGCATATCAAGCTGCTAGAGCGTGCAAAACAGCTTGGAGATTACTTAGTAGTGGCCATCTCTACAGATGAGTTTAATTTACAAAAATCAAAAAAGGCTTATCATAGCTACGAGCATCGCAAGCTGATTTTAGAAACCATTCGTTATGTAGATGAAGTCATTCCAGAGAACAGCTGGGATCAAAAAGTCCGAGACGTACAAGAACATGACATTGATGTGTTTGTTATGGGGGATGACTGGGAAGGTAAATTTGATTTCTTGAAAGAGCATTGCGAAGTCGTTTACTTGAAGAGAACAGAAGGTATTTCGACAACACAAATTAAGGAAGAAATTGCTGGACTATAATAGATTGAAAAAAAGTACTTCTTATCTTTTGGTGAGAAGTGCTTTTTCATGTAAAATACATAGCAAGTGATCATTTTTATAAGAAGAGCTTCCTGTGTTTCAAAATTGGATGAAGAAAAAAGGTGAACACACATTGGATCAACCTGAACTAAATGAAACAATGAAATCGGTTGAAATTCCTGACATGGACTACTACTTTATTATGGGGGATGTGCCAAAACAGGACAACACCTTAACGGATTCATTAAACTTAAGATTAAAATCATTGGCTGAGAAGAATAAACGAGCTACCATCTTAACTTTGAATTTTGATGTAAATGTAAAGGGGGATATTCGAAGCCTAGAGGAGAATTTTCACCCTCAAATTTCCATCTTGAATGTATTTGAACACTATATTTTACCGGAGAGCGGGAGTAAAAGGGTTTATTCGGAGTTTATTACAGGTACCGTATCGGAATCGATTAATGAAGTCTTTATATCTGAGGACAACTCAACCGTTCAAGTGACAAGATACGAACTACCTTCTTCCCCCATTCTGTATATAGATCAATTTAATGAAGAACAGCAATTGATGAAACGGGAAGAATACGATATACATGGCGCTTTACGAAGAGTACTTCACTATGTTCCGCATAAGGGTGTCCCTTTTCTGGAAGAATTCATTAGAGATGATAGAAGTATCTACATGGAAACCATATATTCTGGAAGTGCCAAGAAGAATACAGTAAGGCATATTAATTGGTACAAGAAGACAGGCATCACCACATTTGTGAAAAAATCCGATATCGTACAGCAATGGCTATCTGATATTCAAACAAAAAATGAACGCATGAAATTGATGATTGCAGAAGATCGAGAGATAGATCAAGATCTGTTTAAAATGGAAAAATCCGATTCAGTATTTTATGCTGCTTTTGTGCATGACGCACACTATGAGGAAAATCCCCGTCAATTGCACACTCATTATGAAGAACTATTTAAACAAATCAGGAAGCAGCAAGTAGATGCTATTTTCTTTTGTCATCCGAAACATAAGGAAGATGTCGAAAACGTTTTAGGGGAACAATCTTCCTTTTATCTATTGCCACAGGATGATGGTTCTTCTTGGGGAGCGGCTCTTCAGAATATGCTTGATAATCGAGTACTTAAAGAAGAACTAAGAAGTGTTGTGGAACATGCAAGATGGATGTTGCGTGATGTAAGCTCTGAGCATCATGTCCTTCATCTGCAGCTTGAGATGGAAGGTGAAATGAACATTGCGGATCAGGTAGAAATAGATTTTGCAGGATTTGATCGAGTCAATGGTGCTGAAATTATTTCTCAAACCATCAACGAAAATCAACAAGTGATTTTCCCGATTGGTCATTTTCAAACAAAGAAACAGATCGAACTCAATCAAACGAAACATGTCGATTTTTACATCCGAAGTAAGTCAAAAACACATCATCAAGAGGTATTACAGCGTTTAGAAGTGGAAGAAGAACTGCTCACCAACAAACCTTCGTCAATAGATGGGTGGTCTTACCAAACGAAAAATGGTTACTACTCTTGGAAGATCAATTAAAGAACGAACTGTATCTTTGTGAAAGCATGTGAATGAAAATGAAAAAAATCGTTACAATTTTATATATCATCGTTTTTAAACTCTTGTTTTTGGGTGTCAGTAAACTGCAGCCAAAAAAGAAAACGGTTATTTTTGAAAGCTTTAATGGAAAACAATTCAGCTGCAACCCGCGTGCTATTTTTGAGTATATGAAAGAAAATCACCCTGACTATACGTTGATTTGGAGCGTTAAAAAAGGGTATGAAGCACCGTTTCAAGAAAAGGGCATCTATTATATTCATCGTCTGTCGTTTAAATGGATTCTTGCAATGGCAAGAGCCGAGTATTGGGTTGTAAACAGCCGTTTGCCGCTATGGATTCCAAAACCAGGCCACACAACTTATTTGCAAACATGGCACGGGACGCCTTTAAAACGACTGGCTGTGGATATGGACGAAGTTCATATTCCTGGAGCAAACACGAAGAAATATAAAAAGAATTTCACGAAAGAAGCATCGAAATGGGATTGTCTTATATCTCCTAATGCATACTCGACTGAGATCTTTACACGTGCGTTCCAATTTCAACAGACCATGATTGAATCAGGGTATCCAAGAAATGATTTTCTGTACAATCAGAATAATGAAGGAACGATAAGAGCGCTGAAGCAAAAGATGAACCTGCCTCTTGATAAAAAAATCATCCTCTATGCACCGACTTGGAGAGACGATCAATATTATACAATTGGAAAGTACAAATTTGAATTGGACCTTGATCTGCATGAGTTGAGGTCATCTATCGGAGAAGAATATATCATCATCCTTCGTATGCACTATTTAGTAGCGGAAAACTTTGATCTCGGACCATATGAAGGCTTTGCTTATGACTTCTCCCATTACGAAGACATTCGAGATCTTTATATGATTTCTGACCTACTCTTGACAGATTACTCTTCCGTGTTCTTTGATTATGCAAACCTTAGGCGTCCAATGCTGTTCTATGTTCCAGACATCGAAACGTATCGCGACAAACTAAGAGGGTTCTATTTTGACTTTGAACAAGAAGCACCTGGTCCGCTTGTGAAAGAAACAGCAAGTGTGATTGACTGGATCAAAGAGACAGAGAAATCGACCTTTACATTACCAGCTTCATTCACATCATTTTATGAGAAATTCTGCTACTTGGAGAACGGAGAATCATCCAAGCGTGTTGTCGACTCGGTATTTGAAAAGATCAAATCAACAAGATAAAGGCTTACAGCTAATGGCTTGTAAGCCTTTTATCATGATATAAAGTGAAATCTTCATCAACTTCTGTTACAATTATGAGCGGTGCTTTTAAAAAAAGTAATTCCAAAAACTTATATCTAAGGAAGATTAGAATGAACGCAATGTTGACGATATTGAAGGAGCAAATCAGTTCATTTCCGCTGATCATGCGACTTGCTGTTTATGAAACAAAATCAAAATATCAGATGAATTATTTAGGTGTTTTATGGCAGTTTTTAAATCCATTGATTCAAATGCTGGCTTACTGGTTTGTTTTTGGTTTAGGCATTCGCGGAGGACAGCCAATTGTCATTGGAGGCATGGAGATTCCATTTATCATCTGGATGCTTGCCGGATTAATACCGTGGTTCTTCATTAGTCCGACGATCCTTGATGGATCAAACAGTGTGTTTAAACGCATTAATATGGTATCGAAAATGAATTTTCCGATTAGTGCGCTGCCGTCTGTGGTCATTATGTCCAACTTATTCAGCTATTTTGTCATGATGGGTGTCTATCTCATTGTGCTTATTTCTTATGGCATATATCCTGACGCGCATTGGCTACAATATATTTACTACCTTATATGTATGATCGCATTTATGTTTTCGTTTAGTTTGTTTAACTCAACAATTAGTGTACTCGTAAGAGACTATCAATTTCTTTTACAATCAGTGACACGTTTACTTTTCTTTTTGCTACCAATTTTTTGGAATATCTCAGAGAAGCTCACTGGAGACAAAGCATGGATAGGAGATATTTTAAGACTGAATCCTCTTTTCTACATTATTGATGGTTTCAGAAATAGTTTGTTAAAGGGAGAATGGTTCTTCCATGATGTCAAATATACACTTTATTTCTGGCTGATTACGCTTCTTCTTTTAACAGTCGGTTCATTACTGCATATGAAATTTAGGGATAAATTTGTCGATTTTCTTTAAAAAGTAAGGAGATTATACGATGAAACTAAAGGTTTCGTTTCGAAACGTATCCAAGCAATACGTCCTATATAAAAAACAGTCGGACAAGATCAAAGGGCTGTTTTTACCAAATAAAAATGAAAAAGGTTTCTTTGCCGTTCGTGATGTGTCTTTTGATGTCTATGAAGGAGAGACGATTGGTTTTGTAGGGATCAACGGGTCTGGGAAATCCACGATGTCGAACCTCTTAGCGAAAATCATTCCACCGACAAGTGGTGAGATTGATATGGACGGTCAGCCTTCGTTAATTGCTATTGCGGCAGGGCTGAACAATCAGTTGAGCGGTAAAGACAATATTCGTTTAAAATGCTTAATGATGGGCCTGACAAATAAAGAAATTGATGATCTTTATGAAAAAATCGTAGAGTTTGCGGATATTGGAGACTTTATTGATCAGCCTGTAAAGAGCTATTCAAGCGGAATGAAATCCCGTCTTGGCTTTGCCATATCAGCACATATTGATCCAGATATCCTCATTATTGATGAGGCACTGTCTGTAGGAGACCAAACCTTCTATCAAAAATGTGTGGATCGTATCACCGAATTCAAAGAACAAGGAAAGACGATCTTTTTTGTCAGTCACTCCATTAGTCAAATCCAAAAAATCTGTGATCGGGTGGCTTGGATGCATTATGGTGAACTTCGTATGTTTGATGATACGAAAAAGGTTGTGAAAGAGTATAAGGAGTTTGTTGATTGGTTTAACAAGCTTTCCAAGAAAGAGAAACAAAAATATCAATCAGAACAGAAGGAAGGTCGAAAAGGCCTACAAACGACAGAGAAGGTCACGAGGTATAATGACACTGGAAAACGACGTTCCTTTTTCGGACCGGCGTTTCAAGTCACCATAATAGCTGTTTTAACCATCTTACTTGCCCTTTCTATGTTTTCGGATCGTCCGCTGCGTACACTGGCGACATTTGGTGCAATTTCTTCGGGTAAAACAGAGGCGCCCCAGTCAACGAACCATGAGACGAAAGGTGCCTCTGATGATATGAAAAAGATTGATCAACAGGCCATAGTTAAGGCAGATCCATTGACGGTTTATACAGACAGGGCCATGAAAAAAAAGGCAGACGTCACATTATCGTTTGGACAAGAAGTAAAGGCTGTGGCTAAAAATAAACAAGTCGTTCAAATCAAAATAGCATCAGAGACATATTATGTGCAACCAGATGCGCTACAAAACGCAGATGAATTGAAGTCGTTATCCATTGGACCAGCACAGTTCAATTCCTACGTATCACCCGCATCTGCGGGTTCGTATGAGTACTTACTTTCTTTCCTTGGAAAAGAAGAGTCTGTGCTGAAGCAAAGAATGCAAACACTTAGCTCGATCAAAAGTGAGCAAGGCGATATTATTGAGCGCCTGACCACTGAGAAAACCGATTATGTGATTCAAAATGGTCAGGCGAATACGATGGTGTTCCGCGAGATCATGCCTATCTCTCCTTCAACACTTGGACTGACAACACAGAATGTCTGGATGAATGAGAAACAAACGAAGTTCGCAGTAAAGGGCGAAAATAACCTGTTTGTCATTGATAATGAACAGCATACGCTGACCGTTTCAGCGACCAAATAAAAAAGCTGCCGATGCCGGCAGCTTTTTTTAATTCACTTCTTCTTTTTCAAGAAGTTGTTTCATAAATGGAATGAGTTTTTTCTTGAGCTCTTCATCTTGAAGGGCAAACTCTAGCGTCGTTTCAATGAAACCTTGCTTCTCTCCGACATCATATCGTTTTCCTTCAAAATCATAGGCAAATACACGCTGGATGTCATTGAGCTTTTGGATGGCATCTGTCAGCTGAATTTCTCCGCCTGCACCAATTTCTTGTTGATCAAGGTACATAAAGATCTCTGGCGTGAAAATGTAGCGCCCTAGAATGGCTAAATTGGATGGTGCGGTTCCTTGCGGTGGCTTTTCAACAAAGTTTTTCACTTGGTAGCGGCGGCCTTCTTGGGTAAGAGGATCAATAATCCCGTAGCGATGCGTATCGCTGTCCGCTACCTGCTGAACACCAATTACAGATGAAAGGGTTTTTTCATATTCATCCATCAGCTGGCGAAGTCCAGGTGTTTCGGCTTGGACAATATCATCACCTAATAAAACAGCAAAGGGTTCATCACCGATAAAGTTGCGTGCACACCAAACGGCATGTCCGAGTCCTTTAGGTTCCTTTTGGCGGATGTAATGAATATCAGCAATATTAGAGGATTTTCTCACTTTTTCTAAAAGTTCACTTTTTCCTTTTTCTTCAAGGTTGCGCTCCAGCTCTGGCGCAAAATCAAAATGATCCTCAATGGCTCTTTTCCCTTTTCCAGTGACAATAATAATGTCTTCAATTCCTGACTCAACAGCTTCTTCAATAATATATTGAATGGTTGGTTTATCAACGATTGGTAGCATTTCTTTAGGCATAGCCTTTGTGGCAGGGAGGAAACGTGTCCCGAGACCTGCAGCTGGTATAATGGCTTTACGTACTTTTTTCAATGAACTTTGCACCTTCCTTACATATAGAAAAAAATGATGTGACATGACCTTCATTTTTCATCTTTCATAAAGTGTAACTTACAAATGATAGAAATGACAAATGATTTACGAGAAAGATTTAAAACCAATTGTAAAGAACTTGTGTAAATATTCATGTTGAAAAGAGTAAAGGTGATGTAAAGATTAAGAATAGAATGATTAGGATTCGTTCTTATTCTTTTGTATAATGAACAACATACAATAATTGAGAAGAAAAGAGGCATCGACTATTGAGAACATTACATGTAATGACTGTATTCGGGACGAGGCCTGAAGCGATTAAAATGGCACCCCTTGTCCTTGAGCTAAAAAAACATCCACAAATTAAATCTTCAGTTACTGTGACGGCTCAACATCGACAAATGCTTGATCAAGTGCTGAAAGCTTTTGATATTAAGCCCGATCACGATTTGAATATTATGAAAGAACGCCAGACATTATCTGAAATCACATCGAATGCACTGTTGAAATTAGATCAATTATTCAAAGAGGAAAAACCTGATATTGTGCTTGTTCATGGAGACACAACGACAACCTTTGCAGGAAGTTTGGCTGCGTTTTATCACCAAATTTCAGTAGGTCATGTTGAAGCGGGGTTAAGAACACATAATAAATACTCACCGTTTCCAGAAGAATTGAACCGTCAAATGACAGGAAATATAGCCGATATTCATTTTGCGCCGACACATGAGGCAAAGCAGAATCTTTTAGTTGAAAATAAAAAAGAAGAGACCATCTTTGTAACAGGAAATACAGCAATTGATGCATTGCAAACAACGGTTACAGAGCAGTATCAACACCCTATTTTAGAGAAAATAGGCACAGATAAAATGATCTTATTAACGGCTCATCGCAGAGAAAATCTTGGTCAGCCGATGAAGAACATGTTTAGAGCGATTCGCCGTGTTGTCGAAGAATTTGAAGATGTTCAAGTCGTATACCCTGTCCATTTAAATCCTGCTGTTCGTGATGCTGCTCAGACAGAATTCAGTGATCTTGATCGTGTGCACTTAATTGAGCCGCTTGAAGTAGTTGATTTCCATAACTTTGCTGCTGCCTCACACTTTATTTTAACGGATTCAGGCGGTGTGCAGGAGGAAGCTCCCTCTTTAGGAAAGCCAGTATTAGTGCTGCGTGATACAACAGAACGTCCTGAAGGCGTGAAAGCTGGTACGCTTAAGCTTGCAGGAACCGATGAAGAAACCATTTATCAGATGGCAAAAGAGCTGTTAGAAGACAAGCAAGAGTATGATAACATGTCGAAGGCTTCTAACCCATATGGTGATGGACAAGCATCGAAACGAATTGTTGAAATGCTTCTTTATCACTATGGATTAACGGATGTCAAGCCGCAGTCATTTTGAAAATGACCATTTATATGTTAGAAAAATTTGTCGATATATGTTACAAATTCTAAATCAATAATTAAAAAAATATAAAAATGTGGTATTATAATGGCATATATTAAGATATGAATGGATTCTTTGTAATGTAATTTACAATCTATTTATATTAAAATATTGCCATTTTTATTTATTTGACATGATTGAGAGGGGTATTAAGTATGATTTATGCAGAAATATTAGCTGGCGGGAAAGGTTCTAGAATGGGTAATGTAAATATGCCAAAACAGTTCTTGCCGTTAAATAATCGCCCTATCATTATTCACACTGTTGAAAAATTTCTATTAAATGATCGTTTTGAAAAAATTATTATTGTAACTCCTAAAGAATGGATCAATCATACGAAGAATATACTAGAAAAATACATACATGCTGATGATAGATTAGTAGTAATTGAGGGTGGAATAGATCGAAACGAATCGATTATGAGCGGGGTTCGTTTTATTGAAAAAGAGTATGGGCTAAATGATGACGATGTTATTGTTACACATGATTCAGTAAGACCATTTTTAACCCATAGGATTATTGAGGAAAATATAAATGCCGTTCTAGAACACGATGCTGTCGACACTGTTATCCCTGCTATAGATACAATTGTAACTTCAGAAGATGGAGCAAATATCACGAATATTCCTGTACGTGACAACATGTATCAAGGCCAAACTCCTCAAAGTTTTAAGATCTCTCTCTTAAAACGTCTTTATGGCGAACTAACAGAGGAACAGAAAAAGGTGCTGTCAGATGCTTGTAAAATTTGTATTTTAGCAGGGCAAAAAGTGAATTTAGTCCGAGGTGAGGTATTTAATATAAAAGTAACGACACCATACGATCTGAAAGTCGCGAATGCTATTTTACAGGAGAACATAAAAAATGATTAATCAAACATATCGATTGGTTTCTGCTAGACAATTTGAAGTGACTTATAAGGATAAGGAATTTACTTCTGGTCAGGTTGTTGTTAGACCAACTCACTTGTCAATATGTGCTGCGGATCAGCGCTATTTTACAGGAACAAGAGGTAAGGAAGCAATGGATAAAAAGCTTCCAATGGCGCTTATTCATGAGGGTGTTGGAAAAGTAATGTATGACCCTACAGGAGCTTTTAAAGTCGGAACACATGTGGTGATGGTTCCAAATATTCCAAATGAAGAAAATCAATTTATTGCGGAGAACTACCTGCGCACAAGCTATTTCAGGTCAAGTGGATATGATGGGTTCATGCAAGATTATATGTTCATGAATCCGGATCGCCTTGTAGCCCTTCCAGAGCAAATGAACCTTCATGTAGCTGCTTTTATTGAATTAATTACAATTGCTGTCCATGCAATGAGTAGGTTTGAAAGTGTGGCTCACCAAAAGCGAGATTTGTTTGGTGTTTGGGGGGATGGGAACCTTGGATTTATTACATCCTTAATACTAAAAAAACGATATCCTTCTTGTAAAGTATACGTTTTTGGAAAGAACCAATATAAATTAGAGCATTTCTCTTTTGTTGATGAAGTATACCAAATTAATGACATACCAAAAGACCTTCGAGTCGATCATGCATTTGAATGTGTCGGTGGACGTGGCAGTGAAACTGCAATAGAACAAATCATTGATTATACTCAGCCAGAGGCATCTGTGGCTTTATTAGGTGTGTCAGAATACCCTGTGAAGGTAGCAACAAGAATGATTCTCGAAAAAGGGATTATTTTCATTGGAAGCAGTAGAAGTGGCAGTAAAGACTTTGTTAATACTGTTAATCTACTAAATGAATTTCCTGAAATTGTAGATTATTTGGAGACATTAATTGGAGCAGTCCATACTGTGAGAAGCATAGAGGACATTGGAAAGGCATTTGAAGAAGATTTGACTTCTTCATGGGGTAAAACAATCATGAAATGGGAAATCTAACACAATGTATATGACAAAAATTGTGAAAGTTTTTTTTCAAATAGTCTACACAGTCTTTTCTAAATTAATTCCGGTAAGTCCGCAAAAAATTGTGATTGCTTCTTATAGAGATAATGAAATAAATGAAAATTTCAAGAACGTATATAATGAATTGGTAAAACAGCCCCATTTGAGAATTGTTCTATTATTCAGAAAGTCGGAGAGTGGGTTGATAGGTAAGTTTCTCTATATTATTTATTTATTGAGAACGTTGTATCATATTGCTACTTGCAAGGTGCTCTTATTAGATGATTACTATTATCCTCTTTATTTAATTAAAAAGCGGTCGGAAACAAAGGTTGTTCAAATTTGGCATGCATGTGGTGCTTTTAAAAAATTTGGTCACAGCATTAAAGATAAGCAGGGGGGACCTTCATCTGAATATTTAAAAGTAGTTCCTGTTCATTCAAATTATGATTTTGTAATTGTGAGTTCAGAAGAAGCAATTGTTCCGTTTTCTGAAGCGTTTAATATGCCTAAGCAAAAAATATTAGCGACAGGAGTTCCAAGAACTGACTTTTTTTATTCAGAAAAGTACATTTGTGAAGTGAAAAAGAGGTTTCATGAGGAATACCCAGAATTGAAGAATAAAGTGAAAGTGCTATATGCTCCAACTTATAGGGGAGGAGTTAATAAGCAGCATGGGGAACATTTTCTTTTGAATCACGAAACTCTTTTTAGACATTTAGATCCACAGCATTATGAATTGTTCATCAATGTACACCCTTATATGCAAAAAACTTCATTTGGAGAAGAAAATATATCTGAGAAGTTTACTTTATATGAGTTAATGATTCTTTCTGATGTATTGGTGACAGACTACTCATCAGTTATATTTGAATATAGTCTATTGAATAAGCCAATGTTTTTCTATTGTCCCGATCTAGAGAACTATTTGCAAGAGAGAGACTTTTATTACCCGTTTCATGAGTTTGCACCAGGACCTATTAGAACGAAAATGGAGCCTTTAATAGAGGATTTGAAAAATGTAAGTTTGGATAAAACACAAACTGATTTTCGTTCATTTTCAAAGCGGTTCATGAATCGTTGTGATGGACATTCTACGGAGCGTGTTGTTTCACTTATACTAAGCTTATTGAATGAAGGGGAGAGAGTTTTTGAAATTTAAGCTAGGGATTTTAGGAAATATAAACAAATTCCTAAAGCGGGATATCTATTCGACTAAGGTGGTACATTTATCAGGGGAGAAAAGATTGAAATATCATTTCATTGTTACGATGGAGAAGAAAAAAAAGCTTATGTATCATCACACAAACTCCAAGAAATTGATCAAGGTTAATATAGGCGACTATGAAATATGAAAATCGTATAATTCGTAAAATGAAGCGTGTTATGTTTCAAATCTTATATCAACTATTTTGTATCCTGCCAGTAAAACTGAATAAAATCACTTTCGCATCAGATAGTCGTACTGATTTATCAGGAAACTTTGAATTTGTCTATCGAGAGCTTTTAGATAGAGAAGAAACCTTTGATTTTCAGTTTTTCTTAAAAGAAAGCATTAATACGAAAAAAAGTATCACAGAATATGTGCGAATGGCTTATCATTTTGCTACAAGCCGACACATTTTAATAGATGATTTTTATCCAATCATCTATCCATTAAAGATCCGAAAAAATGCTGATCTCGTTCAATTATGGCATGCAGTGGGGGCATTTAAGACATTTGGTTATAGCCGTATAGGTTTACCAGGAGGCCCATCGCCGACATCTAAAAATCATAGGAACTATACGAAAGTCATTGTCAGTTCTGATCATATCCGTAAGCATTATGCAGAGGGATTTGGTGTAGATATTGAAAATGTCATTGCCACAGGAATTCCTAGAACAGACTTCTTTTTCGATGAAGCGAAAAAAGCTGAAGTTAGATCAAGTTTATATGAAGAATATCCTTTTCTAAAAGGGAAAAAGGTGATTTTATTTGCCCCGACTTTTAGAGGAAATGGCCAGCAATCCGCCTATTATCCGTTCGAAGTATTAAATTATGATCAGCTTTATCAAGAGCTGAATAACGAATATATTTTCTTGTTTAAAATTCATCCATTTGTTAAAAATAAAATTAATATTCCATATCAATATAGTGAATTTTTCTATGATTTTTCAGATTTTAGAGAGATCAATGAGTTGTTGTTAATTGCAGACGTTCTGATAACTGACTATTCATCTGTTTGTTTTGAATTTGCTTTGCTACAAAAACCAATGATCTTTTTTAGTTATGATGTGGACGAGTATATTCGAACTCGTGATTTTTATTATGAATATTTCTCATTTATCCCGGGCCCACTAGCTAGAACTTGTCATGAACTCGTTTCAATTGTTAAGAACAATCAGTATGAATTCGAAAAGTTAGATTCATTTGTGCATTATTTCTTTGATGAATTGGATGGTCAATCGAGTAAAAGAGTAGTGGATGCGATTTTATTAAAACAAAAAGAAGGCGATGAGTAGCAAGGATAATTCTTTCATAATAAAAAACACCTTTCTTAGAGAAAGGTGTTTTTTATTTACGAAGCTTCCAAACTATCCTTCAATTCCTTCTTCACTTTCGCTAAACTGCTGTCATCAAGCTGATAGTAATAAATATTATTGATTCGTGTGCCTGTACCTTTCAGCTCGTGCTGTTTCACATTTTGTCTTGCATCACGATAATCATTCATCATCGTCCACATGTCGTCAAAGGACATATTCGTTTTCATGTTATTTTCAACGACTTTAAACATATCACCGAATTTCGTAATAGATGAAATGTTAGCCCCTTTTGCAATGATGCCTTCAATAACTTGACGCTGTCTTTCCTGACGGCCGAAGTCACCTTTAGGATCTTGCTTTCTCATTCTTGTATAGGCAAGGGCTTGATCACCGTTCAGGTTAATCTCTCCTGTACCAAATGAATGGCCATCATAGCTGAAAGCAAACGTGCTGTTCACCGTAATCCCGCCAAGTGTATCGACAATGTCTTTAAAACTTTCCATATTCACTTTTACAAAGTAATCTACAGGTACATCAAGCAGTTCCTCTACTGTATCTGCCGCCATTTGTGTACCGCCGAAAGCGTAGGAGTGGTTGATTTTATCCATTGTGCCTTTTCCGACAATCTTTGTATATGTATCGCGGGGGATACTCACCATCTCAGTTGTTTTCGTTTTCGGATTCACTGTCATGTATATTAATGTATCTGCACGGCCGCGGTCATTCTTTCTTTCATCAACACCCATGACTAAAATGGAGATCGGGTCTTTTTTACTTAAATCGACATCTTTGTCACGCTTATCTGACTTCTTTAAGTTCTCCTGAATGCCTGCGACAGTTGATGCGGCTGTATTCCAAAGATGATAGGCATAGCCGCCCGTTACTAATACAAACAAGCCAATAATAGATAAAATAATCCAAAGTGCTTTTTTCTTATTTCTTTTTCTTTCTGCTCTCATTCTGTCCCTCACCTTTTCTCTCATTCTCCCATGATTATAGGTTTACGAATCTTGATAAACAAGTTATTTTTTTACTCTGAACCTAGATATAGACGTTGTAACAAAAAAAAGGTTTCAAAAAACCTTAAATTTACCTTAAAATATTAAGTTATAAGACGATACAAAGACATGAGGTGAAAAAAATGAAGAAAATCGTCGTTTTACCGTTCTTAATACTACTACTAGGTATCGTGCTCACAGCATGTGGAACGGCTGAGCAATCCTCAGGAGAAAACAAGACAAGCAGTTCAACTCCTCAGGTGCTGGAAGAAAAAGCTGAATTTATTGGAATGGCTGATGCACATACAGTCGAAGTAAAAAAAGTGAATACGACCTTAAGCTATGAATTTACGGATAATTTTAAAGATGTATTAAATGAATTTAAACCAGGTGACAAAGTAGAAATCTCTTACTTTATCAATGACAATGGTCAAAAAGAAATTCAAAAGATTGAAAAACAGAAGTAAAAAAAGATGGGCGGGATGAACAAAATTGAAGAAAACAGGCATTACACTTATCGTTCTCATGACAATGACACTATTAATTGCACCTTTTCAGTCTGCCATGGCCAGCTCGACAATTTCAGTGAAATTGTCTAATTATATAGGAAACAAAACAAGCATGGATATTTCAACAACTGGGGAATACAAGCTGTCAGGATCCAATGTTGCTGTGACGAAAAGATATGAGGGGAATAATAGATACGAAGTAGCCAATAGTATTGCTGATTCTGGCTGGAAGAATCCATCAACTATCGTTGTCGTAAATAAGGATGCTTTCGATCATGCAATGACCGTTTCTCCATTGGCTTACAAATTAGATGCACCAATTCTTTATTCTGGTGCTGCGAAGCTAACAAAAGCAACTGAGAACCAAATTAAAAAAATGAAACCCGATAACATCTTAATCATTGGGGATACAAAAAGTATTTCGTCTACAACTGAGAAAACCTTAAAAAAGTACGGGAAGATTAGAAGAATAAGTGGAAAAGATAAATTTGAAATATCTCAAAAAGTAGCCAAAGAGATGGGGAGTTATAAGCAGGCAATTGTTGCTGGCGGGGCTTCCTTTATGAATGGGACATCCATGATCTCTTATGCAGCTAGAAATGGGTATCCAATCTTATTAACAAAGAAAAATTCAATTCCGACTTATAAGATTCCTAGTAAGGTAATTGTAGTTGGAAGTACAAAAAGCATTAGCGAAAAAGTAGAAAAACAATTAAAAAAGACATCACAAGTTACACGAATCAGTGGTGAAAATCGCTATGAACTTTCTGTTAACATCATCAAGAAATTAAAGTTAAATGTAGATAAAGTATATCTTGCTAAAGGTTCTAGCTCAAAATATGCAATTCCTATGTCACTTTTAGCAGCGAAAAACAATCGTACTATGATTTATGTCAAAAAAGATTCTTTCTCTTCTTCTTTAAAGAAACTTTTAAAAGAAAACGGCACACATACATATCATATAGCAGGCAGTTCAAGTGTGCTTTCAGATACGCTCAAAAACGCTTTAGCCAAACAAGTCTATCTGAAAAAAAATCAAAACTACCAATTGAATATTTCTAACGGAAAAATTTCATTAAAAGGTATTAAGACATATAACACAGTAAGAGTTGTTCCTGAGAAATATTCAACCAAAAATGTCCTTCAAATCGCAGGGAAGCCTTACTTAGGGAACATCAACTTTGCTATTGAATCAGGATATATCAGGCCGACTAATGAAAATATTCCATTTGAAGACTATCTAAAAGGTGTTGTGCCAAACGAAATGCCTGCAAGCTGGCATGTTGAGGCATTAAAAGCACAAGCAGTTGCCGCTAGAACGTATTCAGTGAAAAGTATTGGAAAAGTCGTACCTGATACAACAGCCTTCCAAGTATATGGAGGATATAACTGGTACACAAATTCGACAAAAGCTGTTGATGCCACAAAAGGCAAGGTTCTAAAATACAACAATCAACTTATTTCAGCCACCTATTATTCTAGTAATGGTGGATACACTGAGGCGAGTGAAGAAGTATGGGGAAATGCACTGCCATACTTAGTCGCCAAGCAGGACACAAAAGATCCTGTCAATGCGTGGACACTGAAGTTGTCTAAAAAGCAATTAGGCACTACGTTGACTGCAAGTACAGCAGCTTCTGAGTGGTCTAAGGCAAAAGAAGCCAATGCTGCCGACCTTGCTGGTTTAAAATCATGGCTGTTGAAAAATAAAGAAACAGCTGCATCTGACATGAGAATTGCATCTATTTCAAGCCTGACATTCTCAGGAAAAACAAAAGGTCAGCGTGCGAAGACCGTTTCAATCAAACTGAATTACCATCTGAAAAACAAAACAGGTACGTATACAGTGAACAAAAGTACAACGGCAAGTATGAAAATGACAGAGTTTAGAACAGTCATGGGCGCAACAAAGGTGAAAAGTACGTTTGCGTCAGTAAAGAATAATACAAATGATTTCACGATTTCAGGAAAAGGTTATGGTCACGGCATTGGGATGAGTCAATACGGCGCCAAAGCTAGAGCTGAATCTGGAAACTCGTATTCTTCTATACTTTCGTTCTACTATCCAGGTACAAAACTAACAAATTATTAAAGTTAAGGGAGGACACAGAAGATGCGCTCAATGATCAAAACAGCCATCCTCAGCCTCATCGCCATTTTCATTATTGTTCCAACAACTTCGGCGGACAATTCTGTATCACGAATAGATGGGGGAAATCGTTACTCTTTATCTGTCAATGTGGCGAAAAAAGGTTGGGGAACAGCGAATACCGTTGTGCTAGTAGGGAAAAAAGCTTACGCTGATGCAACAGCAGCTGTCCCTTTAGCGTATCAACATAATGCGCCAGTTCTTTTTACAAATAGTAAAAACCTTTCATCAGAAACGAAGAAAGGATTAACGTCATTAAAAGCGAAAAATGTGATTGCGATTGGAACGACGGCAAGTGTTTCAAATAATGTCATCAATCAAGTAAAAAAACTAGGGATTTCAACAAAACGAATTACGGGAAAGAACAGATATGAAATCTCTACGAATATTGCAAAGCAAATGAAAAAACCAGCTGGTGTAGTGGTTGTAGAAGGTCATTCGTATGCGCATGGGATTGCGATTGCGCCATATGCTGCACAAAAAGGTTTCCCAATTTTATATACAGATAAAAAGGGACTTCGTTCTGAAATTTCAACTTTCGCAAAAGCTAGTAATATTAAGCAAACAATTGTGATTGGCGGCGAATCGTATGTTACCAAAGCAGCATACAACAAGCTAAAGTCGCCAACGAGAATAAAGGGTGCTAACCGCTATGATATTGCAGCAAAGATTGTGACTAAGTATAAACTAAGTACGAGCAATACGTATGTTGCGAGAGGCTTTGGTTATGCCTCTGCACCTGTAGCTGCTGGCATTGCAGCGAAAGAAAAGAAAGCTCTTTTATTAACAAATGAGAAAACTTTGCCTGTCCATACTCGGTCAATTATCGGCAGTAAAAACATATCGAAATTCACAGTAGTCGGAAATTCAACGACAGTGACGAATACTGTAGCATCTCAATTAAAGAACCCGGTTGTAGGTAAAAAAGTATTCCTTGACCCTGGCCACGGTGCTCAAGATTCTGGTGCTGTAGGATATGGTCTTTATGAGAAAAATTTAAACTTAGACGTAGCGAAGAGAGTGAACACTAAACTGAAAAATGCTGGTGCACTCACTACCATGTCAAGAACATCAGACACATTCGATAGTCTTCAAACACGGGTGAGCAAAGGTGCGTCAGCAAATGCAGATATCTTCATCAGTGTCCATGCGAACTCAAATGATAACAGCAGTGCAAATGGAACTGAAACGTATTATGACAAAACATATGCGGCCACAAACAGCTTGAAGCTCGCGCAAAATATTCAGCCTAAAATGGTCAGTGCATTAGGCACAAGAGACCGTGGCGTGAAGACAGCTGCCTTCTACGTCATTAAATATTCTAAGATGCCAAGTGTTCTCTTAGAAACTGGTTTTGTTTCCAGTCCAGTTGATTCAAATATTTTGAAATCCGCTACTTATAAAGATCGATTGGCGTCAGGTATTTCAAGCGGTGTTTCAGGCTATTTTAGATAAGAAAACATACAAATGAGGGGTGCCGAAGATACACCTCTTAGGCTGCTCGAGAAACGACTCTCGGCAGCCTTTTTTCAAAAGTACATGAAGTGTTTCCTGGGTTCCATGATGAAGGGTTCAAAACCAAGGAGGTTGACTTCATGCGTTCTTATATCAAATGTTTTGTTTTAATTGTGGTTTCACTATGTTTATATGCACCATCAGCATTTGCGCAGCACAATGTATCGAAGATTGAGGGAAGTAATCGATATGAGGTGGCAGTTAACGCTGCAAAACGAGGCTGGTCGACAGCACCTACAGTTGTTTTAGTAGGCGGTGAAGCTTATGCTGATGCGCTAAGTGCTGTGCCGTATGCCTTTCAGCAAGGAGCCCCAGTGCTGTTAACGAATACTAGCAGTCTATCAGGTGCAACTAAGTCAGGTCTTCAGCAGTTGAGAACGAAGCGTGTCATCATTCTTGGCGGAACCGCAAGCATTTCTCAAAAAGTCGTAGCGCAGCTAAAAGCAATGAATCTATCCGTATCGCGAATACAAGGAAAGAATCGATATGAATTGGCGGCAAACGTTGCTAAGCAAATGAAGAGTGTTGATACAGCTGTGATTGTGAATGGTTCTGCTTATGCAGATGCTGTGGCGATTGCTCCATATGCTGCAAAACAGGGCTTTCCTATTTTATTAACCGATGCAAAAGGGCTGCGGCAGGAAACAGCCAATCTATTAAAAAGCAAAGCGGTGAAACGGACGATTGTGATTGGCGGGGAAACAAGTGTCAATCAAGCAGCCTATCAAAAGCTGCCATCACCCGCGAGAATCAGCGGAGCCAATCGGTATGAAGTGGCAGCCCAAATTGCGAAAACATACCCGATGAAGACAACCCAAACGTATATGAGTAACGGCTATGCATATGCCGATGCGGCAGCTGCGGCAAGTACGGCAGCCAAGCAAGGGCAAACCCTTCTTCTTACAGACGCTCAATCAGTGCCAGATGCGATTCGTCGTGTCATTGGGACTAAAAAGATTTCAACATTTACAGTGTTGGGCGGAACATCAACCATACGAACCAGTGTGATCACACAGCTGAAAAATCATGTGTTAGGTGAAACCATCTTTATTGATCCAGGTCATGGTGCGCAGGATGCTGGAGCGGTAGGAAATGGGCTGTTTGAAAAAAATGTTAATCTGGATGTTGCGTTAAAACTGCAAGCAAGGCTCAAACAAGCGGGTGCGCTGACGGTCATGTCTAGAACATCTGATACATTTGATTCCTTGCAAACACGTGTAAGCAAAGGGTCACAGGCTGGTGCGGATGTGTTCATCAGCATCCATGCCAATGCAAATGATAATAGCGCTGCAAATGGAACAGAAACGTATTATGATGCGACGTATGCTTCGGCCAATAGTTTAAAGCTGGCACAAAAGGTACAGCCCCAGATGGTGAAAGCCCTTGGCACAAGAGATCGCGGTGTGAAGACAGCAGGATTCTACGTGATCAAGTATTCAAAAATGCCCAGCATCTTGCTTGAAACGGGGTTCATAACCAGTCCGATTGATGCCAGTATATTAAAATCAACGACTGCCAAGGAGCGGCTGGCTTCAGGAATCGCAGCAGGTGTATCTCAATATTTTGAATAAAATAGATCGGATGAATGATATGTCAAGTTAAAAATACATTTCATTTCAGGTTATTTTTGTTATAATCGAAACATAGAGGGTGGATTTTTCACGTATTTGCCTTCCAATGACAGCAAATCGACAAATCATGAAGAGGTGACGATCTTGAAAAAATTAATCACAATGCCGTTTTTAGTTTTACTTCTAGGTGTAATGCTCACAGCATGCGGCACATCAAATCAGTCAAACGATAACAATACGGATAACAGCAAAAAAGAAACAACTGAAGCAGCAGATCAAAAGAAAGAAAATGCAACAGATGAAAAGACGGAAGACAAGTCTGCAAGTGAAAAAGCAGATGATGAAAGCAAAGAAACAGCTGCTCAAACAGAAGACCAAGCAGGTCAATCTGATGAAGATGCAAAAGAAAGCTCAAGTAAGGAAATCACAAAAGAAGAAACGACAAACGATCAGTCAAAAGCTGAATCTAAAACAAAAAAAGAATCTACAACGAAGAAAAATGAAGTCACCAAAGAAGGCACATATGTCGGTTTGGCTGATGGACATACAATTGCTGTCAACATTGATGGAAAAGAAGTAGCCATTCAATTCGGAAATACATTTTCTAAACAAGTGAACAGCCTAAAAGAAGAATCAAAAGTGAAAGTAACTTATACAAAAGATGCAAACGGAACGCTTAGACTGAAGACGATCGAATCCGTAAAGGCAAAATAAAAAAAGACACGTAGACCCGCAGAAATGCGGGTCTTTTTTACGTTTAAAAGGGCATAACTTGATATAAGGGCACATTCTTAACACACTTTTACAAGACTTAACAGCCCATTTACATTTGCTTAATGTTGCTCTGCTAAACTGACTTTCATAGAACATCTCTTTACACAACAACTACTTTGAATGGTGAGGTGCAGGTCAGTGAGCGCAGAGAAAGCGATGAACCTTTACAGAGAATATGAAGTGAGAAGAAACCACTCTTTTGCTTTAACAGAACATATGGTTCGATATTTATTTGCAAAACGTTTCATAGATGTTGTGTTCTCGTTCATCGGATTGATGTTGAGTACGCCAATCATTTTACTGTTTGCCCTTTTAATTAAGCTAGAAACACCAGGGCCAGCCTTTTATATGCAGGAAAGGGTCGGAAAAGACGGTGTCTACTTTAAATTATGGAAGCTCAGATCGATGAGAACCAACGCAGAAAGCGGAGGAGCGAAATGGGCGCAAAAAAATGACCCTCGTATCACCAAAGTGGGGGCATTCATCAGAAAAACAAGAATTGATGAACTGCCGCAATTTATCAACGTGTTAAAAGGAGAAATGAGTATTGTAGGTCCACGTCCTGAAAGACCAATGTTTACTGCCGAATTTAATCGGACGATTCCAGGCTTTACAAAAAGACTGACAGTGAAGCCGGGGCTGACTGGTCTTGCTCAAGTAAATGGGGGATATGAAATGAGTCCAAGTGAAAAATTATCACACGACTTACAGTATATTCAAAACTTGACATTTTCTCTCGACACGAAGATTATGGTAAAAACGTTAAAAGTCATCGTGACTGGTGACGGAGCCAGATAAGTAAAGTAGGGAAGAGAAATGGCAAGTATGAAAAATCGCCTGCTGGGCGGAGCAAAATGGACAAGCTTGTCCGCATTGATCATTACCATCATCCAAATTGCACAGTTCGCCTTTTTAGGAAACGTAATGTCACTGAAAGAATTTGGACTCGTTGGCATGATCACAACTGTCACAATATTTACACAGATTTTACTTGATCTAGGCATCGGTGCTGCGATCATTCAAAAGGAACAAACGACGGAACGTCAATTATCTACATTATATTGGATCAACTTGCTGACGGGAATTCTCTTGTTTTGTGTATTGATCCTCGCAAGTCCCTTGATTGCCGCCTTTTATGCCAGACCTGAGCTGGAAGGCTTGCTCAAGTTATTATCAATCATGTTTCTCATTGCACCAATTGGTCAGCAGTACCAATACATGATGCAGAAAGATTTAGCCTTTAAAACCTTAAGTACGATTGAGACGATAGCGACGATCATTTCGCTGATTGTTCTACTTATCCTAGCCTTTTTTATCAATCCAATTGTGGCCTATGTGATCTCTCAAGTGCTGCTTCAATCAGGAAAAGGTCTCATGTATGCAGCGGCTTATTGGAAGAAGTGGCGCCCAGCATCCGTTTTCGCATTAGGGGAAGTGAAAGAGTTTTTCTCCTTCGGGGCTTTCCAGCTTGCGTCAAGACTCGTCAATCGGGCAGGCTCAAACATCGACATGATTTTAATAGGACGGTTTCTTGGAGCAGAAGCTTTAGGGATTTACAGCCTGGCTTATCAAATCGTCACAATTCCGGTGCTGAAAATTAACCCGATTGTGACGAGAGTGGCTTTCCCAGTTTTCGCAAAAAGTCAGCGTGATCACTCTAGGCTGCGTGAGGGCTTCCTCAGCATGACGAATATGCTTGCACTCATTAGTTTTCCACTACTCATTGGTCTTGCTGCCGTATCAGATAGCTTTATAGAAGTGGTGTTTGGAGAGAAATGGCTAGTGGCGGTCCCGGTTTTGAATATTTTGTGCATTGTCGGTCTACTCCGTGTGCTGATGAATCCAAATGGTTCCATCCTTCTTGCGAAAGGGAGAGCTGACTTAGCATTTTATTGGGATACAGGCATGCTCATCGTATATGGATGCGTCTTATATGCAGGAGTCCATACTGGCAGTCTATTGACTGTAGCTTGGGTCTACTCAGGGGTCAGTCTGCTGAACTTCATTGTCGGCAGGTGGCTGATGGCTTATGTCATTCAGCTAGATATGAAGGTGTATGTAAAATCACTCGTAAAGCCTGCTGTCATGACGTTGTTAATGGCCGCCTGCGCAGTGACTGTTCATCAAGGGATGAAGCTGACATCAGCGGATATACTGCTTCAATTACTACTGACGATTGGTTTAAGTGCGGTTTTATATAGCTTGCTACTTGTCAAAATGTATCCGCAGATGGCAGGGAAATTATGGAGAAGAGGTCGTTCGTCATGAAGGTGCTATGGCTGACAAGTGTATATCCTAGTGAAAAACATCCAAGTGAAGGCGTCTTCCATGAAACGCAAGTGCAGGAGCTGGTCAAACAGGGCGTAGAAGTGAGCGTGATTTGTCCTACTCCTGTCAATCCGCCCATCTTACGGATGCTTAAAGCTTCCTATCGTCAGAGAAAAGATCTTCCCCAGCAGGAAGTGAGGTGCGGCGTGCCGGTTTACAGACCGCCCTATACAGCGCTGCCTGGACAGCTAAAATGGGCTCAGCCGAGTAAACGAATCGCAGCTTCTGTCCTGCGCACAATGGAGCGTTATGAACTGTCACCGGATTTCATCCATGCGCACTTTGCCATGCCGTCTGGCGGCGCAGCAGCTGTGATCAAAAAGGAAGCAAACATCCCTTATCTTCTGACCTTACACGGCAGTGATGTGAACGTCTATCCAACCTATAGCCAAGGGGCGCTTGCCGCCTTTAAAGGAGCAGTAAAACAGGCGTCTGCTGTTCTCACAGTGAGTGAAGAGCTGGCAAAGAAAACACATGACATGACAGAGGTGGATGCACAATGCCTCCCGCTTGGAATTCCGCTCAAGTCATTTTCTAGAACACTGGGGGATCAAACAGCCATCAGAAAGCAGATTGGTTTACCACTTCACGACAAGCTCGTCGTTTTTGTCGGCCGTTTAGTCAAAGAGAAAGGTTTGCTTGAATTAGCGGAAGCTGTCAGCGGGATGGAGGGTGTAAAAGCCGTCTTTGTCGGAAAAGGACCCCTCGCAAAGGAGCTGGCCGAACGGGCGGGAGAATCCATTATACTCCCGGGGCAGGTGCCGAATGAACAAGTCAAACATTATTTAATGGCAGCTGACCTGTTTGCCCTTCCATCCTACAGTGAAGGAATGCCGACTGTCGTCCTTGAGGCGCTCGCTTTAAAACTGCCTGTCATCGCAACACGGGTTGGTGGTCTGCCATCACTATTTTCTACCTATCAACCTCTGCTCATTGAACCGCGTTCAACGAGTCAGCTAAAAGAAGCGATTCACGCTTATCTTTATGAAAATAGATGGAACGAGCAAGTGAAGAACGATCTTCACCACATCGTCCATACAGATTATTCATCATCACATAATGCTACGCTCCTGATTCAGCAATATGAAAAGGTGCTGAATCAATCAACATCCACCGTTTAAACAGGATGAAATGTGCAAAGACTGATAGATAAACAGTTTGGAACGACCAATATGCTTTTACTGAGAGGATGAAACATGTTGAAGAAAATTGCTGTGATTGGAACAGGATATGTCGGGTTAGTATCGGGTACTTGTTTTGCTGATATCGGAAATCGAGTCATTTGTTGTGACATCGACGAATCAAAAATCAACAGCTTAAAAAGCGGTCTCGTTCCAATTTATGAACCGGGCTTAAAGGAATTGATTGAGAAGAATACAGAAGAGGGAAGATTGTGTTTTACAACCAATATTCCCGCTGCAATTCGAGAATCAGAGATTATTTATATTGCTGTAGGAACACCAATGACACCTCAGGGGGAAGCGGATTTAACATTCGTGAAAGCTGTGGCTCAAACGGTTGGGGAACACCTGAATGGCTACAAAATCATCGTGAATAAGAGCACAGTGCCAGTTGGAACAGGACGTCTTGTTCAAGCCATTGTTCAAAAGGCTTCACGCAGTAAATATCCATTTGACGTCGTCTCCAATCCAGAGTTTCTACGGGAAGGTTCAGCTATTCAAGATACGATGAATATGGAGAGAGCGGTCATTGGCTCTACAAGCGCACATGCATCCACGATCATTAAAAAATTGCATGATCCGTTTCAAACAGAAGTAGTTGAGACCAATCTAGAAAGTGCAGAAATGATTAAATATGCGGCAAATGCCATGCTCGCCACAAAAATCTCATTCATCAATGACATTGCGAACATTTGCGAGAGAGTTGGTGCTGATGTGGAAAAAGTCAGCGAAGGCGTTGGGTTAGACAGCCGGATCGGGCATAAATTTTTAAAAGCAGGCATTGGATTTGGTGGTTCTTGTTTCCCAAAAGATACGATGGCTCTTCTCAAAATTGCTGAAACAGCTGGCTACAAGTTCAAGCTGATCGAATCTGTCATTGAAACAAACAACCACCAAAGAGCCCATCTTGTCAGCAAACTGATGAGTGTGTTCGGTGATATTAAAGGAAAAACGATTTCTGTTTTAGGGCTCGCATTTAAACCAAATACAAACGATATGCGTTCAGCCCCAGCACTAGATATTATCCCAATGCTGAGAGAGCTCGGAGCTTTTGTCAAAGCCTATGATCCAATTGCTTATGTAGAAGCAGAAAGAGAGCTTGGCCCGCAGGCGGTCTTCAGCAATGATCTCTATGAAACAGTGAAAGATACAGATGCTTGTCTCATCTTAACGGAATGGGATGACGTACAGAAGATGGATAAGGATCAGATCAAGCAGCTGCTTCGTTCTCCCATTTTAATTGATGGAAGGAATTTGTTTGATCCAGCAGAAATGAAAGAGAGAGGATTTATTTACCAGTCCATCGGCCGCCCAGGCGTATGGGAAACAGAATTGGTATCGAAGGCACAATAATAGGGGGAACTTGGATGAAGAAAGTATTGGTAACTGGGGGAAGTGGATTTATAGGATCTCATACGGTAGAGGCTTTATTAGAGAAAGGTTATGAGCCCATCGTTCTTGATAACTTTTCAACTGGATCAAAGGAAAATATCGCTCATCTTTCCGTACAATGCATTGAAGCAGATGTCACAAAATCAGAAACGGTCGATTTGATCAAACACATTGCACCAGATTATATCATTCATCTTGCAGCGCAAGTGAGTGTAGCCGTTTCGGTTCAACATTTCGTCTACGACGAAGAGGTCAATATTAAAGGTTCGCTGCATGTGATCAAAGCAGCGGCTGAAGCCGGGGTGGAGAAAGTGGTGTTTGCCTCATCGGCAGCAGTCTATGGAGACCCAGTCTATCTGCCGGTCGACACAGCTCATCCACTGCAGCCTGGTTCACCTTATGGCTTGTCGAAACTGACAGTTGAACGATACTTACAGATGGCAAAATCACTCTATGATGTGGACTATTGTATTATGCGGTACAGCAATGTATATGGTCCGCGCCAAGACGCACTTGGTGAAGGCGGTGTTGTCTCAATTTTTTCTGATAAGTTTGCAAAGCATGAGGCACCTTTCATCTTTGGAAACGGGGAACAAACAAGAGATTTCATCTATGTAGGCGATCTAGCCGCAGCGAATGTTGCAGCTTTAACAGCTCAATCAAACGTTTGTTTAAATATCTCATGTGGTCATTCCATCACGGTGAATGAGCTGTTTCAAACGATGAAGCGAGTCACGAGATCAGATCTTGAACCGATTTATAAGCCTCAGCGTGCAGGAGATATTGTGCATAGTACATTGGAAAATGAGGAAACGAAACAAGTCTTAGCATGGGAGCCTGTTGTGAGTTTACAAGAAGGTTTGGCTCGTACCATTTCCTACTATGAACAGGAAGTAAAGGCTTAATCCCTCAAATCGGATGGGTTGCTTAGGAGGAACAAGGGTATGAGTGTGAAACAAACAGCATGGCAAATCATAATCGGATGTATTTTATTAGCAGCAGGTATCGGGCTTGTACAAATGGCATCCACGCAGCCTATCGGGTTAAAGAAGATGGTGGTCATTCCGGTTTTGATTGTGGTGCTCATAGCGGCTGCTATATGTATGAAGCTCTACATGAATGGTGAGCACATATTCATGTCAGCCATTTACCTTTTGATTGCATTAACATTTCTCAATAACGCTTTTTTCTCTATCAGTGCCGGATTCTTTAGTCTCTTTCTCTACCGCATCATGCTCTTGGCTGTCTTTGCTTTATTCATATGGCGGATGAGGGACAAAGGAACGTACATATCCCAGTGGCAGCAAATTCGCGTTAAAGGCATTCTTGGTTTTTTCGCTGTATGGTTTCTTTACGGACTCATCTCACTGCTTTGGGCTCATTCGGTCACAGACGGCCTGAAATATATGTCTCTTCTTGCGATGGGAATGGGTTTTGTCTTTCTTGTGGTCATGTACATTCAGCGAATGGATCAGATCGTGACTTTTTATAGTATTTGGCTAGTCATGACCGTATTTGTGATGGGAATCGGGTTCTATAATCACTTGACCTTGAACCATTTACCGAATACCTCATTGTATCTTGGACCAGCATACAAACAGCACTATCCTACAGCTGTCTTCTTTAACCAAAATGATTTTGCGACTTTTTTATCTATTAGCTTTTTCTTATATGTGGCGTGCATGCGCCAAATGAAAAATGGTTATATCAAAGCGTTCGGATTACTAGGAGCCATCTTAGCGCTGTATCTCATTTTGTTAACAGAATCGCGCGCCAGCTTGCTTGGCATATTAGCCGGAGCTACAATCTATGTATGGCTGTTGATGCCTCGCTTTTTAAAAAAGTGGTCCATCATGGCAGCAGGCGGGCTTGTTATCATCTGTATCGCCATTTTTTCAGCCAAAATCTATTCTGTCTTTTATGACTTGTTTCTCGCTTCTCAGGTCGCTCATTCTTTCAGCGAACCACTTCCGTCCAACATTGCCCGGGCGAATTTAATCAAAAACGCCTGGTATTTCTTTACGAATTCATACGGTTTCGGAGTCGGAGCGGGCAATGTGTCTTATTACTTAGCTCACTTTTCTATCTTTGATACAGATCAGGTCGTGGAAGTTCACAATTGGCTGCTAGAGGTGATGACGAATTTTGGGTTTGCCGTCATGCTAGGTTATATCTCAGTGTATGCCTATCTCATGTTCTCACTGTACAAACAATACCAATTGGCTGACACGAGATCAGCCAAGATGATCATTGAAGGTCTATTTGCTGCCATGCTGAGCTTTCTCGTCTCAAGTATCAGTCCGAGTTCGGTCTCGAATTTATATTTCCACTGGGTGTTTCTAGGTCTAGTGATCGCAGCGGTCAATATCATGAAAAATAAACAGCGCTTCAAGCCGTGGGCAAACGTGTGATGCTGAGTTTGTATGGCTACACTAGTGAAAAAGCAAATACGTCAATGTTGGGAGAATGAGCATGTCTGGTTTTATGTTAAGAATAGGGAAGCGAATGAAAAAATATATCGTCTGGCTTGTGCTGCTGCCCGTTGTATTGGCTGCTTTTGGTTTCTTTTTTGCCAAGGGGACAGTAGAACAGTCTAGTTACACAGCTGCTGTGACCTTGACGCTTGGGAAATATGACGACGGTGTGTATAACAATATGGAAGAAGTGACATCTCTATTAAAAAGTGATGCATTTCTGAATCAAGCACTCCGTGATGTAAAGGAAGAAGAAAGGCAGGATGTGAAAAATCGTTTGATTCTCACGAACCAGTCCGATACACAATTGCAGTTGTCGTTTACAGATGCTGATCAAGCTCGAGCTTTGGCGGTAGTGAAACAAGTGTCAGATACATTTTTAAAGCAGGACAAAGCCTTATTTACGAAAAGACAGCAAGTCATTGAAAGGAGACTATCCGCTCTTGAAGATGAATCTGTCAGCAATGACTCCAAGGTCGATAAAGAACGATTTTTATATGAATTGGAATCGACAAAGCTCGGGATGAAGCAGGCAAAGATTGTCGATCCTGCCCAAGTGCTTGATGAAGCAGGCAAAGGCATGTCAGCGAAAAAACGAGCACTGCTTGGACTTGTCATTGGCCTTAGCATCTCGCTTATGTTTGTGGTGTTACCTGAAGTGTTCAAAGAATCTTAATGATGAACTGGAGATGAGTCTTAGGTGAACAATCAACCGTTAGTATCAATTATTACACCGGCGTATAATGCGGAACGTTATTTAACGGATACAGTTCATTCCGTCCTTGCCCAAACCTATTCCAACTGGGAGCTGATCATTGCAGATGATTGCTCAACAGATGGCACAAGGAAGTTGTTAGGGGAATTAAGTCAGACGGACGACAGAATCAACGTCATTTATTTAGAGGAAAACGGGGGAGCCGCTATTGCTAGAAACACCGCCATCAAACAGGCGAAAGGCCGCTTTATCGCTTTTTTAGATAGCGATGATATGTGGAAACAGACAAAGCTCGAAAAGCAGGTCAAGTTTATGTTAGAAAATGATCATGCCTTTACTTTCACGGCATATGACATCATTTCAGAAAATGGAGAGCCGTTACAAAAAACCGTCACAGCGCCGGCTCAGTTGAACTACAATGAAGCTTTAAAAAATACGATTATCGGCTGTTTGACGGTGATGCTCGATCTTCAACAAGTAGGACACGTGGAAATGCCAAACATTCGAACAAGGCAGGACTTAGCCACATGGCTCTCTATTTTAAAAAAAGGATTTACTGCCTATGGAATGAGTGAGCCGCTCAGTGAATATCGCATCGTGGGAAACTCGATTTCTAGTAACAAGTGGAAAGCAGCGAAAAAAACATGGTTTGTCTACAGAGAAATTGAGCAGCTTCATTTTGTGAAAGCATCTTGGTGTTTTATGCACTATGCCACAAATGCTGTCAAAAAGCGCTTATAAACAGAAGGGAAAAAAGGTGATGAAGGTGAAAGCAGAGTCGATCATACATGTGATTGTCGCAACGGGAGAATGGGGACACGATGGCCTAAGGTACAGACGGCATCGACTGGCGGAATTTCTTGCATCTGATCCAGAAACGAAAGAGGTCATCTGGGTATGCCCATCTGCCACTCGTCATTCAGCTCCCTTTCAGCCTATAACGGATCGAATGAAGCAAATGACCATTCCTGATGTGCTCAAGAGCAAGTTTTTTCGCTTTGGCCGTTATCAAGATATGTTTTATTTTCATAAATTATCTCCTCTTCTTGAGCATTTGCGTCAAGAAGAAAAGCAGGGCATAGCCGTCTGTTTATGGTATACGTTTCCGGGATTTCCGCTCTTATCTTCTTTATTTGAATGGAAACATATTGTGTATGATTGCAGTGACCTGTGGGGAGAGCCCATCAGCGGAAAAAACAACATTCTCTCTTATATGAGACAGCGAGTCATTGTAAAAGCAGAAAACCGCATTATTAAATATGCGCACAGCATTACATGCTCTTCACAATACTTACATGATCAAATCAAAAAAAGGCTCATGGGTGAACCGAAAGATGTCTTTACAGTGGAAAATGGCGTCGAGTATGATGTGTTTGCAAAAAGCAACCTCCCTAGCAGGGAAGACGTGCTAGAGGGAAGAGAGGGAACGGTTCTTGGCTTTATAGGTGGGATCAAGCCGAAGCTCGATTTTGACATGATCGCTCAAGCTGCTCGCATGCAGCCAGATTGGACATTTTTATTTGTCGGTCCGGATGGAACGAATGGAGATCCATCTTTTCAGCATGCACTCAAACTGCCCAATGTCCTATGGACAGGAGCAGTCGCACCAGAAGAAGTGCCTGCTTATATGAAATTAATTGATGTAGGGATGATGCCATACAAACAGTCTCCTTACAATCAAGCGGTTTTTCCGCTCAAGCTGTATGAATTTTTAGCAGCCGGAATCCCTGTTGTTGGTTTAAATCTTCCATCAACGGAAAGGCTAAAAGAGAATGATGTGTATGAATATGTAGAGGGCGAAGATCCAGCTCTCTTCGTAGAAGCCTGCCAGAAAGTGATCAGTAAAAAAGATGACATGAAATGCAGACATCTAAGACAAAGCCGGGCAAAGAAAAAAGATTGGCACGCACTGTTCACAAACATGGTGGAATTAACGAATATTAAAGAAAACGCATAATTCATTCAGGATTGTGCGTTTTTATTTGTTTCTTCTTCTTAGGGGGAGCTTGTGATCATCCTATATTCAATTGTATAATGGAAAGAGCGGCCAATATACAAAATACAGATTTCAATTTAGAAGGAGACTGACCTATGGATTACGAACGCGCCTTATTAGCGTTTTTTGTCTCTCTGGCTACAGTTTTAATTGTGACACCAATCGTCAAAAAGTTTGCAATTAAGATTGGTGCAGTGGACCAGCCGAATAAACGAAAAGTTCATGATAGAGTAATGCCTCGAATGGGCGGTTTGGCGATTTTTATTGGGGTAGCGGCTGGAGCACTAGCAGGCGGGCTGTTTCTACATAATAAAATTACAGCTATATCAGTTGGCGCTGTACTCATCGTCATTTTAGGTATATTTGATGATAAATATAATTTAAGTGCAAAATTTAAATTTCTTGTGCAAGTTCTCGTTGCTTGCTTAATCGTGAGCACGGGCTTAAAAATGGACTTTTTCTCTGTTCCTTTCTTAACAGATCGACTGGAGTTAGGATGGATGGCGTATCCCCTGACTGTACTATGGATTGTTGGGATTACAAATGCGATCAATTTAATTGACGGATTAGATGGACTGGCTGCCGGAATTTCGGTTATCGGTTTAACCACGATTGCCGTCATGGCATTTTCTGCGGACAAGATCCTGATTCTTTCGTTATCTCTTGTCGTCATTGGCAGTACCATCGGTTTTCTTTTTTATAACTTCCATCCAGCAAAAATATTTATGGGTGATACAGGTTCGTTATTTTTAGGCTATATGATCTCGGTCCTGTCACTTTTAGGATTGTACAAAAGTGTTACTTTGTTTAGTGTTGTTGTCCCTGTAATTATTTTAGGTGTGCCTATTTTTGATACGACCTTTGCGATCATAAGACGAATATTGAATAAACAGCCTATCTCATCACCTGACAAATCACACATCCATCATCGACTGATGGCCTTTGGCTTATCACATCGAATGGCAGTGATTGTGATTTACATGATTGGCTTAGTCTTCAGCTTAAGCGCGATTTTGCTGACAAGTGCCACCATTTGGCTGTCATTGATCATCATCTTTTTACTGGTCATGTTTATGCAAGTTATCGCTGAAGTCACTGGTTTGGTGAACGAAGAGTTTAAACCATTTACGAAATTCTACAAACGAATGGTCAAAAGACAATAAAAAAACAGCCCGCTTCCAAGGAACGGGCTGTTTTCCTATTATTGTCCTGATGTGCTGGTCGAAGGGGCCTGTGTATCGGCTGACCCTGTTGCATCAGAAGATGAATCGGTTTGTGTATTTGTTTCAGTTGAGGACGATGACTCAGCAGGAAGCTTTAAATGTGTCCTTAACTCATTTTGCACCTCAGCCAAGTTGGTTTGATCTGGCTCAAAGAAGTATGTTCGATTTGGTCCTAGATAAAGGTCTGATCCTTTAATAGATAGTGTTTCAGTATCGTCTCCTTTAAAACCACTGTAAATTTGCTGTAGAGCAAGTCCTTCTGTGATGCGGAAGTTGGTTGTTATATGATCACTTACTTCTTTTGCGATATTATCCACGTTTGCAATGTTATGCGGTTTCGCCATTTGATCAATCATGGCACGTAAGATTTGTTTCTGACGATCGTTACGCCCGAAATCACCACGTGGATCTTGTTTTCTCATTCGCGCATAAGCAAGTGCCTCTTCCCCGTTTAAATGCATATTTCCTTTTTTAAAGTAAATCTTTTTCGATTTTTTGACGTCACTTTTTTCATTGAAGTCAAATGGAACGTCTATATCGATTCCCCCAACTTCATCAATGACATCCTTAAAACCGTCAAAGTCCACTGTTGCATATTTGTCAATTGGGATATGCAAGAATTGTTCGACAGTTTCAATCGTTTCGTCTTTACCGCCTTTAGCAAATGCCGCATTGATCTTTACTTTATTTCCCGTTGTGTCACTAGCAAGCTGTACTCGTGTGTCACGGGGGATACTGACCATTTTCATCGTTTTATCCTGAGGATTAATCGTTGCGACGATGAGTGAATCTGAACGGCCGTGATCACCATTTGTGGCGTAATCCTCTATACCAACAAATAGGACAGAGAAAGGTTTTTTCTTTATATCAATAACAGCATCACGGAGTTTCGATTTCTCCCCACGCTCTAATTCATCATAAGTTTTGTCAGCAGCCTGGAGTGTATTCACAATCTTATAAACTGCAAATCCGCCCATGCAGATGAAGAGAAGCAAAAATAAGACCAGAATCCGTTTGAAAATCTTTTTCTTCTTACTCTTTTTCTTTCGTACACGCACTTTTACTCGTTGTGCCATTCATCTGTCTCCTTTATCGGACCAACGTCCTTTTCTAAATAAATCAATTCGCCTTCTTTAGTAACACTCTTTCCATTAGTTAACTCAGTCATCCATTCAATGAACTGCTCTGTTTGTGTTTCTTCTACATACGTTTCAAAAATCACATCTTCTGCATAATGGATGTCTTTTAGCTGAAAAGATGAGGCTCTAAGCTCATTCTCTACCTTTCCAAGCCATGTATAATCTATTGTTGTGTGCATCGTACGCATTAAACAGCGTTCTACCATACCAACATGATTGATTGCTTCAGACACAGATTTTCCGTACGCGCGAATTAATCCACCGGCACCTAGCTTAATACCGCCGAAATAACGAGTGACGACAACTACTGTATCTTTCAGCTTGCGTTTTTTTAGCACTTCAAGCATGGGTACACCTGCCGTACCGCTTGGTTCACCATCATCATTTGCTTTTTGAATCAGATCATGTTCACCGATCAAATAGGCGGAACAATTATGAGTGGCGTTCCAATGTTGTTTTTTTATGGATTGTATAAAAGCTTGTGCTTCTTCTTCTGAGACAGCACGTTGTATATGACAAATAAAACGTGATTTTTCAATGACGATCTCATGCTCGCCACGGCTTTTTACTGTGAGATAGCGGTTCAGCAAAAGACATACCCTCCTGACAAGCAAATTGTAAGGCTAGAGAAAATTTGCATTGGTTTTAGAATTTTACAGCGTATTTTGTTATGATGATAGGAGCGGAAAAAGGGTCGTCATAAAAATTTCATGATTTATACGCATTCTTTCATTATAATTCGACATAAAATGCAGATCAATGACATTTATAATAAAAAAAGATGACATCACTGTTACGGGAGGGAAAAGCCATGACAACACCTAAAATGGATCCGAAGTTATTGGATTCAATCATCATGAAAATGCTAAGTACAGTTGATGGCAGTAAGGACGAAGTATTTAGAATCGGCGAACAGTCCCGTCAACAATATGAAAGCCTAGTAGAAGAGCTCAAGCAAATTAAACAGCAAGTCAACGAAGTAATTGATTTTGGGGATAAACTAGAAGTACATACGAGACATGCTAGAAATCGATTATCTGAGGTCAGCAGAAACTTCAACAAATTCAGCGAAGAAGAAATACGAGAAGCCTATGAAAAAGCACATAACCTGCAAGTAGAATTGACCATGATCCAGCAGCGCGAAAAACAGCTGAGGGAAAGAAGAGATGATCTCGAAAGACGATTGTTAAGCTTACAAGATGTCATTGAACGTTCAGAAACGCTTGTGAGCCAGATCACGGTCGTTCTCAACTACTTGAACCAAGATTTACGTCAGGTCGGTGTTTTACTTGAAGATGCTCAGGCAAAACAAGATTTTGGACTAAGAATTATTGAAGCCCAGGAAGAAGAGCGCAAAAGGGTATCACGAGAAATCCATGATGGACCTGCTCAGATGCTGGCAAACGTGATGATGCGTTCAGAACTAATTGAACGAATTTTTAGAGACCGTGGAACAGAAGAAGGCTTTAAAGAAATTAGAAGTCTAAGACAGAATGTGCGAAATGCACTGTACGAAGTGAGAAGAATCATTTATGATTTAAGACCGATGGCTTTAGATGATTTGGGTCTCATTCCGACACTGCGAAAATACTTAAACACAATTGAAGAATATGATGGAAAAACCAAAATTACGTTCCAATGCCTAGGGGATACAGAAAATGAAAGAATTGCTTCTCAGTTCGAAGTGGCACTGTTTAGACTAGCCCAAGAAGCTGTCACAAATTCTTTAAAGCATTCTGAAGCTGAAGAAATCTCTGTGAAGGTTGAAGTGACGAAAGACTTTGTCACCTTAATTATCAAAGACGATGGAAAAGGCTTTGATATGAAGGATGTTAAAACAAATAAAAACAAATCCTTTGGGTTACTTGGTATGAAAGAGCGCGTAGACTTGCTAGAAGGTAAAATGACCATAGACTCAAAAATAGGTCTAGGGACATTCATCATGATTAGAGTACCGTTAACATTACAAAATAAAATTGTAAAATAGAGACAAAAGACATATTGACCATAAAGTTCAGGTGTAGAACAATAAACATGGGGAGGCGTAGCTTGTGACTAAAGTAAATATTGTAATTATCGATGACCACCAATTATTCCGTGAAGGTGTCAAACGGATTTTAGATTTTGAACCTACTTTTGAAGTAGTTGCAGAAGGAGACGACGGTGACGAAGCTGCACGTATCGTAGAACACTATCATCCGGATGTTGTCATTATGGACATTAATATGCCGAATGTAAATGGTGTGGAGGCTACAAAACAGCTAGTAGAGCTTTATCCCGAATCAAAAGTCATTATCCTATCTATTCATGACGATGAAAACTATGTGACACATGCATTAAAAACAGGAGCAAGAGGCTACTTGTTAAAAGAAATGGATGCAGATACCCTCATTGAAGCAGTAAAAGTAGTAGCTGACGGAGGCTCTTATTTACATCCGAAAGTCACTCATAACTTAGTAAATGAATTCCGACGCTTAGCAACAAGCGGCGTTTCAGCACATCCACAGCACGAGGTATATCCTGAAATTCGCAGACCACTTCATATTTTAACAAGACGTGAATGTGAAGTTCTTCAAATGTTAGCTGACGGAAAGAGCAACAGAGGTATTGGTGAGTCGCTCTTTATTAGTGAGAAAACAGTCAAAAACCACGTGAGTAACATCTTGCAAAAAATGAATGTAAACGACCGTACTCAAGCTGTTGTTGTAGCAATTAAAAACGGCTGGGTAGAAATGAGATAATGTTCCGGACAAGTACTCCTTTTTCGCCTGTTTTTAGTTCTCTCACATTCAAGTTAGAGAGCAATGATAGGCAGGTAAGGAGTCTTTTTCGGATATAGCGGGCTTGCCTATTGATTAGGCAAGCTTTTTTGATTAGTATTATAAATCTAGTGAAAAACAATGATCATTCTTTTTTAAAAAGCAACTTAACGGATAAGGAAGGTATTTAAGAATGAAAATAGCCGTTGTAACAGACAGTACTGCTTATATACCACAAGAACTACGTGATAAACATCATATTCATATGATCCCTCTGAATGTCATCTTTGGTACTGAATCATACCGTGAAGAAGTAGAAATGGATTGGAAGACATATTATGAAGAAGTCAAGAAACATAAAGATCTTCCAACAACCTCTCAGCCTGCTTTCGGTGAACTTATAGAATTATATGAAAAACTTAGTGAAACATATGATGCTGTGATTAGTATACATCTGTCAAGCGGAATTAGTGGAACATACAATAGTGCGGCCTCAGCGAATGAACTAGTTGACGGAATCGACATTTATCCGTTTGATACAGAGACTAGCTGTATGGCGCAAGGTTTTTATGTGTTAGAAGCTGCTGAAAAAATCCAAGGTGGTGCTTCTCCAGAAGAAGTGATTTCCCATCTCAATTATCTAAAAGAAAATCAAAGAGCTTATTTTATGGTAGACGATTTAACTCATTTACAACGTGGCGGCAGATTAAATGGTGCTCAGGCTTTTATTGGAAGCCTCTTAAAGGTAAAGCCTATCTTGCATTTTGACAACAAGCTAATTGTCCCTTTTGAGAAGATTCGTACACGCAAAAAAGCCATTTCACGTATTTTCGAATTATTTGATGAAGATGCATCACGTGGTGTTCCAATGAGAGCAACTCTGATACATGGTAATAGAGAAGAAGAAGCAGATGAATTAATTGCGCACTTATTAGAAAAGTATCCTCATGTTGAATTTTATAAAAGCTACTTTGGTGCCGTGATTGGCACTCATCTAGGCGAAGGCTCTTTAGCACTTGGCTGGATCATCAGGTAGATATCAAAATCCCCTTTTCTCATGGAAAAGGGGATTTGTTTTTCTATTTTTACAATTAGACGAAAGGCCTTCTCTTTGTACATAATGGGTCAACATGAATGGAAAGGTAGTGCGTGAAATTGAATCTGGAAAAAGCAATGGAACTCAGTCACAAGCTACAATCAAGGCACCTTCTTCCTGTTGAATGTCAATGTACACAGTCCGAATTGGAGTGGCTGGAGAATCAAGGATTTATCCATAGAACACCTGCTGTCGATAGGTTGGCGAGTGGTTTGATCTGCTGCCGGTGCGGTGTATCAAACAAGCGCTACTTTGCCCTCTCTCCGTGTGAAACATGTAAAAAAGACTGTGTATACTGTAGATCCTGCATCATGCTGGGAAAAGTAAGCGAATGTGGCTTTCTCTACGAATGGACGGGTCCACAAAAGAAAGAAACAAGACAAGTTGAATTAACATGGCAGGGAGAGCTTTCTAAAGGGCAAAAGAGAGCGTCCGATAGGCTAGTAGAAGCAATCCAAAACAAATTTGATCTGCTCGTTTGGGCTGTTTGTGGTGCGGGGAAAACGGAGGTGCTTTTTCATGGAATAAAATATGCGCTAAATAACGGAATGAGTGTTTGTATTGCGACGCCTAGAACCGATGTTGTACTGGAGCTTGAACCTCGAATGAGAAAGGCATTTCAAGGACTGAATATAGCTGCACTTTATGGTGGGAGTTCTCAAAGGTTTCAAATGGCACCGCTTATGATCGCTACAACCCATCAGCTAATGAGATATAAAAACGCCTTTGATGTCCTCATTGTAGACGAAGTCGATGCTTTTCCTTATTCAATGGATGAACGGCTTCAGTTTGCTGTTTTAAAATCAATGAAAAAAACAGGAGTTAGAATTTACTTAAGTGCCACACCATCTAAAAAAATGCAAAAAGATGTTGCTCGTAGACAATTAGAAGCGATCAAAATTCCTCTGCGCTTCCACCAAAAACCGTTGCCTGTACCAACATTTCAATGGGTTGGAGATTGGAAAAAGAAATTAAAAAGAAATCGGCTTCCAGCATCTACAATGAACTGGCTGCATGAACATATCACAAAGAAAAAAAGAGTGTTACTCTTTGTTCCTTCTATTTCTACTATGAAGAAGGTAACTCATATTCTTCAAGGTCAAGATGTAAATGTACAGGGTGTTTCTGCGGATGATCAAGAAAGGAAGCAAAAAGTCCAGCATTTCAGAGATCATAGGTACGATGTATTGGTTACAACAACTATTCTAGAAAGAGGCGTTACGATTCAAGATGTTCAAGTGGGCGTATTAGGTGCGGAATCTCCTATTTTTACAGAAAGTGCACTTGTCCAAATTTCTGGTAGAGCAGGGAGACATCCAGATTTTTTTAACGGAGACGTGTACTTTTTTCATTTTGGTTTAACGAGAAGTATGAAACAAGCAAAGAAACATATCGTAAAAATGAATAATACAGCTGAAGAAGAGTTTTCTGAAAAATAGTGTGGGTTCAACTAAATCATGGTACATTATATTCACAAAACACAAATGGCAGGAGAGACAAAATATGCTACTCAACGCAAAAGAAATACTACTTAAAGAAATTCTCTATCAATATCTCAACCAATTAAACATGATTTGTCATTGTGAAAAATGTATAGAAGATGTATTAGCCATTTCTCTAAATCAAGTGAAACCGCAATATATAACAGATATCGATAAAATATCCTACAGTAAATCCGAGATGGTGGATAAACAGAAAAATACGGCGATGCTCGTTATTCTGACAGAAGCTGCTTCAACGGTCACTACATATCCAAGGTGCGAAAATCATTTGCCGTTGAACAAAGAAAAGCGTTGATTTGTCCAATTTGTGAGAGCCATTTTGTGGCTGCTTTTACATGGAAATCATTCCTAGTATTAAATGAAGATCGTTTATGTGTAGCATGTAAGAACCACCTGATGAAGATTCAAGGTCCTACTTGTCCCAAATGCGGAAGAGCGCAATCAAATGATCAATTGTGTCAGGATTGTTCAAGGTGGGATAAACGACGAGATTTTGCTGAGATTCTTGTAATGAATCGGTCTGTTTATGCTTACAACGACTTTATGAAAGATATTCTAGCTCGATTTAAATTTCGAGGTGATACGGCTTTAGCTGATCTATTTAAAAAAGATGTACAGTCAGCGTTTAAACGTTCTTTTTCAATCAAAGAACCGGTCCTTGTCCCAATTCCTTTGAGTAAAGAGAGATTAAAGGAAAGAGGATTCAATCAGTCAATGATGCTTGCTTCCATGATTGGCGGACCTATATTGGAGCCACTTATAAAAGTACATCAAAGTAAACAGTCTAAGAAAAGAAAAAATGAACGTTTACATCAACAGAATTTGTTCCAATTAAGGCAGTCAAACCCGATCGTTCTAAAGGATGTCATATTAATCGATGATATTTATACAACTGGGGCGACAGTCTATCATGCAGCAAAAATTTTAAAAGATGCAGGCGCCAAAAGTGTTTCCTCTTTTACGTTGATTCGTAGTTAAAAATCATGACAATCAACCGATATTAAGAAAAGAAAATAACGTAAGGGGTTTTGGTTATGAATCAATTGGCAAACTGTCCACAATGTAATCAGTTATTTTTAAAAACCACCATCCAAACGGTTTGTAACAAATGCTTTGAAGAAGAAGAACGTTCTTTTGATATCGTTTATAAATTCTTGCGTAAGCAAAGTAATAGACAATCAACCATTGCTGAAATAGTAGACGCAACAGAAGTTGATGAAGAATTAATCCTGAAATTTATCCGTTTGAAAAGACTTCAAATTAGTCAATTCCCGAATATCAATTATCCTTGTGAAAGATGCGGCCAACCGATCAGAAAAAACAAGCTGTGTAGCCATTGTGAAAAGGATATAAAGACGCAAATCAGCCAAATGGACCAAGAAGAAGAGCGTAAAAGGGAGATTGAATCTAGGAAAAAAGACACCTATTATGCCATTAATCCTAAAAACGACTGATTCCCTAAACTAAGTTGCAGTTTGGTCGATAAAATGGATAGAATCAAGACAGACTGTAACGGAAAGCGAGAGGAATCCCGTGAAAATTAATCGATATGGAACACAACCAGTAAATCCTTACAAGAAAACATATGAGAAACAAACGTTGCAATCGAATCAAGCAAAATCAACTGACAAAGTCGAAATTTCTAAAAAGGCAATCGAAATGCAAAAGGTGCCGAATATCATGAAAGAACGTCAAGATAAAATAGACCAAATTAAAAAAAGCATTGAAGCCGGAACATATCAAGTAGATACAAAAGGCATTGCAGATAAAATGTTGAATTTTTATAAACAACAATAACAAAAGGGAGTAGCGTGAATGTCAGTAAAAATAATGATTGAAGAACTGCACCGTCTCTACGGATTACATGAACAGCTTCTAAAGCTGTCTAAGAATAAAACAGAAATGCTGAAAAATAATGAGATCGATGCTCTTTCAGAGGTTCTGAACCTTGAGCAAAAATATATTCAGGCCATTTCACAATTAGAAGAAAAGCGGATTGAAGCAGCAGTTCAATTTTTACAAAGTGATCAATCGCCGACAATCACCGCATGCATCGAAAAAGCTACAGGAACGGATCAAGAAGAGCTTATTTCGTTATATGAGAAGCTGAATGACATCATGGTGGAACTGAAAGATATAAACGAACTGAACAAACAGCTTATTCAGCAGTCACTTCAATTTATTTCACTGACATTCGATCTTGTGAATCCTAACAAAGAAAATATGAATTACGGACAAAATGGTCTTGAGAGTTCAAAGCCTAAACAGCATAGGGCTTTGTTTGATTCAAAGGCGTAAACAAGGAGGATATCTATGGGTTCTACATTCATGGGACTAGAAACGGCAAAACGAGGAATCACAGCCCAGCGTGCAGGGCTTTATGTCACATCAAACAACGTATCCAATGCAAATACTGATGGCTACTCAAGACAGAGAGTTACCTTTAAAGCAGAGAATCCTTACCCAGTGATTTCTGTTTATGATGGCAAGACATACGGCCAAATGGGGACAGGTGTCCAAGTTGGAACTGTTGAAAGAATTCGAGACAGCTTTTTAGATCTTCAGTATAGAGATCATAACAATAACTTGTCTTATTATGCGACGAAGTCTGATGCTCTTTCACAAATGGAAGGAGTGATGAATGATTTGACAGATGAAGGCTTGAATAGAGCCTTTGATAACCTCTGGAAATCATTACAAGTCTTATCGGAATCGAAAAATGCTGATACTGCTTCAGCCCGTACAGTTGTTAAGACAAGTGCTCAGGCTTTAGTAGATCAATTCCGCCTGCTAAATTCTTCTTTAACAACGATACAAAAGAATTTAAAAACTGAACTCGATTCAACGGCAAAAAATGTGAACACCCTATTAACTCAAATTGATGAAGTGAATAAACAGATTGCAACAGTTGAGCCAAATGGTTATCTTCCCAATGATCTTTATGATACGCGAGACGCTCTTATAGATCAGCTTTCCTCACTTGTTGATATTAAAGTGAGCTACAACCCTTCTGGAGGAAATGCTCTGGAAATTGCTGAAGGAACCGTTAACATCGATATTATCGGTGCTAATGGACAATCTGCTGGAACAATTTTAAATGGCATTACCAATGAAAAATCTGAATTGCAACTTTCCTATGATAATACGACAGGACTTGTTAACTCACTCCAATTTGGAACGACAACCATCGCAGCTGATCAATTACAAGTGAATGGTAAAGTAAAAGCACTTGTTGAGGCGTATGGCTACATGTCTAATGGAGCTGAAAAAGGCATGTACCCGGATATGCTTGCTGAGCTGGATGAAGTAGCAAAAGTATTTATGGATGCTTTTAACGATGTCCATAAGCAAGGGTACACGTTAAATGGCACAAGTGGACAAGACTTTTTCGATATTGAGAATAACAATGATTTGAATAAAGGCTTGGCAGCCCGTATCAAAGTGAGTGACGTGATTTTAGCATCGACAGATAACATTGCTGCATCTCTTAATCAAACGCAAGGTGATGGTTCGAATGCTACGAAATTAGCTAATATTCAAAACTTAAAGCTACCAATCGGCGGAAATACCACAACAATTCAGGATTACTATCAGAATGTCATTGCCGAAATGGGGATACAAGCTAAAAAGAACATGACCCTTGAAAGCAGTTCAGCAGCTCTTGTGAATTCAGCCAATGAACGCAGGATGTCAACTAGTGCTGTATCTATAGATGAAGAAATGACGAACATGATCCAATTTCAGCATGCGTATAATGCAGCAGCAAGAATTATGACGATGCAAGACGAAGTATTAGATAAAATAATAAACGGCATGGGAGTCGTAGGAAGGTAGGGTAACGGATGCGAGTCACGCAAAGTATGATTTCTCAAAATTCACTTCGAAATATTAGTAAAAGTTATGAAAAACTCTCTAAAATTAATGAGCAGGCACAGTCTGGAAAACGTTTCACAAAAACGTCTGATGATCCTGTTGCAGCAGTGAAAAGTCTTCAGTATAGTACAGCCATGTTTCGAAATGAGCAATACCAAACTAATTTAAATGAGGCACGAAACTGGATTGATACATCTGAAACAAGTGTCACTGAAATAATTGATATCATGTCAAATATACGAGATAAAGTACTCGATGCGGCCAATGGAACAAAACAGCCAGAAGATTTAGCTGCTATCGGGGTAGAAATTGGTCAGATGAAGAATCAAATCATTGATGCAATGAACACGCAGATGTTAGGTAAGTTTGTTTTTAATGGGACGAATACAAATGTTAAACCAGTTGTAGAGAATGCAGATGGTACGTTTACATTTAACTTTGAAAACTATACAGATGCAAACGTGGTTCAATCGAACATTTCTGATGGAATCACATTAAATGTGAATTCAAATCCTCTTTCAGCTTTTGGTGGGCAATCTGCCAGTGGTCAAAATGTCATTGAAATGCTGACTGACTTAGAAAACTCATTAAAAAATGGAACGTTTACAAATTCAGATGATGCATTAGGAAATATCGATCAGTTTAAAGAAGTGATGAGTGCTGAGCGTTCAGATCTTGGGGCTAGATCCAATCGTATCGACTTAGTCGGGAGCCGTTTGACTTCGCAATTTGAAGTGCTGAAAAAGGCTAAATCAGATGCCGAAGATGTAGAAAGTGAAAAAGCCATTCTTGATCTTCTTCAACAAGAGACTGTGAATAGAGCTGCTTTAGCGACGACAGCTAAAGTGATTCAGCCATCCCTTGTCGATTTCTTAAGATAAGAAAAAGCATCCGTTGGGTGCTTTTTTGCATCATGGAGGTGAACCTATGCAAATCCCTAGATTGTTAATGGAGCAAACTTATGCAAAGCTGCAAATGTCGACAACCCCTTCCAAGCAAGAAGTAGAGCAGCCAAGAGCGGATCTTGACATTCAGCAGCCAAGAGCTGTCATGAATATCACAAGGACACCGTCGAAATTAACCATAGATCAAACCGAGGCATTTGCCGATATGGATATTAAGTCGATTTTTAGGCGTTCAGAGGAATGGGCGGCTGAGGGGAAACGTGCGATTGGAGAAGGAATGGGGCGTAGAGCGGAAGAAGGAAGTGAACTCATCAAGATCGAGAATGGTGGGAATGCGATTGCTGAGTTTGCGAAAATCAACGGCAGTCCTCCAGCAAAACAATTCAACATCGGTGTGATTCCTTCATTTTTTAGTGTAAAAATTCACTATCAGCCATCTGAACTTAAAATTGATGTGGAGCCGCAAAAAGCTATTATAGAGGCAACACCTCATAAACCAATTGTTAACTACCAGCCAGGTAAAGTTCATATTGATATGTTACAATACCCAGAATTAAAAATAGAAGTTGACGAAACAGGTCAAAATGGTGATAAGGTATAGTTAAGAAAAATGAAAAAGGTCGTGAATTATGATCATTCAAACAAAATACCATGGAGAAGTGACGATTAAAGAGGAGCAAATCATTCACTTCTCTAATGGGATACCAGGATTTCTGGATCAAAAACAATTTGTCATTTTACCTTTATCAGAAGAATCCCCATTTTTAGTTCTTCAATCTTTGAAAAATGCAGAACTAGGCTTTATTGTCAGCAGCCCATTTTTGTTCTTCAATCAATATGAATTTGACTTAGAAGAATCGGTTGTAGACATTCTTGGGGTGGAAGATGCCAATGATGTGGAAGTCATGGTTATTTTAACAATGGGATCTTCTATTGAAAAAACGACAGCCAATTTAAGAGCGCCTATTATTGTGAATCGGAAAAACATGAAAGCCAAGCAGGTCATTTTGCATGATTCAGCCTATCATACAAAACATTCGCTAGAGGTGGCTTCCTCATGTTAGTTCTATCTCGTAAATTAAATCAATCGATTCAAATAGGCGACGATATTGAAGTTAAAATTATTGCGATTGAAGGCGACCAAGTAAAAGTCGGAATTGAGGCTCCTAAGCATATTGATATTCACAGGAAGGAAGTATACCTGTCTATTCAAGAAGAAAACAGCCGTGCTGCTAGCTTGTCCTTTGATCTACTTTCTCAATTATCCTCACAAAAAAAGTGAGGATTTTTTTATCCTATTTGTCTATCCTCCTCCGTGTGAAACCGTAGAAGTACACCATCTATATGAAACTTTAACAAATCGGTCCATCTATATTTAATTTAATAATTCAAAGCCGATATAAAAGATAGATTAAAGCACAGGAGCTGAATAACTATGTCTGTTGGTAAGTTGACTTCGCTAGAGCCACTGATTGATGCATTTCAAACCCGTGTTACGAATCATCAAAATGACAATGCAAACACTGATTTACAAGCAAATGGAAAAGTCGTTTCAAAAGAAGAAATTGAGAAAACGCTTCAAGGAGCAAATAAGCTGATTGAACCTACTCAATTTCATCTTCAATTTGAATTACATGAAAAACTCAATGAATATTATGTCAAAGTCGTAGATAACCAAACCGAAGAAGTCATTAGAGAGATTCCTTCCAAAGAATGGCTTGATTTCTATGCGGCAATGACAGAGATTGTCGGTTTATTTGTCGATAAAAGAATGTAATTGAAGGGAGAAAAACAATGGTTAATCGAATTACTGGATTTTCAAATGTATTTGATATTGATGAAATCGTCTCAAAGCTAATGAAAACTGAGCAAGCACCGCTTGATAAAATGACACGCCAGAAACAAACACTTGAATGGCAAAGAGACAGCTACCGCGAGATCAATTCAAAGGTCAAAGAATTAGATGATCTCATTGCCAAATTAAATTTAACATATCCGAGTACTTATGGCGCAAAAAAGGTCACAAGCTCCAATGAATCTGCTGTCACAGCAACTGGATCAACAAATGCTACCTCTGGCTCGATTAATGTGACTCAACTAGCGACAGCTTCCGTATTCAAATCTTCTGGCACATCTGGATTTACTGCTGCAAACGGTACGTTCACATTTGAGGTGACGACACCAGATTCTACGACACCCAAAACAGTGACCATTAATACGACTGATAAAGATACCCTTGATACAATCGTGTCAAAATTGAACAACGCTCAACTAGGTGTCACGGCTTATAAAGGTCAAATCTTTGATGGGACCAACTACGTGGATACAATCGCTCTGACTTCCCGTACGACTGGTGAAGGTGTCAGTATTAAGGCAGCGGATGGCAATTCTGCTTCATTTTTAACGCAATTAGGCTTCCAAGTGGATGGAGATAATAAATTAGTTGCGACTACTCAAGGGCAGAAAGCGCAATACGAAATTAATGGTCTCAAAATGGAAAATAACAATAATACCTTCACGCAGGCTGGTATCACATATGAACTTAAAGGAACAACAGATAAGCCTGTCAGTTTGAACGTTTCAACAGATGTCGATGCCATCTTTGATAAAATCAAACAATTCGTTGATAAATACAATGAACTTGTTGAAGAGATTAATGGTAAAGTCAATGAAAAAAGAAATAGAGACTACTATCCATTAACAGCAGAAGAGAAAAAAGCCATGTCTGACAAAGAAGTCGAGCTATGGGAAACGACTGCGAAGTCAGGCTTGCTGAGAAGTGATTCAATTTTACGATCTGGTGCATCTAAATTAAGAAGTGATTTTTATGTTGATATTACGACAAGTGATGGGAATAAAATTCACATGACACAAATCGGAATTGCCACTTCAGATAAATATAAAGATGGCGGAAAGCTTGTCATTGATGAACCGAAACTAAGAAAAGCCATTCAAGAAGACCCACAGAAGATTAGTCAAATATTTATGTCAGGTTCGCTAAATGTAGATTCAAAAGATAAAGATAAAGCGCAGCAGCAATATAAAGAACAAGGAATCATTCATCGTATCAAAAATTCCTTATCAGCCTTCTCAAAGAGCATTCAAACAAAGGCTGGTAGCACAACAATGGCATCAAAGGAATATGGACTTGGTAAGGACCTTGATTCTTTGACTCAACGAATGAGCACATTCCAAGACCGTTTAAAAATGGTAGAAGCTCGTTACTACAAAAAGTTTAACGCCATGGATAGTGCGATTCAAAAGCTAAACAACCAATCTGGCTATCTTTCTCAACTGCTTGGACAATAATTGGAGGTTTATAACATATGGCAATTCAGAACCCTTATGCCGCCTATCAGAAAAATTCTATTGAGACCGCAACACCGGCCGAGTTAACGCTTATGCTTTATGAAGGATGCTTAAAGTTTATTAGACTAGCAAAGCATGGCATTCAAAAAGAAGATGCTGAAATGAGAAACTTGAACCTGAAAAAGGCTCAAAACATCATCCAAGAATTAAATGTCACCTTAAATCGTACGTATGATGTATCAAAGAGCATGGCAAGTATGTATGACTACATCTATCGAAGACTGATTGAAGCCAATCTGCAAAATGACGAAGAGATCCTGAATGAAGTAGAGCAATATGTGACTGATTTCCGAGATGCTTGGAAGGAAGTCATTCAAACCGATCGAAAAGGGCGTCACCACTCTATTGGAGGATCTCTATGAGTATTGTGGACCAACTGCACGACCAAACGTTAAAAATGGCAGCGGAAATAGAGGCCAACCCGCAAAGTGAGACACTCGTTGAAGACTTTGATGCTTTTTTAGTTGAGAGAGACGAACTAATGAGAGACATTCAACATGAGCTTTCCGTTCAAGAAAAAGAGAAAATCAAAGAAATCATTCAAACAGATCAACTGATGGCCAAGCAATTAACGGAGATTCAAAATGGGATCAAGGCAGATATTCAAGCCATTCAACGTAAGAAAACAAAACAGCTGAATTATCAAAATCCGTATCAGCCCATGACAAGTGATGGCGTATACTACGATAAACGGAAATAAATAGGTGAGACCTGTGGCGTATCGTTCAGATGACTATATTTTATTAACCACATATTATGACCTTCTATATACGATAGAAGAGAGTCTAAAATATTTAGATGAAATTGAGAAGGATTTCGCTAAAACAGAAGGGGATCGGATCTTTAATGATCTGATCCATGCCTTCTTTCATTTAGAGACAACACATCCGCTTCTGCTTTCGATTATTGAAAATGAGCACTTTGCCAAGACGATTCGATCGTTTGACCAAATTTTTTTAAGTTTCGATATACTAGCTTTCTATACATTCCCTTCAAATCACTTCCAGTCATTCCTTACATCATATTTTATACCTGAATATAGAAAGTGGATGGATGAAATACATGCCTGTATGAGGCCGTATGTCATTCATTAATTTTTGTTCAATTCAGACCATTCGGAGGAATTTATGAGACTAAAAAATCAATTTTTATTTGGGCTTATTGTCATATGTGTATTGTTTGTCAGTATTTTAGGATTTTCTAGCTTTATCTATTACAAAACAGATCAATCGTATAAAGCACTCCTCACCAAAGAAGTAAAGCTGTACCAGACCTCACTGGAATTAGAGGCACTGCTACAAAAGCAGGAAGCACAAATTAAAACGTATGTGGTTGTTCAAGATGCTGAAAATTTACAGAAGATTGAGCAAACATATGAAGAAATCAATAAGAAAACAGCTGAAGCATCAAAAATGAGCACCGTTAAACAAGCAAAAAATCTGTTAGATCAAATTTCCGAAAAAAATTACCTTTACTACACCTCAACAAATCGATTATTTAATTCATTGAATATGCAAAATCAAAAAGAATTCAACACCCGCCTCAGTCAAGAATTACAACCTATCGAACAAGAAATACATACCTTTACAAAAGAATTTGCTCAAACACAATTGAAACAGCGTGATCAAAAAATCAGTCAGCTCAATGAAGAAAGTAACCAATTATTGCTGACGCTTATTCTCGTTAGCGCAGCGATTATAGTCGGCTTTTTAGTCATTGGCACAAGGTTTGTTCATCGTATGACAAAACCGATTGTCTCTGTCACACATGCAGCAAGAAGAATGGCAGATGGTGACCTCACACTTGAAGAAATTGAAGTAACCTCTAAAAATGAAATTGGCCAGCTCGGTACGGCTTTTAACCAAATGACAGCTCATTTGCGTCAGCTCATCTTACAGGTGCAAAACGGGTCAAGGCAATTAGCTGATTCTGCTGCTCAATTTGAAGAAACCATCAGTCAAACCATTTCGGCTAGTGAACAGACGTCTAGCTCGATTGAACAGGTCAGTGAAGCTTCACGTGAACAATCGGATGCAGTAGGAAAAGTAGCTTCGGCGATTCAAGAAGTCTCGACTGGTATGCATAATGCGGCTGAACATACGTCTGATGTTTCGGGACACTCAATTTCAGTGACTGAAAAGGCTGAAGAGGGCGCATCCCTCATTCAACAATTTGTGAAACAAATGAGTTCTATTAAGGAATCTGTGAATGAACATCATTCTACAATGGCCAATGTACAAGTACAGTTTACCGGCATTCAAGACCTGCTGGGGAATATTCATGCCATTGCAGATCAAACAAATTTACTTGCTTTAAACGCAGCCATTGAAGCAGCAAGGGCTGGGGAACATGGACGAGGTTTTGCGGTTGTTGCAGATGAAGTCAGAAAGCTGGCGGAAGAATCAAGTCAGCTGACTGATCAAATTAGTCAGCTACTCGCCAACGTGAACAAAGATACTGAAAGATCGTCTCAATCTATGACGAAAGTGGAACGAGATGTAGCAGAAGGTGTGAAAGTATCGCAATTGTCTGAACAGAGTTTTCAAGAAATTCTGGAATCCATCCGTGATATCTCGATGAAAGCAGAGGAGCTTTCTGCCACGACAGAGCAAATCTCAGCTAGCACAGAAGAAATTTCTCAAACAATTGGTGTGATAGAAGAAGGAGCCAAGCGAAATTCTCAGGAAACAGAGTACATGTCGGCGGCTGTTGAAGAATCACTAGCGGCGAATGAGGAAATGAAAGCAGCTGCGGAAGATTTAAAATCTTTGTCTCAATCACTGAAAACATCTATTTCATCTTTCAAGATTTAACAGTGCGATGGTCTTTTTCAAGAATTAATCGAATATATATTCATCACCTATCAAGTAAAAGCTGAAGCACCGCAGGATTCGACAAATTTCAATAAAAATTCACATTTTTTTTACGTTTGAGCAGGAGAAAAGGAGGGAAAAGTAGAAATAAGTTTACATATCCTTAATTTTAAAGGAGGCGTTCTTTACATGAATTACAATGTCCGAGGAGAAAACATCGAAGTAACACCTGCACTAAGAGATCATGTCGAGAAAAAAATTGGAAAGCTGGAGCGTTATTTTGAGTCAGATGTTGATGCTTCAGTCAACGTGAACTTGAAATTTTACAACGATCAAGAATCTAAAGTTGAGGTTACCATTCCAATGACTGATCTAGCACTTCGAGCAGAGGTGCATAATGAGGATATGTACAATGCAGTAGACCTAGCAACCAGTAAATTAGAACGTCAAATTAGAAAACATAAAACGAAAGTGAACCGTAAATTCCGTGAGCAAGGTGCGAAAAAGCATTTATTTGCTGGAGGAAACGGTGCGTCCGAAGTAGCAGTTCAAGATGACGAAGAGATTGATGAAACAGAAATCGTCAGACAAAAACGCTTCAATTTAAAACCAATGGATAGCGAAGAGGCCATTCTCCAAATGAACATGTTAGGTCACAGTTTCTTTGTCTTCACAAATGCTGAGACAAATTTGACCAATGTGGTATACCGCCGAAATGACGGTAAATATGGACTCATTGAGCCGAACGCTTAATCATTCGTTCCTTTTGATCCGAAAATGACCTAAAAAAAGTAAACCCGCTCCCTTCATTAGGGGCGGGTTTTTTGTGCTAAATCATTGCAAATTCTTTGGAAATCAAGGAAGGTATGGTATGATAAATACAGGTAAATATGGACCTGTCAAACTTTTGGACATGCCGAAAAATTGCATGAAATAGAGGAGCGTTATTATATGCTTGGAATCTTAAACAAAGTGTTTGATCCTACGAAACGTACGATCAGCCGATATGAAAAAAAGGCAAATGAAATCGAAGCTCTCGCTCAAGATTTTGAGAAATTATCTGACGAGGCTTTACGAAATAAAACGATCGAATTTAAAGAAAAACTTGAAAAAGGACAATCTGTAGACGACCTTTTGGTTGAAGCATTTGCAACGGTTCGTGAGGCTTCCCGCCGCGTGACAGGAATGTTCCCATTTAAGGTGCAGCTCATGGGGGGGATTGCCCTACATGAAGGGAATATCTCTGAGATGAAAACAGGTGAAGGTAAAACGTTGACATCAACGATGCCTGTTTATTTGAATGCTCTTTCTGGAAAAGGCGTCCACATTGTGACAGTCAACGAATATTTGGCAAGTCGTGATGCAGAGGAAATGGGCAAGATTTTTGAATTTCTTGGCTTAACGGTTGGCTTAAACTTAAACAGCTTAGACAAAGATGAAAAAAGAGAAGCGTACGCTGCTGATATCACGTATTCAACAAACAATGAGCTTGGCTTTGATTATTTACGAGATAACATGGTGCTGTATAAAGAGCAAATGGTTCAAAGACCACTTCATTATGCCGTCATCGATGAAGTTGACTCCATCTTAATTGATGAAGCGAGAACACCTCTTATTATTTCTGGACAAGCTGCAAAATCGACGAAACTTTACGTACAAGCAAATGCCTTTGTTCGTACGTTAAAAATAGAAGACGATTTCACTTATGATATTAAAACAAAAAGTGTACAGCTGACTGAAAGCGGAATGACGAAGGCGGAAAAAGCATTTGGCATCGAGAACTTGTTTGATGTCAAACATGTTGCTCTTAACCACCATATCGCGCAGGCTCTTAAGGCGCATGTTGCGATGCAAAAAGACGTTGATTATGTTGTGGAAGATGGTCAAGTCGTCATCGTTGACTCCTTCACAGGACGTTTAATGAAAGGACGCCGCTATAGTGAAGGTCTGCACCAAGCCATTGAAGCAAAAGAAGGTCTTGAAGTGCAGAATGAAAGCATGACACTTGCAACCATTACGTTCCAGAACTATTTCCGTATGTATGAAAAGCTATCTGGTATGACAGGTACAGCGAAAACGGAAGAAGAGGAATTCCGTAACATTTACAATATGCAAGTTGTCACAATCCCAACCAATAAACCGGTTGTGCGTGATGACAGACCTGATTTAATTTACCGTACAATGGATGGCAAATTTAAAGCAGTAGCTGAAGACGTCGCACAGCGTTATATGACAGGACAGCCGGTCCTTGTCGGAACTGTTGCGGTTGAGACATCTGAATTGATTTCAAAACTGCTTAAAAATAAAGGCATCCCTCATCAAGTGTTAAACGCGAAAAACCATGAGCGTGAAGCACAAATTATTGAGGAAGCTGGACAAAAAGGTGCCGTCACAATTGCGACAAACATGGCGGGACGTGGAACAGACATCAAGCTTGGCGAAGGTGTGAAAGAACTAGGCGGTCTTGCTGTTATTGGGACAGAGCGTCATGAATCACGCCGTATCGATAACCAGCTCCGTGGTCGTTCTGGTCGTCAAGGAGACCCAGGGATTACTCAATTCTATCTCTCAATGGAAGATGAATTGATGCGCCGATTTGGCGCAGAGCGGACAATGGCGATGCTTGATCGCTTCGGTATGGATGACTCTACTCCAATTCAAAGTAAAATGGTCTCAAAAGCTGTTGAATCTTCTCAAAAACGTGTTGAGGGGAATAACTTTGATTCCCGTAAGCAGCTTCTGCAATATGATGATGTTCTTCGTCAACAGCGTGAAGTTATTTACAAACAGCGTTTTGAAGTCATCGATTCTGATAACTTGAAATCGATTGTGATCAATATGATTCAATCGTCTATTGAGCGGGCTGTTGGATCTTACACGCCGAAAGAAGAACTTCCAGAAGAATGGAAACTGGATGGTCTTGTTGAATTAATCAACACGAACTATTTAGATGAAGGTGCCATTTCGGTCAAAGATATCTTCGGTAAAGAAGCAGATGAGATCACCGAATTCATCATGGAGCGGATTAAAGAGAAATATGATGCAAAAGAAGAGACATTTGGCGATGAACAAATGCGTGAATTTGAAAAAGTCATCGTTCTTCGTGCAGTAGATTCTAAGTGGATGGATCATATCGATGCAATGGATCAGCTGCGTCAAGGAATCCATTTACGTGCATATGCACAAACCAATCCGCTTCGTGAGTATCAAATGGAAGGTTTTGCGATGTTTGAGCATATGGTCGCTTCAATTGAAGATGACGTCGCTAAATATGTGCTAAAATCAGAAATCCAAAACAACCTAGAACGTGAAGAAGTCGTTCAAGGACAAACAACTGCTCATCAACCTCAAGAAGGCGATGAGGAGAAAACAGTGAAGAAAAAGCCGGTGCGTAAAGTGGTGGATATCGGAAGAAACTCACCGTGTCACTGCGGAAGCGGCAAGAAATATAAAAATTGTCATGGGAAGACAGAATAAGTAATGGAAAGAGGTGAAAACCTCTTTCTATTCATGTCAGCCCCCATACATCTATGAGGTGAAGGATATGGAATTAGTAGAAATTAGACAAGAGCTTGAAAATATGGCTAGCAGGCTAGCTGATTTTAGGGGGTCTCTTTGACCTAGAAACAAAAGAAGTCAAAATCGCAGAGCTTGAAGCGACGATGTCAGAGGCTGATTTTTGGAACGATCAGCAAAAGGCTCAAGGGGTAATCAATGAAGCCAATGCACTAAAGGATTCTGTGAACTCCTATCATGAACTCAGTGAATCGCATGAAGAACTACAAATGACACATGACTTATTAAAGGAAGATTATGACGAGGAGCTTCATGCAGAGCTTGAAAAAGAGCTGAAGAACTTAACGAAGCAGTTTAATGAATTTGAGCTACAGCTTCTTTTAAGCGAACCTTATGATAAAAACAATGCCATTCTTGAGCTTCACCCAGGTGCAGGTGGTACTGAATCACAGGACTGGGGTTCTATGCTACTCAGAATGTACACTCGCTGGGCAGAGCGCAGAGGCTTTAAGGTCGAAACACTTGATTACCTTCCTGGTGATGAAGCGGGAATTAAGTCTGTGACATTACTGATTAAAGGACATAACGCTTACGGTTACTTAAAAGCAGAAAAAGGTGTCCATCGTTTAGTCCGTATTTCTCCATTTGATTCATCTGGCCGTAGACACACCTCTTTCGTTTCCTGTGATGTCATGCCAGAATTTAATGAAGAAATTGATATCGATATTCGTACAGAGGATATTAAGGTGGATACGTATCGTGCAAGTGGTGCAGGGGGTCAGCACGTCAATACGACGGACTCTGCGGTTCGTATCACACACATCCCAACAAATGTCGTCGTGACGTGCCAAACGGAAAGATCCCAAATCAAAAACAGAGAACGTGCAATGAAAATGCTGAAATCTAAGCTTTATCAAAAACGGATCGAAGAACAGCAGGCGGAATTGGATGAAATCAGAGGAGAACAGAAAGAAATTGGCTGGGGAAGCCAAATTCGCTCATATGTTTTCCACCCATATTCTCTTGTGAAAGACCATCGTACCAACACGGAGATGGGAAATGTTCAAGCGGTGATGGATGGAGATTTAGATTCCTTTATCGATGCGTATTTACGTTCAAAATTATCATAAAAACTCGGCTTCTTGCCGGGTTTTTTTTATTGTGAGAAAATATAATGAATATAAAGGAATACATATGCCATACTGACTCTATATCCTTTGTATGATGAAATTAGCAATTAAAGGGGGAAATAATTTGGGATTAAAACCATTACAAGAGACGTGGGATTTAGATGCCTTTTTTAAAGGAGGCAGTTCTTCACCAGAATTTAAGACATACCTGCAAAACATTCAGCAGCTATTAGATGAGTTACGACAAAAGGTAGATGCCTTTTCAAAAGAAGATACACAAATTGAAAAAAAGTTAACAGCTGTCCTTGAAACGTATGAAATCACATATAAAAAACTAGCGCAAGCAGGTTCATTTGTATCCTGTCTACAATCTCAAAATACAAAGGATATGAAGGCGGGCAGTCTCCGAGGGTCTATTGCCAAGCTGGAAGCTGAATTAGGAACCATTCTAGCAGGGTTTGATCAATCACTTGCTGAGATTCCTACTAGCCAGTGGGAAGAATTAATGGATTCAGCCGCTTTTTCAGATGTTCGTTACATATTAAATGAACGAAGAGAACATGTGAAAGATCAGCTGCCTGTTGAACAGGAAACACTCATTCAAAAACTAGCAGTAGATGGGTATCATGCGTGGGATGAACTTTATTCTAGCTTGGTGAACAAAATTACCATTCCATTTGAGCAAAATGGTGAAACACAAATGATCTCTGTAGGCCAAGCAGAAAATGCGATGGATGATTCAGATCGTGAAGTAAGAAAAGCCGTGTATCATAATTTAGAACATGCATGGACACAGGATGAACATTTGTTTGCAAGCACACTCAATCATCTCGCTGGTTTTCGTCTACAAGTATATGAAGCAAGAGGATGGGATCATATATTAAAAGAGCCCCTTGATATTTGCCGGATGAAACAAGAGACGCTCGATACAATGTGGTCTGTCATTGATGAACATAAACAGCCATTCATTGATTATTTACAACGTAAAGCTGACATGCTTGGGGTTGATAAACTAAGCTGGTTTGATGTGGGAGCGCCTATTGGAAGTGAGACAAAAACCTATTCTTATCAAGACGCAGCCGCTTTTATTATCAAGCATTTCGCAGGGTTTGGAAAAGAGCTTGCTGCTTTTACTGAAAAAGCTTTTAATGAACGCTGGGTAGAAGCTGAGAATCGCCCAAACAAACGAGTGGGCGGTTTCTGTACGAATTTCCCTGATAGCGGAGAATCACGTATTTTTATGACTTTCTCAGGGACTCCATCCAATGTAGCGACACTAGCACATGAGCTTGGTCATTCGTTCCATCAGGAAGTCATGCAGGATGTTCGGATGTTAAATCGTAAATATGCGATGAATGTAGCTGAAACTGCGTCGACATTCGCAGAAATGATTGTGGCAGATGCTTCATTAAAAGAGGCGGCCAATGAAGAAGAGCGTCTCAGTTTGCTAGAGGATAAGCTGCAGCGCAGTGTGGCATTCTTTATGAATATTCAATCACGCTTCTTATTTGAACAACGTTTTTATGAAGAGCGCAAACAAGGAGAAGTGCCAGCTGACCGCTTGAATGAGTTGATGGTAGAAGCACAGAAGGAAGCCTTTGGTGACTCTTTAGATGAATACCATCCGCATTTCTGGGCGTCTAAACTGCATTTCCATATTACAGGGGTCCCGTTTTATAACTTCCCTTACACCTTCGGGTACATGTTCTCGCTAGGTATTTACGCGAAAGCATTGCAAGCCGGGGCATCATTTGAAGAGAAATATATTGCGCTATTAAAAGATACAGCGTCAATGACTGTAGAAGATTTGGCATATAAGCACCTAGGTGTCGACCTGACTCAAAAAGCATTTTGGGAAGAGGCCATTTCACTGGCTGTGGCAGATGCTGAAGAGTTTTTAGAAGCGACGAAGGCATAAAAAATGAAAAGCTCCCATTACGGGAGCTTTTTTGCTGGTTTTAACCATTCCAGCATCGTCTGAACGATGTCTTTTTGTTGCGTGAGGACTGGAATATCTGCAGGCTGATCCCCTTTTTGTTTGCCATACATGCCAAATTGAGCATGATTACCGCCTTTTATCTCATGGTACACCGTTTGAGAAGGTAGCTGTTTTTTCGATTTTTTGATTTTTTCTTGTGTCGCCAGCCCATCTTTTTCGCCTGAAATAGATAATACTTGCAAGGAAGCCTGTTTCAAATCATCTGATGCAGGATAGGAGGCAAGGAAAAAGAGGCCGTCCAGCTTGCTTTGATTTTTCTCTGCATACATAGCGGCAGCTGTCCCGCCTAGCGAATGTCCGCCAATGTACCAATGCTTGATGGCTGGATGACTTTTGAGGATATCCTCTGCCTTCTTCGTATTAAAAATCGCGAAGGAAAATGGCATGTCTGGGATAAAGACCGAATAGCCTTTCTTCATCAGCGCATTCCCTAGATAGGCATAAGCAAGAGGTTCAACTTTTGCCCCAGGATATAGAATGATGCCAGTATCGCTTTTTGATGCTTCAAATGAATATACCCCATTTTTATGATCGACCTGCTCAATCTTCATCTGCTTTTTTAACGCTTCCGATGGTCCATATGTAAAGCGGCTCCATGTATAGAAAGCACCAAAAGCTAAGATGATGAGTGCAAGTAATGTAATACCGGTGACCTTCAGTATTTTCTTCATCGTATGTCCCTTCTTTCTCATGTACATATTAAATATACCATCATTTACTCTTCTGCCAAACGGCAAGTACGCTGATCCGGCTGTGTGATAAAGTATTAATCCATTAGCACTGCATTTGGCTGTTATTTACAATCTGAATGAGAGGGCTTAAAATAGGTGTGCATTCAGAAGTAACGGAGGAAGAAAGACATGAAGCAGGAACATTCTCAACTTTGGATTGAAGTGAAAAATTATGTACTCATTTTAATAGGATCAGCCATCGTGGCGGTTGGCTTTAATACGTTATTATTACCAAATCAGATTGCTGCTGGCGGTGTGAGCGGAATCAGTACCATTATGCAGTCATTCGGTTTTGAAGCTGCATATGTACAATGGGGTCTCAATATTCCGCTCTTTATTGCAGGCTTTTATTTATTAGGTGGAACATTTGGGGTAAAAACGCTCGTTGGTTCTGTCTTTTTACCTTTAATGGTGTTCTTAACAAGACACATTGCTCCTGTCACCCATGAAGCACTGCTCGCCGCAATATTTGGCGGTGTAGTGATTGGGATCGGAATTGGGCTCGTTTTCCTCGGTAATGGTTCAACGGGAGGAACGGCACTTGCGGCCAAAATCATCAATAAATATACAGGGCTGACGTTAGGTACTTGTTTAGCGATGATGGACGGTTTGATTGTTTTGGCGGCCATGACTGTTTTTGGGATTGAAGAAGGACTGTACGCTGTGATCGGAGTGTTCATTTCTAGTAAGACGATTGATGTGGTTCAGGCTGGCTTTAGTCACTCGAAGATGGCCATGATTATTACGGACCATGAGGATGAGGTCAGACAGGCGGTGTTTGATCAAATTGATCGTGGTGTAACGAAGATTTCAGCAGTAGGTGGGTACACCGACCATGACCGGCCTATTTTAATGTGTGTGGTAGGGCAGTCACAATTCACAAAGTTGAAACAAGTGGTAAAAGCGATCGATGCATCAGCGTTTGTCATCGTCATGGATGCAAAAGAGGTGCTTGGTGAGGGTTTTAAAAGGGCGTAAACAAGGATATAATAACGTTGACCAAATGATTGTAAGGGAGGGAAATACATGAAAAAGAGCGGATTAACGCTTCTTTTTGTCGCTATGCTTTTTGTACTTGCGGCCTGTGGAGGAAATTCAAGCAGCAGTGACAAAGAAGGCAGTAAAAGTGCTTCAAATGTGAGCAGTGGTGAAGAGATTTATCAGCAAAACTGTATTGGCTGTCATGGAAAAGACTTATCTGGCGGAGGCGGCCCAAGCCTGAAAGAAGTCGGGAAGAAATATAATGAAAGCCAAATTGCAGATATTGCCCAGAACGGTAAAGGATCTATGCCAAGCGGAATGGTAGATGAAAAACAAGCAAAAGAAGTCGCCAAATGGCTTGCAGAGAAAAAATAAAACCTTTGTCTAATCGACAAGGTTTTTTTATTTTCTATTTGTAGAAAAAGACTTTTGGATAGTATGAAAACGTATTATATTAAATTTTATTTAAAAAATAAGGGTAAAAAGACACGTTTTTCGGTTTTGATTGCTCTATTTACCTTTTATTTATAAGTTTTGAAATATAAATGTAATACCATTGCGTCGATTCATGACGTATAATTGGAGTTGTTGAAATTTAGACGATTCAATTTTTTCATCTTTTTGGATGAAAAGGACATAAATTGCTTGTGCGTATCGAAGGGTATGTGCGTGACCATACATAACGTTTTTTGACGAGAAGTGTCAGAACATCATGATAAGCTGTTTGACAGCGAATAAGAAAAGATTAGGTGATTACATGATTGAAATGAAGGAAGTCTATAAGATCTATCCTAATGGTGTAAAGGCGATCAATGGAATCAATGTCTCTATCCATCCAGGAGAGTTTGTGTATGTTGTTGGTCCCAGTGGTGCTGGTAAATCCACGTTCATTAAAATGATGTATCGTGAAGAGAAGCCAACAAAAGGGAAAATCTTAATTAATAACAAAGATTTAGGCTCGATGAAGGAAAAAGAAATTCCTTATGTGAGAAGAGAAATTGGCGTAGTATTCCAAGATTTCAAACTGCTTCCAAGTCTCACGGTCTTTGAGAACGTGGCATTTGCTCTTGAAGTCATTGGTGAACAGCCAAGTATTATTAAGAAAAAAGTGCTTGAGGTACTTGATTTGGTGCAATTAAAGCACAAAGCTCGTCAATTTCCAGATCAGCTTTCCGGCGGTGAACAGCAGCGTGTATCGATCGCTCGTTCGATCGTCAATCATCCTGAGGTTGTCATTGCAGACGAACCGACAGGAAACCTTGATCCAGATACTTCATGGGAAATCATGAAGACACTCGAAGAGATTAATAACCGCGGAACAACAGTCGTCATGGCGACACACAACAAAGAGATTGTAAACAGCATGAAGAAACGCGTCATTGCAATCGAAGATGGAATGATTGTGCGTGACGAAGCAAGAGGGGAGTACGGAATTTATGATTAAAACTCTCTCGCGGCATTTACGTGAGAGCTTCCGTTCACTTGGAAGAAACACGTGGATGACATTTGCATCAATTAGTGCGGTCACTGTCACTTTGATTTTAGTTGGGGTTTTTCTTGTCATTATGCTCAACTTGAATAACATGGCATCGAACGCTGAGAAAGAAGTAGAAGTAAAAGTTCTCATCGATTTAACTGCGAATCAAAAGCAGCAGGATGAATTAAAAGCAGAAATTGAGAAGATTCCTGAAATCAGTGATGTGAAATACTCATCCAAGGATGATGAACTAAAAGCACTCATTAAAAGCTTTGGTGAAAATGGACAATCTATGGGACTGGTTGATCAAGAAAACCCATTAAATGATGCGTTTATTGTGAAAACAACAGATCCTCACGATACACCAAAAGTAGCGAAGAAATTAGAAAACCTAAAAGGGACGTATAAAGTCACTTATGGAAAAGAAGAGGTCAGCCGACTCTTTAATGTTGTCGGAGTGGCGCGTAATGTCGGCATCGCACTTATTATTGGGCTTTTATTTACAGCGATGTTCTTGATTTCCAATACGATCAAAATTACGATTTTTGCTAGACGTAAAGAAATTGAGATTATGAAACTAGTAGGTGCAACGAACTGGTTTATCCGCTGGCCGTTCTTCATCGAAGGATTACTACTTGGTGTATTTGGCTCGATTATACCAATCGCTGTATTGCTTGGCACATATCATTATGCTGTCGGCTGGGTGGCGCCAAGGGTACAAGGTTCATTTATTTCAATGCTTCCATACAATCCGTTTGTCTATCAAGTATCACTGATCCTTCTATTGATCGGTGCCATTATCGGTGTGTGGGGAAGTTTAACGTCCATCCGTAAATTCTTGAAAGTATAAATCTATTTATATTGATGGCAGCACTCGAAGATTCTATAGAAGGTGTGACCGGTTGATCCAATTCATCCGGTCGACTCTTCATGTCGACAGTTGTCATGGGAGGGGAATATCGTTTTGAAAAGAAAGCTGATAATGGCTGGAATGGCAGCGTTTATTGGAACAACGTGGCTATACATTCCAGGGAACGAAAATCGTGCATTCGCATACGAAGACCTAGATCAAAAACGTCAACAAATTGAAGAGAAAACATCGAAGACTGAATCAACCTTGAAGAAAAAGAAATCAGAACTGGCAAAGCTTGAAAAGAAAGAATCAAAGCTAAAGCAAGAAATTGAAAAAATTGACCAAAAAGTAAGTGCCGCAACTGAAAAAGTCGCAGAAAAAGAAAAAGAGGTCAAACAGACGAAACAAGAGATCAAAAAACTAAAAAAAGAAATTGAAGTCATCAACGAGCGAATTGAAAAGAGAAAAGCGATTTTCAAAGATCGAATTCGTTCTATGCAAAAAAGTGGCGGTACAATCAACTATTTAGATGTGCTGCTAGGTGCTCGTAGCTTTAGTGATTTTGTCAGTCGTGTGGGAGCTGTTACAACCATCGTCGAAGCAGATAAAGACATGATTACAGAACACGAAAATGATTTGGAGCTAGTAGAGCAAAAAGAAGCAGAGCTAAATAAACAGCTAAGTGGACTTGAAACATCTTTGAAAGAGCTTGAAACGTTGAAAAAGGACCTATCTAAACAGCAAAAAGAAAAAGGAAAAGTCCTTGGTCATGTAACTGAAGAAAAAGAACATGCACATGATGAACTAGGAAAGCTTGAAAATGAACAAGAAATTTTAGCGAATCAAAAAGCGGCGGTAAAGTCTGAAGAGGCACGTCGTCAAAAAGAAGAAGCGAAGAAAGCAGAACAAGCAGCTGCTGAAAAAATTGCACCTGCACCAAGTGGAGGATCTGATCAAGTGTCAGATACACCAGCAAGTAGCTCAGGTTTCATTAAACCAGCTGCAGGCCGTTTCTCATCAGGCTTTGGCGGACGTTCTGGCGGACAGCATTACGGATTAGATATCGCTGCAAAAGGCACTGTATCTGTCGTTGCAGCCGCATCTGGAACAGTCACGAACTCAAGCTACTCGTCGAGTTATGGGAACGTGGTGTTCATTACACATAACATCAATGGCCAAACGTATCAAACGGTATACGCTCATCTTTCAACAAGAAGTGTGTCAACAGGTCAAAGAGTCGAGCAAGGTCAATTCCTTGGATATATGGGCAACACAGGTCAGTCTTATGGCCAGCATCTTCATTTTGAAATTCATAAAGGATTATGGAATGGCGCGAAATCAAATGCAGTCAATCCAGCGCAATATATCCGCTGACAAAAAGCCGATAACATCATGTTATCGGCTTTTTTCATGTAGATGAAGTTAAAATAACAGCAGTAATCCGGCAATAATAGGTGTTAAAAGCACAGCGGATTTTAAGAGAGGTTTCGGCGCAAGGCGTGTAAATTTTGCCCCAATAAAAGCCCCTAATACGGTACCGATTAAGATCTGAACGAGCAGGATAAAGTCAACATAGCCTTCTGAAATATAGCCAATTCCACCGCCAATAGAGATTGGAATAATCACTAGCATCGTTGTGCCAACAGCTTGTCTAATAGACAGCTTCAGCAAAATCAAAAGCCCCACTTGAATAAATGGTGCTGATCCGATACCGAACATCCCTGAAAGCATCCCTGATACAAGGCCTAATATAATGCCCCTGATCAGCAATTGGCGTGAAGAAAGCGGCTGCTGCTCAGCATCTTCTTTTAGGACAAACAATTTGATCATCATAAAAACAGCAGATAAAAAGAGCATACCAGCTGTTAAATAGTGCAAGCTATCCTCTGGAATAAAAGGAGCCACTTTTGCTCCGGCAAATGAAGCAATACAAGCTAGTGCACCGACAATCAAACCTGATTTGAGCTGGATATTTCCTTCCCGGTAGTGGCTGTATGCACCAGATAAAGTCGTAAATGCCATAGCAGCTAAAGATGTCCCAAGTGCAGTATGGATTGGTACATCAAAGATTAACGTCAGCAATGCGATGACAAAACCAGCCCCGCCAGCTCCTACAAAACCTAGTAAAATTCCTAATAAAAGCATCGTCAATATAATATACATAGCGAAGACTCCTTCTCGATCGTAACAAAATAAAAATTACACCTATTGAAATGATTAGTCAAGCCTCCTTAGGAGAATGTCTTTACATGAAATCCCTTCTTCTGGCATATAATAACTCAGGTCATCAGGAAGAGTTGAAGAAGGAGGCCAAATATGAAAAAACAAATCGCATCCATCATGGCAAGTGTCATTCTCATCATCAGTGCAGGGGTTATGACGCATAAAGAGGCGACTCAAGCGGAGTCACCGAAAGCGGCTGCTGCAGTGGCTGGACAAGCTCAATCAAGTGATCGAGCGAAGGAAAACGGAATGGAGAAAATTGAGAAAGCCTATGACCTCATTTCGAATGAATATGTAGAGGAAGTGGATCGTCAAAAGCTGCTTGAAGGTGCCATACAAGGAATGCTTTCAACCTTAAATGATCCGTATTCAGTATACATGGACAAGCAAACCGCAAAGCAATTTTCGGATTCACTTGATTCCTCATTTGAAGGAATTGGGGCAGAAGTTGGAATGGATGAAGGAAAGATTATCATTGTCTCTGCCTTTAAAAAATCCCCTGCGGCAAAGGCGGGTCTGAAACCGAAAGATGAAATCATCAGCATTGACGGTGAGTCGATGAAAGAAAAAAGCCTAAACGATGCTGTACTGAAAATAAGAGGAAAAAAAGGAACGTCTGTCGCCTTGAAAATCAGACGAAATGGAATTGAAAAAGAGCTAACATTCCATATCAAACGAGAAGAAATTCCGCTTGAAACCGTAACGGCTTCAATGAAAGAGGTCAATGGTCATAAAACAGGCTATATTGCGATCTCTAGCTTCTCTGAAGATACGGCGAAGGATTTCACGGCAAGCTTGAATAAGCTCGAGAAAAAGGGCATGGAAGGCCTTGTGCTGGACGTGAGAGGAAATCCTGGCGGCTATCTACAAAGTGTGGAAGACATTTTGAAACATTTTATCACAAAGGATCAGCCATATATTCAAATTGCAGAACGGAATGGCGATCGAAAACGATATTTTTCAAAACGAAAAGAACAAAAACCATACCCGGTCAATGTCTTAATTGATAAAGGAAGTGCATCCGCTTCTGAAATTCTGGCTGGTGCCATGAAAGAAGCAGGGAAGTATGAAGTGGTAGGTGACGTTTCCTTTGGTAAAGGGACTGTGCAGCAGGCGGTACCAATGGGAGATGGAAGTAACATTAAATTAACGCTGTATAAGTGGCTGACACCGAAAGGGAATTGGATTCACAAAAAAGGCGTTGTGCCGACCATTGCGATTCATCAACCAGATTACTTCACCGTTGGCCCGCTCCAGCTGAAAGAACCACTTCAGCTTGATATGAACAATGAAGAAGTCAGACAAGCACAGACATTGTTAAAAGGGTTGTCATTTGACCCTGGCAGAGTAGATGGATATTTTGACGAAGAAACGAAAAAGGCTGTACTCGCATTTCAAAGCACATACAATCTCGAAAAATCAGGTGTGATTGATTTAAAGACAGCGAAAATGATGAACAAGATGGTAGATGAAGTGAAATCTTATGAAAAGAATGATCTTCAGCTACAAACTGCACTAAAAGCACTATATCTCAAAAAATAAAGAGGCGAATAAATGCCTCTTTTTTTTGGTTCATTAGTGTTACGAACATGTAATAATTTATTCTTAAAAATATATTATATCGAGAAATATATTCATTTATTTTACAAAAAACATAACATTCCTTCGAATTTACCCGATAACATATTTATATAAGAGACTTTCTGTTGATTTAAACATGTCATGAAAATGAAACTTTTGAAAGTTGTATGTTACATAAATAATTCTTACAATAAAAAGTAGCACTCATTTTAAATATTTTATTTTTTGCGGATATTCAGCTTAAGCATTGAGCTGTACCGAGGTTTGCGCTTTTCTTAAAAGAACTAGTAAATGGGGGTACACAATTGAAAAGGGCAAGTATTGTGAGAGAGAAAAAATATTACGAGTTGGTAGAGGAGCTTAAGAGTCGTACGAAAGATGTGACGTTTTCGGCTACAAAGGCATTAAGTCTACTCATGCTGTTAAGCAGGTACTTGGTCAATTACACAACGGTAGAATCAGTCGACGAGATCGATGAAGACTGTGCTGAGATATACTTCAATTATTTAATGGATAATCATAAGAGACTTGGTATAAACTTAACCGACATCAAGAGGTCCATGCAGCTTCTCGGCGGCATACTAGATGTAGATGTAAATCACTATTTAAAAGATTTTTCACTGTCGAATGTCACACTTTGGATGAATCAGGAGAAATAAACCTGATGTCAAGCATCGATTTATTTGATAGAATAAGAGAAAATGCTTGACTTGGGCGGTGAACGATAATGAGCTCGGAGTGGATGGGAGCCGGATTAAAAGCGGTCGGTCTGTTTTTAATCCATCCTCTTTTTTATTTTATGATATTAATCAGCCTATTATATGGCTACATCCGCGTAAAGCGGGAGAGAAAAGCGTTTCAAACAAGAATAGAAGATGTTTACGATGAACTGAAATTTACATATTCAAAAGGATGGGTTCCAGGAATTTGTCTATCGATCATATCTGTAGGCTTAGGGATTTCCCTTCCGCCTGGATTCATCGTGCTGATTGCAGCGATGACCATCGTTTTCTCTTTATTCTTTAAGGCGAGTGCGCTTTCGTCTGCATACACACTCGGTTTCAGTTTTATTGCGGCATTTGGACTGATGTCTGTTCAAGTGAGCCATTCTTGGCTGCCGCAGCTTTCAATGATGAATGCATCAGCCGTTGTGATCCTGTTAGGGCTACTGTTAATGACCGAAGGCATCTTAGCCTATCGAACGGCGCATTTACGTACATCGCCTGCAATGGTGATGAGTGCGAGAGGACTTTTGATCGGCCAGCAGCGAGCAAACCGTCTGTGGCTTCTACCACTTGTTTTGCTGATGCCGGCAGGTGAATGGACTTCTTCTCTGCCATGGTGGCCTGTGCTTCAAGTGCACGATCAAAGCTTTTCATTTATTGTGATCCCGTACATCATCGGCTTTGGCCAGCGTATTCAAGGATCGCTGCCAATTGTGAGTATTCAAATTACGTCACGCCGAATAATGATGCTCGGTCTAGTTGTTGCTGTAGTAGGTGCGGCAAGTATTTGGTTTGAGCCGATTGCGTGGGGAGCTGTTGTTCTAGCGATTGCAGGAAGAGCCTTTTTATCATGGAAGCAGAGGGCGAATGACAACGCTGCACCATTCTTTTTCTCTAAGCGGAATCAAGGGCTTATGGTGCTTGGTATCATTCCGAATACCCCTGCGGCTGATTTAAAGCTTGAGATCGGAGAAATTATTACAAAGGTCAATGGAATCGAGATCAAAACCGTTTCAGAATTTTATGAAGCACTACAAACCAATCGTGCTCTGACAAAGCTTGAGATCATTGGTCTCAATGGTCAGACAAGGTTTGAGAAACGCGCCTCTTACGAAGGGGAGCATCACCAGCTTGGTATCCTGTTTGTGAAGGACGATCCTCAGCAAGAGCCAACGGCGATTTCATCTTAAAAAAGCTGCTAGAGATGGCAGCTTTTTTCTTTTGGGCGCGTTTCTCTTCCATAGGATTCGCCCCATTCACGCATGGCAAAGATAATGGGCTTTAACGTATTTCCAAGAGAAGTCAGTGAATACTCGACACGAGGAGGAACTTCCTCATAGACTTCACGGTGAACAATCCCGTCTTGTTCAAGTTCTCGTAATTGCAACGTCAGGACACGCTGCGAAATTCTTGGCAGAAGCCGGCGTATTTCGTTGTAACGCTTTGGACCGCAAGTCAAATGATAAAGGATGACGCCTTTCCATTTCCCTCCGATGACATTTGTAGTGATAGACACGGGACAGCCATGATTCACAATACTGACTGGATTGGATGGTGCACTCATCTCAACATTCCTTTCTTAAACGAAAATGGTCATAAATGAACATGTTTGTACCTAACGAACAAAAATGTGCGTACTTGAATCAATGGAAGCTTTTCTTTTACCATAGAGATAGACATCACACATTCGGGTTGTTTGTTTTCCTATCATAACAATTTCTATTAGGGAATGGAAAGAAATTGGATTGTGGGAACACACCTGTTCATTAGAAAGGATGAATAACATGCGAGACAAAGAGCTATTAAAAAAAGAAATCATTGAGGCGTATGAATTCCGTCATGCGACAAAAGAGTTTGACCCAGCGAAAAAGATTCCAGAGGATGATTTTGCATTTATTTTAGAAACAGGAAGACTTTCTCCAAGCTCTGTAGGGTTTGAGCCTTGGAAGTTCCTCGTTGTTCAAAATGAAGCATTCAGAGAAAAATTAAAAGAGTATACATGGGGGGCGCAAAAGCAGCTTCCAACTGCCAGCCATTTTGTGATCATCTTGGCAAGAACAGATGCCCGCTATGATTCAGCATATGCAGAATACATCAACAAGCAAATCAAAGGAATGACAGACGAAACGTTTGAAATGGTCAAGGGGCGCTACAGAGAATTCCAAGAGAACGATCTTCATCTACTAGAAAATGACCGTACATTATTTGATTGGGCTTCAAAACAAACGTATATTGCCTTAGGTAACATGATGACAGCTGCGGCACAGATCGGCATTGATTCATGCCCAGTTGAAGGATTTAGCTACGATCACATCCATCGTATCTTAGAAGAAGAAGGGTTACTGGAGGATGGTCAATACGACATCTCTGTCATGGCAGCCTTCGGTTATCGTGTCACTGAGCCAAAACGCGGCAAAACACGTCGCCCGATGGATGAAGTAGCTGTTTGGATTCGTTAATCGCTGTTTGTCTGAAAAAGGCTGTTGACAATTGCGTGGTTAGTCAGTATATTTAAAAAATAAAATCTTTGACGAATATACAAATTTGACTATAAACGCTTTGACTTGAGAATAGTAAATGAACATCCGTTTTTTAAGAGAGCTGCGGGTCGGTGCAACGCAGTAAAACGAATCATTGAACTCGCTCAAAGAGCGGTAAGACTGAATGAATAGTAAGTCTTTACGTGTGACCTCCGTTATCGGGTTTTAAGTTGGATTCAGCCATGGCTGAATCAATAAGAGTGGTAACGCGGTTGCAAGGTCAGTCGTCTCTTCCAGGAGATGGCTGGCCTTTTTATATGCTTTTATCTCATATTTGTCTGAAGATTCAAATTTAAAGGAGCTATAGAAAATGGAAAAGGAACATGTGCAGTTAAAACGAACAATGACATCAAGGCATATTATGATGCTTGCGCTTGGCGGTGCCATCGGTGCTGGTCTGTTTAAAGGAAGCAGTTCTGCCATTGATATTGCGGGTCCTGCTGTCATTTTGGCATACATGATTGGTGGTCTTATTTTATTATTTATTATGCAAGGACTTGCCGAAATGACCGTTGCACGACCTGGAGCAAGAACATTCCGTGACTTGATTGAACCTGTGTTAGGAAAGTATCCGGCCTATTTCTTAGACTGGATCTATTGGAAGATGTGGGTGCTGAATATTGCAGCAGAAGCGATTGTGTCGGCCATCTTTATTCAGTACTGGTTCCCACAAGTGCCAATCTGGATGCTTGTGTTAATCATTTCACTTGTAGTCACAATCATTAATGTTTGCTCAGTCAAAATGTTTGCTGAGACAGAGTATTGGTTGGCTTCTATTAAAATTGCTGTCATCATCTTATTTATTATCATTGGATTTACCATGCTATTTGTCTCATTCGGACAGCATGCAGCACCTGGATTGTCTAACTTAACGGATCACGGTGGATTTTTCCCAAATGGTACTGGCGGATTAATTGCAGCAATGCTGGTTGTCGTGTATTCATATGGTGGGACGGAGATGATTGGGGTCACTTTAGCAGAAACAAAAAACCCTGAAAAAGTCATCCCAAAGGCCATTCAAAGTACGTTTGTACGCATCATCGGTTTTTATGTACTGCCGTTCTTTATCATTGTCAGCTTAATCCCTTGGAATCAAGTCAACAATGAGCAAGTAAGTCCATTTGTGACAGTGTTTGCAACAATCGGAGTACCGTATGCTAGTGACATCATGAATGGTATTATCTTACTAGCGATTTTGTCTTCTATGAACTCTGGCTTGTATGCTTCATCACGGGTGCTTTATACACAGGCAATGGATGGCCGTGTATGGAAAGGATTCTCCAAGCTGTCAAAACAGCAGGTGCCTGTTCGAGCCATCCTTGTATGTACATCTACCTTGTATGCAGCTGTATTGATTTCTCTTTTTGTAGGAAGTCAAACGTTTAATTACTTAATGGGCTCTTTAAGTTACACAGTTCTATTCATCTGGTTTATCATTGCCGTCGGTCATTTGAAATCTCGAAGCGTCGCACAGCCAGGCGGATATCGCGTGAAGCTGTATCCTTTCACAACGTGGTTTTCCGTTATTGCGATCATGGCCATTTTTGTCGGCGTTGTATTCAATACACCAATTGTTCAAACGCTGGTCACCATGGGCATTTATTTAATCATTACACTTTCTTTCTTTATTAACAGAAAACGGTTTGAAACAGCCGTCTAATTTATTAAAAAGCGTGCAGGACCTTCTGAAGGGTCTCGCACGCTTTTTTTAATGCTGTTTATATTGCTTGAAGTGGACAGGGGATTGAACGGGATGTGGCTTTGCCTGAAGGCCATAGCTCTCCCTGACGATATAAAGCGGCCGGTCCTTGGCTTCATCGTAGATTCGGCCGATATACTCCCCAATCATGCCTAACATAAAGAGGATGATCCCGCTAAAGAATAGCTGAATGACAATTAATGAACTCCAGCCGGTGATGGTGCTGTTTGTAAAAAGCTTTAAATATAAAACTAGAAACATCGAAATGAAGCCAATAACTGAAAGGGCAATACCTGCTACGCTGGCTAGCTTTAAAGGTTTGTAAGAAAAAGATGTGATCCCATCCATCGAGAGCTTGAGCATCTTTTTGAGAGGGTACTTTGTTTCTCCTGCCAACCGCTCATCCCGAACATATTCTACCGCAATTTGTTTGAAGCCAACCCAGCTCACTAATCCGCGGACAAATGGGTTTTTCTCGCGTATTTTTTTCATTTCATGACACACTTTACGATCCATCAATCTAAAGTCGCCGGTGTCAATAGGAATATCTACTTCGGTGATTTGACGTAGCACTCGGTAGAAAAGGGAAGCCGTGTACTTTTTGAAAGCTGTTTCGCCTTTTCGTTGCGTGCGGACCGCGTATACGACCTCATAGCCTTCCTTCCATTTTTCAATCATGTCTAAAATCAATTCAGGTGGATCTTGTAAATCCGCATCAATCACTACGACAGCTTCTCCCTTTGCATAATCCATTCCCGCTGTAATGGCAATTTGATGCCCAAAGTTACGAGAAAAATCAATAAGTCTCACATGCGGATCGGTCTGGCAGTACCCTTTAATCAGTTCAGCTGTTCGATCCATACTGCCGTCATTGACGAAGAGAAGCTCATATGCTTCTCCCGTCGAATCCATGACGGTCTTGAGGCGCTGATACGATTCATGGATCACAAGTTCTTCATTATACACTGGGACTACAACAGAGTATTGTATGTTCTTTTCCATCAGTCATCGTTCCTCCCTTTTAATAGATGAATTAATCAACGGATAGTTCATAAAGAGTACCGCTCTCCATTCCGCCCATTCGTCCATTTGACTGATCATTTTGTTTTGATTGTTGGCTGTCTGTTTGCTGATTCGTTTTGGATGTAGAGCTGTTCTGCCATTTAGAAGCAGATACTTCTTTTCCATTTTTTTGAATCCAAGTGAGAATGTCAGAGCTGCCGCCTCTCATACCAGAAAGATAGAAGTATTTGATTTTGCCGTCTTTAACGAGCTGTTTGAATTCATTAAGCGTGAGAATGTTATCAGATCCACTAAATCCACCTAATGCCATAACAGCTTTTCCTGTTTTAATAATGTAAGGCGAAGCAGTGGTTGCATCTGTTGTCCCGAATAGGAATTCTTCTCCCGTATTGTTTTTCTCCAGATAGCTGATCAGCTTTTCATTGACTTGTGAACTCATGCTGCCACTTGAAGTTGCAAGCTGAGGACCAGCCTCTGGCAGCATACTGTTTCCTCCGTAAAGAAGAGGTGTGCTTGCCCAGTATAGGGGTGCGATCAGCATCCCAAGGATGGCAATGAGAGACATGAATTGTTTTAGTTTTTCTTTCCCTTTTATCAAAAGTAGAGAAAGGATCGTTCCAATACCAATGATACCGACTGCAATGCTTAATCCAAGACCGATTGTGCTTGTAAATGTGGATAGGATAAAGATTTCAAATGCGGTTGTGACGAATATCGCAATTGGCAGTAGCCATTTTTTAAAGCCAGTTCCCGTTTGAAACAATTGAGTCATAGACACCCATCCGGCTCCTGCTAATACAGCAATTGGCGGTGCCAGCATGATTAAATAATAGTGATGGAAAAATCCTGCTACACTGAAAAATGCAGCAACAGGTATAAGCCAAGCTAACCAAAATAGTGTTTCTTTTTGTTTTGTATTGAGACGTCTTCTTTCAAAGGCTGTCGAGAAGAAGATACCAATCGCACCAAAGAGCGCAAATGGAAGCAGCCAGCTGATTTGATCGGACAGTTCAGATTGGAACAGACGTAATGGCCCTTTTGTTCCTGTTCCAAACATGCCAGAACCACTTCCCATTTTTCCGCCCCCACCACTTGGCGGTCCATCACCATTACCGCCTGATGGCATATCAGGTGGTGTTGTGCCGTTTGCATTGCTTGGTGGTCCTTGCATGGAAGGCTGTTCCTGACTGGATGATTGGTTTGAATTGTCTGAGTTGTTTTGAGCTCCATTCGATGGCGGCTGAGGCATGGTGGATGAATTATTGTCATTTTGCTGATCACCCTGCTGTGAAGGTGGCTGTCCCTCACCCTGATTTGTGCCGCCTCCTCCGCCAGACTGTTGACCAGTCAACCGCTGCAGACCATTGTAACCAAAGGCTAATTCTAGTGCTGAGTTCGATTGACTTGATCCCATATAAGGACGATTGTCTTTGGAAGTGAGATCAACCGCTATAGACCATGAAGCAGATACACCTAAAAGAACAATCATTGAAATCATCAGCGATAACAACTTTTTCTTCCATGTCGTTCGATAGGCAATGATGTAAAACAGGACGAGAGCCGGTACAATCATATACGCTTGTAGCATTTTTGTATTAAAACCGACACCGATCATTGCAAAAGAAGCAATCGCCCAAAGCACTTTCTGCTGTTTCACAGCCTTGAACATCATGGCTGTTGCGAGTAAAAGAATAAAGACGAGTAAGCTGTCAATGTTATTTGTACGAGATACAGCAACTGCGATTGGTGTACACGCCATAATAAGCGCTGACAGTCTTGCAGCAGCCTGACCAAATGTAGGTTTGACTAGGCGGTAGATTAAATAAACAGATCCAATGCCAGCTAAAGCTTGGGGTAAGATCACACTCCAGCCATGCAGGCCAAAAATTTTGGCACTGATCGTTTGCAGCCAGAAGGCGAGCGGTGGTTTATCCACCGTGACATAACCTGAGGGATCGAACGAAGCAAAGAAGAAATTATGCCAGCTTTGCATCATACTTGTGACCGCCGCTGTATAATAAGCGTTCACCGTATCGTCGTTCCAAATGTTATAAATGTTTAAAATGGCAGATAAAATCAATATGAAAAATAAATAAAGATCAAATTTCTGAAAGCGTCTAATCAAAAGCTTGTCACTCCTTTTTCTTAACTTGAAAAAAGTGTAACAAGCAAATATGAATAAATTGTTAATAAAAAAAGGCCAATTCTTTATTTTTCTGTTGAATAAAAACAGCTCTAGGAAAGAGCTGTTTTGTTTAAGATGTCATCTTATGATGTCATCTTATTTTATGAGGAGACAGGCGGAGTTTCAGAGGTCTCTGCACTTGGTAATTGTATAATAGCGGTCGTACCTAGGCCTTGTTCAGATTGAAGAACGAACGTGCCACGATGTTTTTTTATAATTTGATAAACAATGGCTAGTCCAAGACCAGAGCCGCCATCTTTTCTTGTGCGGGCTTTATTCACTCGATAAAAACGCTCAGAGACATGAGGGAGATCTCCTTTTGGAATTCCGCTGCCTTCATCTGTAATTCTCAATTCAGCAGTTTGTTGGTGAACGAATAATTCAATCGAAATCGATTTTCCTGAAGGCGTGTAATGGATGGCATTGTCCAATAAATTACGAATGACTTGCTCAAGTCGATCGCTATCACCATAAATAATACAGTCCTCTTCAAGTTCTCGGTTGAACGAGATTCTCTTTTGACTAGCAATGAATGTCATTTGATCAAGAACATCATGAATAAGCTGCGCAAAGACGATCGGCTCCATCGTTAGTGGGTAAGATTCCCCCTCTAACTGTGCGAGATCAAGAAGGTCATGTACGAGCCGGCTTAATCGTGTGGATTCGTCTTGAATAATCTGCATGCCTTTCTTTTGATCAATAATGCCTTCTTCAATTCCTTCAGCATAGCCTTTCATATAACTTAAAGGCGTTCTCAGTTCGTGGGAGACATTGGCAAGGAACTCTCTGCGATGCTGTTCAACTTTTTCTAAGGTAGAGGACAGTTTATTAAAGGAACGGCTCAGCTGATTTAACTCATCCCCTTTTTTGGTCACAGCCATGCGTTTTGAAAAATCACCAGATTCCATTTCCATTGCAATTTCTTTCATTTGATTGATCGTCCTTACGACTTTATTAGAACTTTTATATCCAATAAAGAAAATCAAAAGCAGGATAATTAAAATAGAGATGCCAAGTGTTAATCGAATTTGAACAAACGGTTCATACACATCAGATAAAGGCATAGAGAGGAAAATGGTTCCTGATAAATCATTTTTGTTTGAGAACACAGGGATGGCAATTCCGAGAATATCTTGATGAAACTGGGGGTGTTCTCTAATTAACACAACTGTTTTCCCCTGAAGAAGCTTTTGGCGTTCTTTAAACGTAATGAGGTTATCGTTTGTATTCGTATCGAAAGGAATACCGCTTGAAAGCTCCATAGGATCATCAGTAAAAATAACACTTGCCTGACTTGAGTCATTTGCCCACTTCATTCTGTCAGTAAAATATGTGTCTTTCCCGTGTTTGTGATAGATTTCTGCCAGCTTCTTTCCTTGTAAACTTAAAGAGTCAATCTGTTTATCTATATATAAGTGCTGGTATAAGTAATAAGTCAGGGCAAGAGCTGAGGCAGCAACGATGCCTATAACGGAAAGGATTAAGAAAAGCACTTTCCTTTTAATGGATAATGGCTTCATTTGTCCTCCTCAAACTTATAGCCGACACCCCAAACGGTCTTAATATACCGTTCCGCTTCCTTTAATTTCAGTCTTAGTGTTTTAATATGTGTATCGACTGTTCTTAAAGAGCCACTAGGTGAGTGTGATTCCCACAATTTTTGATAGAGCTGTTCACGGGAAAAGACTTGGCCTTGATTGAGCAGAAGAAACATAAGTAAATCAAATTCTCTTCTTGTTAAATTGATGGGCTCTTGCTTGAGATAGACTTGTCTGCCATCTTGATCGATCTCCAAGTCACCAATCATGATTCGACTGCGCTTTAAAGAAAGACCTCTAATTCGTCTTAATGTCGTTTCAATTCTAGCTGCAAGCTCACGTAGACTAAAAGGCTTCATGATGTAGTCGTCTGCTCCAATTTCCAGCCCCTTAATGCGATCCTCTTCATAACTTCTAGCTGTTAAAAATAAAATGGGGATTTGAGAGGTTTGCCTAATGCGCTGGCAGACTTCGAATCCATCCATATCTGGCATCATAATATCCAATACAACAAGGTCAATGGCCTCTTTTTCAAGCTGATGTAAGGCGCCCGTGCCATTATTTGCAGTTATCACGTGAAAGCCTTGTCTCTGCAAAAAGGATCCGATTAACTCAAGCATATCTAATTCATCATCTACTATTAAAATATTCATCTGTTCTTTCATTTCTTTTCCTCCAACATGATAGCATAAGGTCCTGCTGGGATGTTCAGTCGGTTCTTCAACATAAATGTATGTTTGTCGATGACGGATACTGAATTGTCATCTAAGTTACTGACATATATAGATGAGGAATCAGCAGTGATATAATTCGGATTTTGACCGGTCTCAACAGAGGAAAGCAGTTTGTTTTTCTCGGTATTTACTTTATATAGTGTATGGTCTCCATGACATAATACATATAAAGTAGAAGAGTTTTTTTCTGAAAAAAATGCGACTGGCATAACACCTAGTTTGATTTCTCGCTGTTTTTTACCTGTTTTAGGGTCGTAAGCAAAAATGCTCTTATTTAATGTGCCCGGTTTACCGTGTCCTCCAACCCAAATGGAATGCCCATCAAAATGAATGCCAGATGGCCGTTCTAGGACGGAAATCGTTCGTATCTTTTTTTTCTTTTCAATATCAATGACTGAAACAGAATGACTTTTTGCATTTAAAACAAACAACGTTCCAGAAGAAGACAACGCCATAGAAGAGGGTAATGTCCCGGTCTTCACAGTTGCTTTAATTTTCTTGTGCACTGTATCGATAAAATAAACGACATTTTTCTCTGAATCGGTCACAAGTAAAGTGTTGGTATCCGCATCATACGCAAGTGAAGTCAGACCTTTATTCACATTCATATAGTCCGCTGCTGTTCCTTTTTTTAAATTGATTTCTATAAGAGATTGTCCTTCCTTACTTGATGCAATGATCACGTCTTTGTTGATGTGAACAAGATCAGTGAGAGGATGTTTTAAATCAACGGAAGAGACAATTTTATTTTTTTGTAAATCAACGATTGAAAAGGAGGCTTTTTTTAGTTGAGAAATGACAGCAATTGATTGAGAGCTGCCAGGGGGCGTAAATTGCTGGTCTTTTCCGCAGCCTGCTAGGAAAAATAGTAGAGCTGGCAAGCATATTAAAAAATATTTCACTCGTTTCATCCTTCTGCTCCTTTGGTGCTCTATTTTCAAAAAGCATAACACAAAAATTGTGAAAAAAAATCGAAGTTATGAATGCTGGAAGATATGAAAAGAAGTTTTTAGGTGGGGAAGTAGAGGTAAATGAAAGCTGAAATTTCTTTTTCGTCTATTTATATGACATTTTTTCATGAGTAAAAGATCATTTTCACAGTTTGATCATTGTATCCATAATCGGTTACAGTAACAAATAATCATAGCTCCCCCGCCCTAAATAGAGCGAAGGGAGTCATTAAGCAGAGTGTTCAGATGAATGAGAAGTGGGTTTCGTTTTTAGACGATGAGAGAGGAGGAAACCAAGAATACCTGCGCCCATTAATATGATAAATAAAGATTGAAAACCACTTAATATACCAATTAAAGTAGATGAAATGATACTTCCGAAATATCTAAAGGTAGAAAAAATCCCAGATGCAGAGCCGGATAAACTCTGATCAACAGATGTTAAAGAAGCCATCTGCATGCTAGTCATGCCAATACCTGATGAGATCCCCCCAGCGACTAATGTGATGATAAGGAGTGGTAAATTTGGGTAGCTGCTTAGTGTGATCAGCATAACACCTGATAAAGTAAGACAGAGAAATGAAACTCGAATCATTTTTTTGGCACCTTTTATTGGATGGAGCTTTGCCCCGAGTAATCCACTAATAGACATACAGAGTGAAAAGATCGAAAGGAAAATCCCGCTTTGTGTATGAGAAAGCGCGAGTTTTTGCTCCATAAACAGCGGCATAATGAGAAGAATCGCGTACATCACAAAATTACTAAGCATGATAGAAAGGTTAGCGTTCGTAAAGGTACTGTTTTTAAATAATGTTAAATCAATGATGGGATTTGTAACTTTCCGTACGTGTTTGAAAAATAAAGGAATGGAAATGACCGCTAGAACGCCATAGATCATGTATTCGTTTAATAATTGGCTTTTAGTAAACAAAATGAGTGTGGCGATCCCGATTGTTAAGTATAACGAACCGATGATATCTACATTGGCTTGTAAACGCGTATGTTTCATCTTCGGAATCATAAAAACGCCTGTCACAAGTGTGAGAATCAAAAATGGTATATTCACTAGGAAAATGGAATGCCAGTCAAAGCTCTGAATGAGAATAGAGCCGATAAAAGGTCCAAGTGCGGCACCAATTCCCGCTCCAAAACCGAAAAAACCCATAGTTTTAGAAAGCTTTTCATGTGATACTGTTGCTCGAATTAAAGCAATGCTGTTCGGTGTTAATATAGCTCCGCCTGCCGCTTGAATTGATCGGAAGCTAATAAGAAAAGCAAGATTAGGTGCGAAAGCACATCCAATGGAGCCAACCAAAAAGAGTATCACACCAGCTAAATACATGCTGCGGTGGCCGTATATATCTCCCAGCTTACCCGCAATAGGTTGAGTGACTGCCATGACAATTAGATAAATTGTGACCACCCAAGTAATGTTTGATATGGATTGCTCGTAATAAGTTGATATGGATGATAGAGCGACTGCGATCATGGTTGAATTGACTGGAACTAAAATAGCTCCAAGCAGCAAAGAATAAATGATCAAGTTCTCTTTTTTAAGATTCAATGTGTTTACCACCTTTGTAAAAAAGAAGAATTTCACCCAATTAAGTGGGAGAAATTCCTCTCATGAAAATGTGTGTGCATGTCTCAATAAAGTCTTCTTTTTGTGTTAAAACAAGCTGAATGTCTTGCTCTAGCTGTTGAATGAAAAAGCCAAAATACGTGCTAATAAATATATCAGCATAGATGTCTTCTTTTCCTTCTAATACACGATGCTGAGCACTCATTTTTTTGAAATAATGAATCAGCATGTCTCTCAATTCTTGAGGATAAATTTTTTCATGGTCTGTTAAATCTTTAAACATAGCGGGTTCTCTCATGCTGATATAGATAAATTCTTTTTTTGAAGTCAAATCTTCAAGGAAATAGCTACCGAGAAATTTTAAATCGGTGTATAAATCGTCTTTAAATTCAGCTTCAAGGGTTTTGGTCGGTGTTGATTTCATTTTCATAATGGCAGCAATCACGCCGCGTTTGTTTTTAAAGTTACGAAAAATTGTCGCTTCACTTACATTCGCTTTTGTCGCAATTTCTTTTGTCGTTGTTTTTTGATAGCCCTTTTCAGACAATAATTCCATTGTTGCGCGAATGATCCGCTGATTTGTTGATTTTAACAAGCATACTCACCTCAGGTTATGAATGTGTTTGCAACAAAGTAAGTATACCGATAAAATCTGTGACCGCCAATATGATCCAAACAGTGACGACTATGCCCGTGAATGCTGATTTAATAACTGGATACGCCCATTGGCTCCATCTACTGTCACGAGGTCACCAGATTTTAGTTTTTCAGTTGCGATCCGTGTACCTAAGACAGCAGGTATCATATATTCTCTAGCGATAATAGCGGAATGGGACAAAATGCCGCCAGAATCGGTGATGACTGCTTTTGCGTCTCTAAATAAGCTGGTCCATAAAGGTGTCGTTGTTTTACAAACTAAAATGTCATCTTTCTCAAATTGTGAAAATTCATCAGCAGATGTAATGACTCTGACTCTTCCGGAAGTAATGCCGCTAGATGCACCAATTCCATAGATTGCATCGTCTGTGTTGTTTTCATTTTCCCTTAGCGAACCGAGCATTCTTTCTACTTGCTGCAATTCAGCTTCAGAAGGCGTTCCTGTATAAGCTGGTGGTTGGATGGATTCATTTTCCTTCATTTCAATTTTTCTTTGCTGAATGATCGAATCGTATGTGGTCGAAGTTGTGAGCGCATTGAGTACTTCATCATCGTAAAGATACCAAAGGTCTTCTTGATGAGGGATCGCTCCTTTTTGAACAAGAAGTTCACCAATTTTTAAGAGATAGAGTCTCGCTTTTGCATCTAACATGGCATCAATGTAAAAGTGATGATCATCTCGAATATTGGCTGCATGGAGTGCAAAATGATAAAGTTCCTCAAATTTTGTTTTAAACGCTTCATCTGTCACTTGACTGATAAACTGTTCATACGTTTCTTGCCTTTTGATCACGGCTTGTGCAAATTCTTCATCAAAATCAGATTGATACCGAATGTTGTTTCTAATGATGTCCAAGACAAATTCAGGATTTTCCACCCATGTTTCCTCTGTGAAATCATGGCTTTTAACAGACCGCCAACCATAGACTTGGAGAAAAGCTTCTACGTCGGAAATGAAGTTTTTTCCTTTATCTGTGTGATTGAGGGCAAATAATAGTTCAGCATTCGTTGAATGATCTTTAAATGCCTGAAGAAGCTCGGAATCTTGAAGAACGTCTTTTGCCAAGTGAGATAGCTTTTGATCTGTTTCAAGAGACTTGTTCATCACACCTATCATCATTTCATGCAGCAGAACGACTTGTGTTTGATCCCCAGTATATGTGACAAGCATGTCTTCAATGATCGCTGATAGAATGACTTGAGGTATGACAATATCAAAATGGTCGTCATACGCTCTTAGATAAATCTCCTTTAATTCTTGAAAGCCATTAATGGCTTCCTCAATTGTTAGCGGTTGAGTGATTTGCTGATCAAGTTTTTCGTATAATGGGAACAAGTTTTGCTTTAAAATGCGATACATTCTTTCGCTTAAACGAGGAAACATTTCGAATAGGCTCTCGTCAAAAACTGGTTCCGCTGACGCTTCTGGCATGGACGGTAAAGAATACAAATGACCTCTATAAAGCTTGATATCTTTAATATTAAGGTCTGGTACTTGATACTTCTCTCCGTTTTTCTTCATCCCGTTTTTTAAAGCAGGTATGATCAAACTTGAAAAAAGAGGACTTGTGGGTCCAGGCATATGATCGTCCATTGAGATCCAGAAGTCTTGCAGCTCTTCAGGTTTCATTTGAAAGGCTGCACCTGAGGAGCCATTTGCTGTATTGGAAAAAGAAGCAGTAATCGGTCTTGCTTGAAGTAAATAAAAAGTACCATCTGACATGCCGAATTCGATATCTACTCCATGTCCATAAAGTTCTTCTACTTGTTTTGTCATTTTCGTGATTTGGATCAATTGATCATCTCGAAGACAAAATTGGCCAGCCATCTCCTCACCTACGGGTTGTTCAACGACGCCCTCTTGACAGGGGACAATTTGCACTTCTTTTGTTCCTAGTGATTTTTCAATAGAGTACGTTTCTTTGTTTACAATAAATGTATCTGGCGTCACAAGGCCGGAGACGATGGCTTCTCCTAGTCCATAGCTTGCAGTCATCATGACTTCGTTTGTTTTTCCTGATACAGGATTCTCACTAAAGATGACACCAGAGATGTCAGAATGGATCAAGCCTTGTACAACAACAGCCATGAGCGGCATCTCTTCCTCGTTCTCAATCATTTCTTCCTTATATTCTGTGACTCTTGCTGCGAAGTAAGACGACCAACATTCTTTGACGGCTTGCAAGAATTCTTCATTTGTTTTGATATTTAAATAGGTCTCGTATTGACCTGCAAAGGAGGCGCCTTCAAGATCTTCCGCAACAGAAGAGGATCGCACTGCAACGGATGGATATGTTTTCAACAATGATTGAAAGGATGAAAGTAATTCTGTCTCCATTTGTGAAGGAAACGAAGCTTCTGTGATTTTTCGGGCAAGATTTTGATCAGTTGGATGGAAATTGTGATATGAAAGAAAGCTTGCAAAGCTGTTCGTTTTAATAATAAATCCATCTGGAACTGGCAGTCCGTGATTGTTTAATTTAATTAAATTCACGCCTTTTGCCCCTGCGAGTGATGCGGATTCTTCAGCCGCATGAAATAATACTGAATACATGGGAATGCCCCCTTATCCAAATAGCCAATGGTTTCATTTGTCTCTTTTTGTTTTTTAAAATGATAGTGCGCACTATCATTTTCATCATAGAATTTATTGGATGTAACTGTCAAAGACGTAAAGACCTATCTTTAGAAAGGGGACGTTTTCACTAATTTTCCTCCTCATCTATATCAAAAGTCTTCAACCGAGAAGAAAAAAGCTGAAATTGAAAACTGTGAATTGTTCATTATGCCAATCTTTACTATAATCAAGGGAGTAGACCATGTAGAGGGAGGGTTTTTGTGATTACAAAAGCCATATTTGCACTTGTTTTTCCTTTCTTGCTCGTTATTTTATTTTCAAAGGTTACTTATAATCATTACGTTGGCATTGCATTAACAGTAGCGCTTTTATTTGCTTCGTATATGAAAGGCTATACAGAAACCTACTTTATCGTAGGATTAGATATTATTTCTTTAGTGGCCGGGGCATTGTTTATGGCCAAGAAAGAAGTCGAAAAAAGAGAGAAGGCTGAAAAACATCATTGATGTGATCCCTCTTGATGAAAAGAAAATGTTTTTGATTGCAGGAGCTGTGCTTACGATTCTAGTGAGTGCAGCTTTCTTTTTTGTGGTTTTTCTGCTGATCGAATATCTCGCTCCAAAATGTTCCATACTGAAAGGAAGGTTTCTTTAGAGGGTTATGAGCCACGGCAGAGAGGGTATGGTTGTATTGGAAATAAAAATCAAGTCAGACACGAACTTTAGTTCGTATTTTTGTGTTCTTTTATGATAATATATTCATTAGATAGATTTCGTAACGAAACGGAGGCTTTGATGTGAGTGACCGCTTTGAATTAGTTTCTAACTATCAGCCCCAAGGAGATCAGCCAAAAGCCATTGAAAGGCTTGTGGAGGGCATCCATCAGGGGAAACAGCATCAAACGCTGTTAGGTGCTACAGGTACGGGAAAGACCTTTACTGTATCTAACCTGATCAAAGAAGTGAACAAACCAACACTTGTCATTGCGCATAATAAGACACTTGCCGGACAATTATACAGCGAGTTTAAGGAATTCTTTCCGAATAATGCTGTTGAATATTTTGTGAGTTATTATGATTATTACCAGCCTGAGGCGTACGTGCCTCAAACTGATACATTTATTGAAAAGGATGCCAGTATTAATGATGAGATCGATAAGCTAAGACACTCCGCCACATCCTCATTATTTGAGCGAAGAGATGTCATCATCATTGCCAGTGTGTCCTGTATTTATGGCTTAGGTTCTCCTGAAGAATACAGAGAGCTTGTGCTGTCTTTACGAACTGAAATGGAAATTGAACGCAATCAACTGCTGCGTAAGCTTGTGGATATTCAGTATTCTCGTAATGATATAGATTTTCAGCGCGGAACCTTCAGAGTTCGAGGAGACGTCGTTGAAATTTTTCCTGCTTCACGAGATGAGCATTGTATCAGAGTGGAGTTTTTCGGTGATGAAATTGAACGTATTCGTGAAGTAGATGCTCTCACTGGAGAAATTCTCGGTGATCGTGACCACGTTGCTATTTTCCCAGCATCTCACTTCGTCACAAGAGAAGAAAAGATGGAAAAAGCGATTATTAATATTGAAAAAGAGCTTGAGGAACAGTTGGAAAAGCTTCGTGAAAACGGAAAACTACTTGAAGCACAGCGTCTTGAGCAGCGGACAAGGTATGACCTTGAGATGATGAGAGAGATGGGCTTTTGTTCAGGGATTGAGAACTACTCAAGACATCTCACCTTACGTCCGCCCGGTTCAACACCTTACACATTGCTTGATTATTTTCCGGATGATTTTATGATTGTTGTCGATGAGTCACACGTGACCATCCCGCAAATTCGCGCCATGTACAATGGGGACCAGGCAAGAAAACAAGTGCTTGTTGATCACGGATTCCGTCTGCCGTCAGCACTTGATAATAGACCACTCACATTTGCTGAGTTTGAAAAACACATTAACCATATTGTGCATGTATCCGCAACACCTGGCCCATACGAGCTTGAGAAAACGCCAGAGGTTGTGGAACAAATTATTCGACCAACCGGTTTGCTTGATCCAATCATTGAAGTCCGTCCGATTGAAGGACAAATCGATGACTTAATTGGGGAAATTCATGCAAGGGTTGAGAAAAATGAGCGTGTGCTTGTGACGACTTTAACGAAGAAAATGTCTGAGGATCTGACAGATTATCTGAAAGAAATCGGAATCAAGGTCAATTATCTGCACTCAGAAATTAAGACACTAGAGCGGATTGAGATTATTCGTGATTTACGTCTCGGAAAATATGATGTGCTTGTTGGGATCAACCTTCTTCGAGAAGGTTTGGATATTCCAGAGGTGTCGCTCGTGGCGATTTTAGATGCGGATAAAGAAGGCTTTTTACGTTCAGAAAGATCCCTCATCCAGACGATTGGCCGTGCTGCAAGAAATGCAGAAGGCCGGGTTATTATGTATGCAGACAATATGACGAAATCAATGGACATTGCCATACAAGAAACAAAGCGGAGACGTGAGCAGCAAGAAGCGTATAATGAGAAATTTGGTATCACTCCGCAAACGATCCATAAGAAGATTCGAGATGTGATCAAGGCAACAAAAGTACATGAGGATTCGGAAGAATACGAAACAAAAGCAGCACCAAAGTTGTCAAAAATGAGCAAAAAAGAACGAGAAAAAGTGATCGAAAACGTCGAGATGGAAATGAAAGATGCAGCAAAAGCGCTTGATTTTGAAAAAGCAGCAGAATTAAGAGATCTATTGCTAGAGCTAAAAGCGGAAGGATGAATGCCAGATGGCTATGGAACGAATAGAGGTGAAAGGGGCAAGAGCCCACAACCTTAAAAATATTGATGTCAATATCCCGCGCGATCAGCTAGTGGTCATTACGGGTTTATCTGGTTCGGGAAAATCGTCGCTTGCCTTCGATACCATTTATGCAGAAGGTCAGCGCAGGTATGTTGAATCACTGTCAGCCTATGCACGTCAATTTCTCGGTCAAATGGACAAACCAGATGTAGATGCGATTGAAGGGCTTTCTCCAGCGATTAGTATTGACCAGAAAACGACAAGCAGAAACCCTCGATCAACCGTTGGGACTGTTACAGAAATTTATGATTACTTGCGTCTATTATATGCTCGAGTCGGAAAACCGATTTGTCCTATTCATGGGATCGAAATTACATCACAGACGATTGAGCAAATGACAGACCGTATTTTAGAGTATCCAGAACGAACGAAACTACAAGTGCTTGCGCCGATCGTATCTGGACGTAAGGGAACACACGTGAAAGTACTTGATCAAATTCGGAAGCAGGGCTACGTTCGAGTCAGAGTTGATGGCGAGATGGAGGACCTGTCAGAAGAGATCGAGCTTGAAAAGAATAAAAAGCATTCCATTGAAGTGGTGATTGATCGAATTGTCGTGAAAGAAGGCGTGGCTGCACGGTTGTCTGATTCTCTTGAAACGGCACTCCGACTTGGTGAAGGTCGTGTGATGATCGATGTGATTGGACAAGAGGAGCTGTTATTTAGTGAGCATCATGCTTGTCCGCACTGCGGATTCTCTATTGGGGAACTTGAGCCAAGAATGTTCTCGTTTAATAGCCCTTTCGGTGCCTGCCCAAGCTGTGATGGGCTTGGTTCTAAACTAGAAGTAGATCCAGAGCTTGTGATTCCGAATAAGGATTTGACTTTACGTCAGCATGCCATTGCCCCATGGGAGCCTCAAAGCTCACAATATTACCCGCAGCTTCTTGAGGCGGTATGTACACACTATGGAATTGACATGGATATTCCAGTAAAAGATATTCCGGCGCATTTATTTGATAAAATTTTATATGGTAGCGGCTCTGAGCTGATTTATTTTAAATATGAAAATGATTTTGGCCAGGTCCGTGAAAATGAAATTGAGTTTGAAGGTGTGCTTCGTAACATTGAACGGCGCTACAAGGAAACGAGCTCCGATTATATTCGGGAACAGATGGAAAAATATATGGCCAATCAGCCATGCCCGACCTGTAAAGGATATCGCCTGAAAAAAGAAACACTTGCGGTTCTCATCAATGGCAAACATATCGGAGAAATGACCGATTTGTCTGTATCTGATGCCCTTGATTTCTATGAGAAAATTGAGTTGTCTGAGAAAGATTTGCAGATTGCCCAGCTCATTTTACGTGAAATCAAAGAGCGCTTATCCTTCTTAAATAATGTCGGATTAGATTATTTGACATTAAGCCGGTCTGCTGGCACATTATCAGGCGGGGAGGCGCAGCGGATTCGTTTGGCGACACAAATTGGATCAAGACTGACAGGCGTTCTTTATATTTTAGATGAACCATCGATTGGTCTGCATCAACGGGATAATGACCGATTGATTGGAACATTGAAAAACATGCGTGATATCGGAAACACACTGATTGTCGTAGAACATGATGAAGATACGATGCTTGCCGCTGATTATCTCATTGATATTGGACCAGGTGCAGGGGTTCATGGAGGAGAAGTGATTTCAGCTGGAACGCCAGAAGAAGTCATGAAGGACCCAAAATCGTTGACTGGACAATATTTATCTGGTGAGAAATTCATCCCGCTTCCGATTGAGAGACGAAAGCCTGACGGCCGCTTCATTGAAATTAAAGGGGCAAAAGAAAACAACCTTAAAAACGTGAATGCGAAGTTTCCTTTAGGTGTCTTTACCGCTGTGACGGGTGTGTCAGGATCAGGGAAAAGTACACTTGTGAATGAAATTTTATTGAAATCCCTTGCCCAAAAACTGCACAGAGCAAAAGCGAAGCCAGGACAGCACAAAGAAATCAAAGGAATGGATCACTTAGACAAAGTCATTGATATTGATCAATCTCCAATTGGCCGTACACCAAGATCCAATCCTGCTACGTATACAGGTGTATTTGATGACGTGCGGGATGTCTTTGCGCAAACCAATGAAGCGAAGGTACGAGGCTATAAAAAAGGGCGATTCAGCTTTAACGTGAAAGGTGGACGCTGCGAAGCGTGTCGTGGAGATGGCATTATTAAAATTGAAATGCACTTTTTACCTGATGTATATGTGCCTTGTGAAGTGTGTCACGGGAAACGTTATAACCGCGAGACGTTAGAGGTCACGTATAAAGGGAAAAATATTTCCGATGTGCTTGAAATGACGGTAGAGGACGCACTTCAATTTTTCGAGAATATCCCGAAAATTAAGCGGAAGCTGCAAACGATCTTTGATGTTGGATTAGGATACATTACACTTGGGCAGCCTGCCACGACATTGTCTGGTGGAGAGGCGCAGCGTGTGAAATTGGCATCTGAGCTTCACCGCCGTTCAAACGGAAGATCCTTGTATATTTTAGACGAACCGACAACGGGTCTTCATGTGGATGATATTGCTAGGTTGTTAAAAGTGCTCCAGCGCTTGGTCGAAAACGGGGATACGGTATTGGTCATTGAGCACAACCTTGATATTATTAAGGCAGCCGATTACCTTGTTGATCTAGGACCAGAAGGCGGTGCTGGTGGAGGAACGATTATTGCTTCAGGAACACCTGAACACATTGCTAAAGAAGAAGCTTCTTACACCGGTCGATACTTAAAACCGATTTTAGAGCGTGATCGTGAGCGAATGAAACAGTTAGTCAAAGAAACAGAAAGTGTGACATCCTCATAAAGAAAAACCCCTCCGAAAGAGGGGTTTCAGCGTGTAGACAAACCCTCGCATTCTTTGTCAGTCCTGCGTGCCGGTGCTCACGAATGTCAAATTCGCTCCGCGCCAGTACTCGTCCTTCCTAGACTGCAAAGGTTTTCTATCACGCTGAAAAGAAGACAAAGGGCTAAAATCAAGTTCATTTTAGCCCTTTGTCAACAATCTGAACCCCCTCCGAAAGAGGGGTTTTCCTTTTATTGCACATCTTCCTTTGGCATTAAGTTACTGAGGTGCGTTAAATCCTTTAAAATATGAGTGCTGCTACTATCGAGCAGTACTTTTAAATAACGGATATCACCATACTTCGGATGAGACGGATGAATGGCCTCTAGCTCCTTGATCATATCGCTGTTCATGCTTTTCTGTTTCTGTATAAGGTCTAAAAGCGTTTGTGCCGTGTGGTTAGCATTATGATGATCTGTCAAAATAATTACCCCCTATAATGATAATCACCATCTTTTCAACATATTTTAAAGGGTAATCCATGAAGAATCTACACTTAGGTGCAAAAAGAAATAATTTGTGTCTAAGGTCATATGTAAATCGAATGAGTTTGAAACTTTTTATACGCCATAAACGTATGAGTTAGAAAGGAATTTTCATCATGAAGGAGCGAATATATATGAACAGAGATCAGTCGATCATTGCATCTATTTGTTATTTTAGTGTATTTTTCATGCCGTTTATTGTACCGATCGTGGCATATTTTGTAGTGGATCAAAAGGAAACGAAACGGCATTCGCTGCGTGCATTGTGGTCACATGTTTTGCCAGTCGCAGCTTGTGTGCTGCTGGTTTTTGGATCTATCCCCTTTTTATTGACGACACAGGCAAGCGACTCACTCGTTCCAGTGTTCACTGTACTTATCTTGTCCTTTTTAGTCGCCATTGGCTTTTTGATCTCTGTCATTTGGAATATCATTCAAGGTATTAAAGTGCTTCAATCCATCAAATCGTAGGAGGGCTTTGTATGAATGAAAAAGAACGCATTTTAAAATTAGTAGAAGACGGGACATTATCTGCAAAAGAAGCGATTACGCTGCTTGAAAAACTAGAAGAAAATCAGTCCATTTCACTAGAAAAATCAACGGCTGATCATACCTTTCATGAAGAAAAAGCTGGCACAGAGAATAAAGGAACTGGTACTGAAAACCTCGGTGCAAAGCTGTTTGGATGGTTAGATTCGGCGGTGAAAAAGGTCAAAGATGTAGATCTTGATTTGAACTTTGGACAGTCCGTCGACGTTGAACACATTTTTCAATTCAAAGACGCGGCACTGTCCCATTTAGATATTCAATTGGCAAACGGCAGTCTCAATTTGATGCCTTGGGATGATGGGGATGTTCGAGCAGAGTGTCATGCGAAAATTTACCGTGCAGAGGATGGAGAGCAGGCAAGACATCAATTTCTTCAACATCTGGATTGCGGACTTGAAGGGGACAAATTTTTTATCCGAACTGAAAAGAAGACCATGAAGGTCAATGTCACCCTGTATGTACCACGTATCCAATACGATAAAATCAAAGTCAAACTGTTTAATGGACCGATTCGCGGGGAAAAGCTAAAGACAAAAGAACTGGCTGCAAAAACAACAAATGGCGTCGTCTCTTTTGCCTCTTTACAAGCAGAAAAAGTCGGAATTGAAACAGCAAATGGACAAATCAAACTGGCTGATCACGAGTGTGGTATGATTGAAGTAGAAACCATTAATGGGCTCATTGACCTGCGCGGGAAAAGTGAATCAATTGATGCACAGAGCTTCAATGGGAACATTGCTGTTCAGCTGTCAGATGAGAAATGCCGTTCGATCTATGCAAAAACGACAACAGGCAGTGTGGACGTTCAGATTCCGCGTGCTTGTGCAGTGACTGCGGAGCTGAAAAGCAATCTCGGATCGATCTCTCATGAGCTGCTTGATGCAAATATGATTAAAGAGAAAAATGAAACGCTGCAAAAAGAGAAAATGATCAAAGCCAATCAACAGGCGGAGCACAATATATCCATTTTTGCAGAAACAAAAACAGGCTCAATCCAAGTAAAGCACCAATCAGACAAGGAGTGATTCTACATGAAGAAGCTTTATCGTTCAGCGACAGATAAAAAAATAGCGGGTGTTGTCGGTGGACTTGCTGAATACTTAAGTGTCGATGCATCCCTGCTTCGTATTTTAACGGTGATCATCGGATTTATGACAGCATTTATGCCGATCTTCTTGATCTACTTCATCTGGTATTTTGTTGTTCCGGAAGAAGGCACTAACTAAATGCTTAGATGGATCGTTAGTATTCTCGTCAATGCATTACTTTTAATCGTCATTGCTGGATATTTTGATTCAGGCATTCTGCCAGGCCTTGGTAGTGTGTATATTGAAGGCTTTGGCGCAGCGATTGTAGCAAGTATTATTTTGTCCTTGCTCAATATTTTAGTGAAGCCGTTTTTGATCATTTTAACGCTGCCAGTGACAGTACTTTCACTAGGATTGTTCCTCTTTGTCATTAATGCCATCACACTGATGATGACCTCAAGCTTTATGGGAGATAGTTTTAACATTGATGGGTTTGGAACGGCCATTTGGATGGCTGTCATTTTATCCATTTTCCATCTGCTCATACAAAAAGGAATCGTGGAACCGTTAGCGAAAAAAAGCTAACGGTTTTTTTGTGTGAATTTATATCGTTTCCCCGTTCCATCTGTCATAAAAACCGTCTTCAGGAGACACAATATCCGAAGGGAGGCGGTGCACGATGGTGAATGTGAGCAGACAAATCATTCTTTTGCTTTTTTTGAGCATTCTTTTTTGTTTCAGTCAGCCTGCTTCAGCAGGATCTTTGACACAAACACAAGTGAACATACGAAATAAGCCCTTTTCACCTTTTATCTTTGATCAATTTCAAGTAGATGTCCGTCCGGTTCAAGGAAAAAAACGTGATCTTCAATTTAGGGCATCTATTAGTCAGTCAGAGCAAATTTTGTCTGCAAACTTGTACTATAAACAGAGTGATGAGCTAGGATATCGATTGATCCCAATGGAACGATTGCCGGGGATGAAACCAGAATTCACAGCGAAAATCCCGACAGATCAATTGTGGAATCCAACAGTTCATTACTATACAGAATTCCTGACGCAGAAGTCTGTCATCAAAACAACCGAACAAGCAGTTCACTTAAACGGATTTGAAGAGGATCTCTCACAAATTCCTGAGCTATTGATGACAGAAATCGTCGTGAATTCAAAAAACCGCAAAGGCAAGGATGCTTTTGAATTCATCGAGGTGTATAACACAACACATGCACCCATTTCACTTCGACATTACCAGCTTCGCTATCGCAATCCAGCGCAAGGCGTGGAGATGGATGATATATATTCATTTCACACAAGTCCTATTACCATTTCTCCTGGAAAGCCGTACGTATTTTGGCTTAGAAAAAAAGGGCAGGAGCATTTAACGGTAGCGGACTTTAATGCGATGTACAAAAGCCATTTAAAAGAGGGCGAGCAACTATCGGTCATTGAGAGTAAAGGATTGTCCAATTCTAAATCCCGCCTTGTTTCTATCACAACAAATATAGGAGAAGAGGTATCGTCGGCATCCTATCGTTTAAAGCCTTCATTGTTTAGCGAGCACAGATCGTTACTGTTCAAGTATCCAATGGATGGTACGACACAAATGAAGCTGATCTCGAAAGTGGAGGAAGAGCCAACACCCGGAAAAGTGTTAAAAGCACAAATTCCAACTGAAAAAAAAGAAATATCACAAGATGTTCATAAACCTGTGATTGAAGATATGACAGACAATCAACCGATAAAACCAACTGAAGGCATTGAAATGAGAGCAGATGTGCAGGATGATCAGTCCGTCAAAACGGTCAAATTGCGATATCGAACCAATCGTCATGAAGATTTTAAAGAGGTGCTGCTTCAAAAGGATCATAATGATCGGCTGTTTCACTATATTATTTATTCACCTGAGCTCATCGGTAAAGATCGATTGGAATATCAGATTGAAGCGTCTGACGGCGAAAATCAAGCAATGACAATGAAAAAAACAATTGATGTGGAACAAGTAAGCAAAGCTCACGGCCTTCGATTGAATGTAGAAGAAGGAGATACGGTTTCAGGCGTATTTCACTTAAAAGCAACAGCAGATCAGAAAAAAAGCATAAAATTAATGATAGATGGAAAACCGATTCGACAAGTATTCCCTGCACTTGAAGCAGATCCATATCTTGCATTTGATGTCAAAGGGACAAATTTATATTTTAAGAATGGTGTGTCTATAGGTAAGCACTTACTTTCCATTTTTGATGATTCGACAAAAGTGTATCGCACCTATACGATACCAATACCAGAAAAACACTTAGAAAAGGCAGGTCCACAAACGATATCATTCCATGCTGGGACGAAGTCATCGCCGTTTGACCGATTTCCTGGAGAAAATCACGATGATTTTGAATTGAAAAATGTCCAGATGATTTTATCGAATGGAACTCAAATTCTGCCTCTAAATGCGAGCCAGCATGAGGAATGGAAAATGGGCGACGGTGGCAGCGCTAAGAAGGTAAGAGCATTTCAGTTTCAAATCCCGAAGCAAGCATATGCTTCAAGCTATATTCAGTGGGATACAAGAAGGCTGAAAGAAGGAGTACATGTTGTTCAGGCTAAAACCGCAGACGAATCTCAATCTGTACGTGTGAAAGTCGATAACACGGGTCCGAAAATCAAGAGTAATATACAGGCAAATGACCAATATAAAGGCGTCTTTACGTTAAAGGCAAAGGTGACGGATCGTTGGAGTGACATAGCGGAGATGAAGGCATATTTAGATGGAAAACCGATCTCTTTGCCTTATCAAACGTCCTCTAGCGAATTAGAACCTGGGGAGCACACATTGAAGATAAAAGCAAAAGATGCCGCTGGAAACAAATCAACTTTGAAAAAGGTTTTTAAGACGGTACATGAACACCCTGAAACGCCAGAGAGAGTGTCAGATAGGACAAAAAAGGAATCATCTAAGCAAACAGTGCTAACCAATGATCCTACTAATGATCAGTTAGATTACTCCTTTTACCGTGCCTATCAATATACATCGCTGCATCCGTCCATGAAGATTTTCAAGTATGCAGCGGAAACAGAGCCGCCAAAACATTTAAATGAAACAGGGGAAATGATTTTTTCTGATCGAGAAAGAAATCGCATTGCATTTGCTGATGGTAAATCAGTGGAAACGAAAGATCTACAGCATTTTCCTTATCATCGCTTTCAAATCAAGGTTCATCACGATGTACGTGAAAAGGATGTTGTCGAGGCTGTATGGAAAGGAAGCTCATTATCAGGGAGAAAGGTAACGATGTACGCTTGGAATCATCAGCAAGAAAAGTGGGATAAAATCACTCATCACTTTGCCAAGGATGAAAAGGAATTTTACCTGAAAGGGCTGCTGTCAGTCAGACAGTATATGAAAAATCAAACGTTTGATTTGCTTGTACAAGATGAGATCAGTAAGACGTTAAAGCCTTATAAGATGGTGTGGATGTCTGATACTCAATATTATGCCAGAAGTTATCCTCATATCTTCAAAAAAATGGTCGAGTGGATCAGAGATCAAAGGGACCCATTAAATATTCAATATGTGTTCCATACAGGTGATATTGTGGATGATTCAAAGGATAAGCAATGGAATCGTGCCGATACATTTATGCGTGTGTTAGATCAGCATCAGATTCCTTACGGTGTATTAGCTGGTAATCATGATGTCAGACACAAAGACGGCCATTATAGGGAATATGGGAGATACTTTGGAGCGAAACGCTTTGAAGACAAGCCATATTACGGTGAATCCTATCAAAACAATCGAGGTCATTATGATCTTATCTCTGCTGGTGGCAATGATTATATGATGGTGTATATGGGCTGGGGGATCAAGCAAAATGAGATTGACTGGTTAAATCGAGTCATTTCTGAACATCCAGATCGCATTGTCATTTTAAATTTCCATGAGTATTTGTTAGTGAGCGGCAATCGAAGCCCAATTGGAGATTTGATCTTCCATCAAGTGGTAAAGCGTCACCCAAATATTGTCGCAGTATTTAGTGGCCACTACCACGGAGCCAGCCGAAAAGTAGATGAGATTGACGATGATCATGATGGAAAAGTGGACAGAAAAGTATATCAAATCCTTGCAGATTACCAGTCAGGTCCTGAAGGCGGTCAAGGTTTTATGCGGCTGATCACTGCGGATCAAGAAAAAAATAAGCTTCATTTCACCACATACTCACCTTACTTGAATCAAGAACATTTTTATGATCCAAAAACGTATGGGGATCAAGATGAATTTTCAATTGATGTCGATTTAACACCAAAAATGAAATCCGTTAAAACCAATTATTTTGAATTGAATGTCTACACAAACGTTCTTCTTGGAGAAGTCAAAGGTGTGAAAAGTGGTAAAAAAGCAACCTTTGAATGGAAAGGGTTAAAGCCAAATCAAGAATATTATTGGTACACTGTCGCAAAAGACCGTTTCGAAGGGAAAGCGATTTCGCCTATATGGAAAATTCATACAAAAAATGATGATCAATCAACATTTCTTAGGAAATAAAAAACTGTGCTTTCAGGAGCACAGTTTTATCTTTCCATTGTGTGAGTGAGCTTGTATCGATCCCCTCTATAAACGGACATGACATACTCGAATGGAAGGTCATTTTGAAAATAAGTTGTTCTTGCAATGGAGAGAACAGGGTCCCCTAATGAAATAGAAAGCACGTTAGCTTCTTCCTTTGAAGCAACATTGGCTTCAAGCTCCTGCTTGGCATGGGCAATGGTTAGACCTGTGTTCGCTTCTATATATTCATATAAAGATCCAGTTAAATGGTCCTTTGTGAGCTCGCCAGCAAATTTTTCAGGAATATAACTCGTTTCAATAGCCATTGGTTCATCGTTTGCAAGGCGGATTCGTTTTAATTCATAGACATCTTCACTGTTCGACAGCTGTAATGATTGCAGCAAGTGCTCTGGGCATGCGACTTTTTTGAAATCAATCAACTGACTTGAAGCTTTGAGCCCACGTTGACGCATATCTTCTGTAAAGCTTGTTAAGCCCTGAAGCGGTTGTTCAAATTTCTTTCGGCTAACAAATGTTCCTTTTCCTTTTTGCCGGTATAAATATCCTTCGTTCACAAGGTTCGATAAGGCTTGTCTGACAGTCATTCGGCTAATACCAAAGCGTTCGGCATATTCTCTTTCAGAAGGAATGAGTGTATCAGGTGCTAACGTTCCATCCTCAATCTGCTTTTTCAAGTTCTCCATAATCTGATGGTACATGGGGATAGGTGATTGCTTATCAATAAACATGTGAAAATCCTCTCGTGTTTAGCGTAGTGAACCAGCTTCTCGATCAATAAAAATCGTCACATCTTCATGAAGTTTCAGAGCAGATGCAGGGAAGTCTGGGTGAATCTCTGTTCGTTCTAAATATTGTATCACGTCCGCTTTTGATTTTCCTGATGCGAGAAGGAGAATTTTTTTACTTGAAAGAATGCTTGCAATTCCCATTGTAATGGCATGTGTAGGTACCTCATCTATAGAAGAAAAGTACCTTGCATTGGCTTGGCGAGTGTGTTCATCTAATTGGACGACATGCGTCTTTGAGTCAAAGGGAGTACCAGGTTCATTAAACCCGATATGTCCATTTTGTCCGATACCAAGTAGCTGAAGATCAATGCCCCCTAAATCTTCAATGAGCTGATCATACCTTAAGCACTCTTCTTCCAAGTGAGCAGCAGCACCATTGGGGAGGAAATATTGATCTGATGGGAGATCAATATGGTCGAATAAATGACGCTTCATGTAAGTCATATAACTATTTTCATGATTTGGATCAATTCCCACGTACTCATCCAGATTCACTGTTTTTGCTTGTTTGAAAGACAATTGTTCTGTTTGATGCAACTGAATTAACTCTTTATAAGTGTCGATTGGTGTGCCGCCAGTTGCCAAACCGAGAACCGCATCTGTTTTTGATTCAATGGTACGTGCAATGAAAGCAGCTGCTGCTTTTCCTAATTGATCTTTATCTGCAAATTCGATGATGTTCATCAGTGTGTGGCCTCCTTTTTTTCATAAACGATTTGTCCATGGCAGATCGTCATCATGAGTTCGCCAGATTCATCCCAAATGACCAAGTCTGCTAGTTTTCCAACTTCGATCGAACCGAGCTGATGATCGATCCCGAGCTGAGTGGCTGCATTTGTTGAGGTCATTTGAGCAATTTCTGTCCATCCACATTGTGTGATCTGTCTCATACGTTTGACCCCATCTTTCATTTGTAAAATCGATCCTGCAAGTGTTCCATCTGCCAGCAATGCTTTTTCACCGCTGACTGTCACCGTCTGCCCACCAAATTCGTAGGTTCCCTCTCCAAGTCCTTTTGCACGCATTGAGTCTGTAATCATGATCAAACGTTCACTACCCTTTGCCAAATACGCAAGCTTTACGGAAAGAGGATGTGAATGAATGCCATCTGTAATCAGCTCAGTCAAAAGCTTTTCGTTTGTAAGCGCAGCCCCTGCAACATTTGGCTCACGATGCTGAAATGAACTCATCGCATTATAAAGATGCGTGACATGACGCGCGCCGTGCTTTGCTGCTAGTTCAATCATGTCATGAGGAGCATTTGTATGTCCAATAGAAGGAATGATATTTTTTTCTTTTAGCAGGGAAAGGAATGCAAAATCAGTATCTTCCTCAGGTGCAAAAGTGACAATTCGAATCAGCTGATCTGATGCACTCAGCCATTTCTCAAAAAGAGGAAGGTTAGCCTGTGTAATCCATTGAGCAGGCTGCGCTCCAGCTTTATCTTTAGAAATAAAAGGACCTTCTAGATGAATGCCTAAACATTGTGCCTGACTTCCAGCCTGCTTTTTATTATAGGGTCTCCACTGTGCGACATTTTTAAGTGCTTGTTCAATCTCTTGGTGATTTTGTGTAATGGTTGTTGCTAAAAAGCTTGTCGTTCCTTCTGCGGGTAAGTGATCAGCAAGTGTATTCATGGCTTCTGGTGTCGCATCCATCATATCTGCACCATATCCCCCATGGATGTGAATATCAATCATTCCGGGGAGTAAATAAAAGTTTTCCCGGGAAATATATACTTTTTCATAATTTCCTGTCGGCGGTGATGTTGAAATATAGTCGATCTTGCCATCGCGTAAACCGACAAAACCGTTTTCAATGATTTCTGTCTTTGTCACAATATGAATATTGGAGAGCAATAAAGAACTGCTCATGATTGTGCCCCCTTATTCTCGTCGTTAGATTCAGTTTACCTTTTTTAAGTATAGTTGTCTATACCAGTAAATGTGATGAAACAGGATCAGGATAAAATACTATTTTGGGTTCATCATTGAAAGTGATAAAATAGAGCTGTATTTCTGAAACGCCTGCGATAAAAGGAGGAAGAAGCGTGCCGAAAGTTCGTACGAAGGACATAATGGAACAATTTCATCTTGAACTGGTAAGTGGGGAAGAAGGGATTAATCGTCCCATTACAATCAGTGATCTTTCCAGACCAGGTATTGAAATGGCTGGATATTTTACATATTACCCAAAAGAAAGAGTTCAACTTTTAGGGAAGACAGAGCTTTCTTTTTTTGAACAGCTCCCAGAACGCGAACGAAAGCAGAGAATGATGTCTCTTTGTACAGATATTACTCCTGCCATCATTTTGTCACGAGATCGTGAAGTACCAAAGGAATTGATCGAAGCTTCAAACGAAAATGGAGTGCCGGTTTTACGCTCAAGCTTAAAAACGACAAGACTTTCGAGTCGATTAACGAACTTCTTAGAAAGCAAGCTTGCACCAACGACTGCGATTCATGGCGTACTCGTAGATGTATATGGTGTAGGTGTGCTGTTAATTGGAAAAAGTGGCGTAGGTAAAAGTGAAACGGCTTTAGAATTAGTGAAGAGAGGACACAGGCTGGTTGCAGACGATTGCGTGGAAATTAGGCAAGAGGATCAGGATACGTTAGTTGGAAGCGCACCAGAGCTGATTGAGCACCTTCTAGAAATCCGTGGATTAGGCATTATTAATGTGATGACCTTATTTGGAGCGGGCGCTGTCAGAAGCTATAAGAGAATTACGATTGTTATGAACCTTGAGCTTTGGGAACAAGGCAAACAGTATGACCGTTTAGGACTTGAGGAAGAAAAAATGCGGATCATCGATACAGATGTACCAAAGCTGACCATCCCTGTACGTCCGGGACGAAATTTAGCGGTCATCATCGAGGTAGCTGCAATGAACTTCAGATTGAAACGAATGGGACATAATGCAGCGGAACAATTTACAAGTAAACTTGCCGATGTCATTGAAGACAATGGCCAGGATGAATAGGAGCTGTCTATATGAATGAAGCAATTCAACCAATTGATCCGATTGCTTTTCAGCTCGGACCTATTTCGGTTCATTGGTATGGTGTGATTATTGGTGTCGGAGCCCTGCTTGGACTCTGGCTCGCATTAAGGGAGTGTGAAAAAAGAGGAATCAATAAAGATATGTTTATTGATCTCATCTTATTTGCCATTCCTATCGCCATTATTTGTGCACGAATTTATTATGTATCCTTTGAATGGGATTATTATCAGCAGCACCCAAATGAAATCATCAAGATTTGGAATGGCGGAATTGCCATACATGGCGGACTGATAGGGGCGGTGCTGACAGCGATTGTCTTTACTAAAGTGAGGAAGGTGTCCTTTTGGAAAATCGCCGATGTCGCAGCGCCTAGTATTTTACTAGGGCAAGCCATCGGGCGCTGGGGGAACTTTATTAATCAGGAAGCGCATGGTGAGGCTGTTTCAAGAGCCTTTTTAGAAAATTTGCACCTGCCTGAGTTTATTATTAATCAGATGTACATTGACGGGACCTACTATCACCCTACGTTCTTATATGAATCATTATGGAATATCGCAGGCGTTTTGATATTAATCTTATTACGTAGAACATCATTGCGTCGAGGCGAAATGTTCTTGTCTTATTTAATCTGGTATTCAATCGGTCGTTTCTTCATTGAAGGAATGAGAACAGACAGCTTAATGCTGACTGAGCACCTTCGAATTGCACAGATGATTTCAATTGCCATATTTGCAGTGGCTGTTTTGCTGATTGTGTTTAGAAGAATCAAGGGATATGCAACTATACCGTATAAAGAGAACAACTCATCAAATTAAGCAAGGGGGATAAGAGATGGGGGAGACATGGAAAAACGGCTTGAAAGCAGGGTTATCGACAACTTGGACACTTGGAAAAGTCATTTTTCCGGTTACCATTCTCGTTAGTATCTTACAGCATACACCTGTAATGGATTGGATTATACAATTCATCCGTCCATTTATGGGTCTGTTTGGTCTTTCAGGGGAAGCGGCCATTCCGCTTGTTTTAGGAAATATGCTGAACTTGTATGCGGGTATTGCAGCCATCTTGACATTAGAGCTGCCTGTGAAGGAAGTGTTCATTTTAGCGGTCATGCTCTCCTTTTGTCACAACTTAATCATCGAATCAACAGTGGCGGCGAAGGTTGGGCTACGGGTGTCTGTCATTTTGCTGGTGAGAATCAGTCTTGCCGTCGTGTCAGCAATTGTCATTCACCTCGTTTGGCAGGGAGGCGAGGAGCCGGCGCAATATGGTTTGCTGACAGCTGCTCAGTCGGCTGATGTGCCTTCTAGCTGGTTTATGATCGTACTTCTTGCTTTACAGAAAGCTGTTCTTGGTGTGCTGCAGCTGGCTTGTATTGTCATTCCTCTCATGGTCATCATTCAATTCATGAGAGACTTAGGGTGGCTCCATACGCTGTCTAAGTGGCTGTCTCCTTTTACGAGAATGCTTGGAATGAAAGAAAATACGTCTATGACGATGGTGGCTGGTTTAACCATTGGTCTTGCCTACGGGGCAGGCGTCATGATGAAAGCAGTGGAAGAGGACGGTGTCAGCAAAAAGGATTTAACGCTTGCTTTCATTTTCCTTGTGGCGTGTCATGCGGTGGTCGAAGATACACTGATTTTCATTCCTTTAGGTATTCCAGTCTGGCCGCTTCTTCTTATTCGCCTTATTTCTGCTATTTTATTGACAGCTGCCATCAGCTATATTTGGCGGAGGCGGGAACATGCAGCTGTTAGAAAGGAAGCTATATGAACCAATCAACTATTAACACAGTGTTATTTGATTTAGATGGCACATTAATCAATACAAATGAATTAATTATTGCTTCATTTCAGCATACGCTTGATCATTATTACCCTGGTCAATACAGCCGTGAGGATATCCTTCATTTCATTGGTCCATCATTATTTGATACATTCTCTGCAATGGATCCGAATCTGACAGATGACATGATTCAGATGTATCGAACGTTTAATCATGAACAGCATGACCTGCTTGTGACGGAGTACGAGACGGTGTTAGACACGTTGGAAATTCTTCAGGATCAGGGATTTAAGCTCGGAATTGTGACAACAAAAATTCGTGATACGGTCTTAATGGGATTAAAGCTGACTGGATTGGAGCCATTTTTTGAGGTCATTGTCACACTTGATGATGTACAAAATGAAAAGCCGCATCCAGAACCAGTTCAACTGGCATTATCCAAGCTCGGCAGTGATCCGCATGAGGCGATCATGGTTGGTGATAATTATCACGACATTTTATCTGGTCAAGCGGCAGGGACGAAAACAGCAGGTGTTGCTTGGTCTATTAAGGGAGAAGAAGCCCTGTTAAAGCATCGCCCAGATTATATACTGCAGAAAATGAGTGATCTCTTGGCGATTGTTGGAGCTGATTAAGTTGAGAAAAACAGATCGTTATCCTGTCAAAGGGGTCAATTCGCTTAGACAAGTCTATCGAACGGTCCCCTTTCTCAAGGTTGTGAAAAACTTTATCTTTATTCAAATGGCAAGGTATACGCCTTTTATGGGAATGAAAAATTGGATTTATCGCACCTTCCTTCGAATGAAAGTCGGGGAGGATACGGCGTTTGCTTTAATGGTGATGGTCGATCTCATGTTTCCTGAGAAAATCACTGTCGGTCGAAATAGTGTGATTGGCTATAACACGACCATTTTGTCCCATGAGTATTTGATTAAAGAGTATAGGCTTGGGGAAGTCTATATTGGTGATGAAGTCTTAATTGGGGCAAATTCAACGATTCTACCTGGAGTGACAATTGGTGATGGTGCAATTGTATCGGCAGGAACTCTTGTGAACAAAGATGTTCCGGCAGGCTCCTTTGTTGGAGGAAATCCAATGCGGATGATTTATACGAAAGAGGAAATGGAAGCACGTCAATCTTCGTCTGCTGAGTAGCTCGGCAGACTTTTTTGTTGACATTCTAACATGGTGTAACTATAATGATTACAACAGAGGTGAGAAAACATGAAAATCAGCAGCAGATTTACTGTCGCTGTCCATATTCTGGCCTTGCTATCACTTGAAAAAGGTTCTTTACAGACATCGGAGGATATCGCAGGAAGTGTCAATACAAATCCAGTGGTGATTCGCCGTATCATGAGTAAGCTCAAAAAAGCAGGCCTAATCTCAACGAGTCTTGGCAAAGGCGGTTCTCAATTGAATCGCAGTGAAGATGACATGACACTGCTCGATGTGTATAAAGCGGTTGAAGTTGTGGATGAGGGAGAGTTGTTTCAAATTCATGAAAGCCCTAACCCTGACTGTCCGATCGGTGCAAATATTCAAGCTGTATTAGAATTAATTTTGTGCCGTGCTCAAAGTGCGATGGAGCAAGTGCTTGCTGAGATCAAATTAAGTGAACTAACGCAGGTTTTAATCAAAAAAATTGGATGATCTATTCAATTTTTTTTACCTCTGTTGTAACTATCGTGGTTACATCTTAAGTGATCAAAATAACAATATATTGTAGGAGGAATTTACATGAACATTGGAATCATTGGCGCAACAGGTAAAGCAGGACAACACATTTTAAAAGAAGCTCAATCGAGAGGGCACGAAGTAACGGCAATCGTTCGAGATGCACAAAAAGTGACCAATTCATCAGCAGCTGTTTTAGAAAAGGATGTTTTTCACTTAGAGGCAGGAGACGTCAAAGGTTTTGATGTGATCGTAAACGCATTTGGTGCACCAGCAGGACAAGAGCACCTTCATGTAGAAGCAGGGAAAAAACTCATTCATCTCTTGAAAGAGACACCAGAAACGCGTTTAATCGTTGTGGGAGGTGCTGGAAGTTTATTTGTAGATGAGGCCAAAACAACTAGACTGATGGACACACCGGAGTTTCCAAAGGAATACTTTGCTACTGCTTCACACCAAGGAGAAAACTTAAAAGATCTTCAAAAGACCGAAGGATTAAAATGGACATTTTTAAGTCCAGCAGCCTTCTTTAATCCAGCAGGCAAACGGACAGGTGCTTATGTGAAAGGCAAAGACCATCTTATCGTCAATTCAAAGGGTGACAGCTATGTGAGTTATGCTGACTACGCCGTTGCGCTTGTCGATGAGATAGAACAAGCTGCTCATGTTGGAGAACGTTTTACTGTGGTTTCTGAAGCAGAATAAGAAAATAAAAACCCCGCTATTTAGCGGGGTTTTATGCTTTAATGATAATCGCCTGGCTGCCCATCTGTTTCCAAGAATCCTCAAACTGTTCACGATCTACTTTTTGATTCTTCTCTCCGTAAGGGTTATTTAAGTAGACATGATCTTTGTCATAGCCAGTGATGACGACGCTATGCATATTAAAGCTGATATCTATTTTCCCATTTGGTGTATTCCATGTTTCAATGTTATCTGTTTTGGCAAAGGTCGAAGTGGTAATGACCCAGACAGGATAACCTTTTTCAAGTGATTGATAGATGGCCTTTTTGACTGGCTTGCCGGTCAAGTCCACCGCTTGATTACCTGCATATTTTTTCGCAAGCTGATAAATGGGTTCGTGGTACACACCAAGACCTGGCCCATTCTCCATATCGCCTACAAACCCGTCATGAGGGTCTCCTTTTAAGCCATTCTCATAATTGAGCGGGACACGCTTAATCTCGTTTGCCAATGCGTTTTTCGTTATATGCTCATAGCCGCTGTAATGAAGAAGCATGGCTAAGCTCGTGACTTCGCATCCGTTATAAAGCTTTGGTGCATCCATTTGATTAAAGAGGATGACGTCCATGGCTTTTTTATTTCCTTTTAAACTAGAATGTGTTGTTTCTGTTTTTTTCGTAGAACGTGTTTCTTTTGCTGCTAGTGCGGTATCATTTTCTTTTTCTTTGGCTTCTTGCGGTGACGTTGTTTTCTTGACTTGGTCGAATTGTGAAATGTAAATAAAGCCGAAATAAACAAGACATGCGCACAACAAAGTTAAGATTAATGTCTGGATGAATTTCACTGTAATCTCCTGTGTTATTCAATATTTTTAAGTATTATAGCATGTTCCTAAAGCAAAGAGATCAAAAAGGATTAGGTGTCATTTTAATGTAATATATGAACAAATGATTAAGGAAAAAAAGGGGAAAATAAAAATGATTGATTTAATCACTTTATTTTGTTAGCATATTATCATATTAGCGAACTAAAGGATTCGGAATTTTTTGTTTTAATGTGTTGGAGGTGCGGAAGAACATGTTCATGTTTGAAAAACCATATGGTATGCGAGATTCATTACCAGGATTGTATGAGACGAAGAAAAGAGTTAGGCATTCTTTAACAGAGGTCATGAATGGTTGGGGTTATCGTTTAATGGAAACGCCAACGCTTGAATTTTACGATACAGTCGGTGTTCAATCGGCGATTACAGATACGCAGCTGTTTAAGCTTCTTGATCAAAATGGTCAAACCCTTGTGCTTAGACCTGATATGACGGGACCAATTGCGAGAGTGGCGGCTTCAAAGCTTCACGAACAGGCGTATCCGCTTCGAGTCGGTTATGCAGCCAACGTGTTTCGGGCACAGGAAAGAGAAGGGGGAAGACCTTCTGAATTTGAGCAGGTCGGTATTGAGTTGATCGGTGATGGTTCGATTAGTGCAGATGCTGAAGTCATAGCGCTTGTCGTGTTTGCATTAAAAAATGCTGGACTTCAATCCTTCAAAATTGCGATCGGGCATGTGGCTTTGGCTGAGACCTTGTTTTTAGATGTACTAGGAAATACAGAGCGGGCGAACGTATTGCGCCGATTTTTATATGAAAAGAATTATGTGGGATACAGGCAGCATGTCAAACAATTGCCGCTCTCATCCATCGATAAAACAAGGCTGCTCCAGCTTTTAGAGCTGCGCGGCGGTCAAGAAGTGACCCAGCAGGCTGAAGAAATTGTGGTGTCACAAGAGGGCAAAGAAGTGCTGGCGGAGTTAAAGGCGCTGTGGGAGACACTTGAAGATTACGGCTGTACAGAATATATCCGTTTGGATTTAAGCATGGTCAGTCATATGAGCTACTATACTGGGATTTTGTTTGAAGTATTTGCAGATCATGTTGGGTCTGTGATCGGAAGTGGAGGAAGGTATGATCAATTGCTTGCTCACTTTGATGCACCCGCACCTGCTACAGGCTTTGGACTTCGATTAGACCGTCTTCTTGAGGCGCTCGACGCAAAAGAAATAAATGAGCCCCAAGAGGCTGTGATTTTTAGTAAAGAACAGCGGCTTGAAGCATTTGATTTTGCAGAAAAAGAGCGGACAAAGGGCAAAAGGATTGTTCTCCAAGACTTAGCAGGTATTGAAAATATCGATGCCATGACCAAGGCATTTGAGCAAGTGACTTATTTTATCGGCGCTAGAAAGGAAGAGCAAAATGGGTAAAGTGTTGACAATGGCAATGCCAAAGGGGCGGATATTTGAAGAAGCAGCAGGGCTATTAAGACAGGCTGGATATCAGCTGCCGGAGGAATTCGAAGATTCAAGAAAATTAATCATTGATGTACCGGAAGAAAGTCTCCGCTTTATTTTAGCGAAGCCAATGGATGTGACGACATATGTAGAGCACGGTGTAGCAGATGTGGGCATTGCAGGCAAAGACGTCATGCTTGAAGAAGCACGGGATGTGTACGAAGTGCTCGATTTAAACATTAGCAAATGTCATTTAGCTGTAGCGGGGTTGCCAGGAGCCAGCTGGGGCGGTGTCGCGCCGCGTGTGGCTACAAAGTACCCAAATGTCGCTTCTTCTTATTTTAGAGAACAAGGTGAGCAGGTGGAGATCATTAAGCTAAATGGTTCCATTGAATTAGCACCGCTCATCGGACTTGCCGATCGAATTGTTGACATTGTCTCCACCGGCCAAACACTTAAGGAAAATGGACTTGTCGAAACGGAACATATTTGTGACATTACGTCACGTTTTATTGTCAATCCTGTGAGCTATCGAATGAAGGATGCGGTAATCGATGAAATGGCGCAGCGTCTGGCAAGAATCATCGAAGGAGAAGGGGAGGAAACATCATGAACATCACCTACATACAAGAAGGTGAGACAGACACTCTCTCACTCAAGCGTTCTCTAGATACAGGAACGGAAGAGCAGCGATTGGCTGTTCAGCGAATAATCGAAGAAGTGAGAAAAAATGGTGACGAAGCGGTACGGTCTTTCACGAAGCAATTTGACGGTGTCTCTATTGAACAGCCACTTGTGACGGAGGATGAAAAGACAAAAGCCTACGAACGTTTGGACCCGGAGATGATCAAAATCATCCAAACGGCGATCCGGAATATTCGAACATACCACGAGCGTCAGCTAACCTCCTCTTGGTTTTATCACCAAAAGGACGGCTCAATGCTAGGTCAGAAAGTAACACCGCTCGATGCGGTCGGTGTATATGTCCCAGGCGGAACGGCCGCCTATCCATCATCTGTTTTAATGAATGTGATCCCGGCACTTGTAGCCGGCGTTGAGCGAATTGTTCTTGTGACACCGCCAGGAAAAGACGGTCGTCTGTCTGACGCTGTACTAGTAGCAGCGAAGGAGCTGGGCATTTCAGAAATGTACAAAATGGGTGGTGCTCAGGCGATAGCTGCTCTTGCATATGGAACGGACAGTATCCAGCCTGTTGATAAAATCACCGGTCCAGGAAACATTTATGTAGCACTTGCCAAACGGGAAGTATTTGGTCAAGTAGACATTGATATGATTGCGGGCCCAAGTGAAATTGCTGTTTTAGCAGATGAAACGGCAACCGCACATGAGGTGGCAGCTGATTTGCTTTCACAGGCAGAGCATGATGCATTGGCATCTAGTATTTTGGTGACACCATCTAAAGGATTGGCTGAAGCAGTGCAAGCAGAGGTGCAAGCGCAGCTGGACACTTTGCCAAGGAAATCAATAGCAGCACAATCTATTCAAGACTATGGCCATATTTACGTGACAGAATCCTTGGATCGTGCAGTTGATATCGTGAACCAGTTAGCCCCAGAGCATTTAGAAGTGCTGACGGCGTATCCAGAATCACTACTTGGTCAAATCAAGCATGCTGGAGCAATTTTCTTAGGGCGTTACAGCCCAGAGCCGGTAGGGGATTACTTCGCAGGACCGAACCATGTGCTGCCAACAAACGGGACAGCAAGATTCTCCAGTCCGCTTGGCGTCACGGATTTCCAAAAGAAAACGAGCATCATTTCATATAGCAAAGGAGCCTTTGAAACACATAGGGAAAGCATTGCGGCTTTTGCAAGATTAGAAGGGCTTGAAGCACATGCAAGATCGATTGAAGCGAGAAAGCGGGAGGAATCAGAATGAGACAGGCGGAAACAGCGAGACAGACAAATGAAACGAACATTTCGTTAGCGCTAGAGATTGATGGTGAAGGAAAAGCAGATATTCAAACAGATGTCCCTTTTATGACGCATATGCTCGACTTATTCACAAAGCATGGGCACTTTAACTTATCTGTAGATGCAAAAGGAGACACAGATGTCGATGATCACCACACAACAGAAGATATTGGCATCGTGCTTGGACAGATGTTTAAAGAAGCGCTCGGGGATAAAAAAGGAATTAAGCGCTACGGCTCTAGTTTTGTTCCAATGGATGAAACACTTGCCCAAGTCGTCGTTGATTTAAGCAATCGTCCTCATTTGGAAATGAGAGCTGATTTCCCGAGTCAGAAGGTCGGCACCTTTGATACGGAGCTGGTTCATGAGTTTCTTTGGAAATTTGCCCTTGAAGCACGAATCAATCTTCATGTGATCGTTCACTATGGAACCAATACCCACCATATGATTGAAGCCATTTTTAAAGCGATGGCACGCGCCTTAGATGAAGCAACAACCATTGATCCGCGTGTGAAAGGGATTCCGTCGACAAAGGGGATGCTCTAATGATTGGCGTCATTGACTATGGAATGGGGAATTTGTTTAGCGTATCAAAAGCACTGGAACGAGCAGGGGCTTCTTATATCGTGTCTTCTGAAGTAGAGGAGCTGAAAAAGGCAGATGCGTATATTTTGCCAGGCGTCGGTTCGTTTCGTGATGCGATGCAGCTGTTAAGACAGACAGGACTTGAGGCGTTTATCCACCAAGTCGTGCAGGAAGGAAAGCTGTTATTTGGCATTTGCCTTGGCATGCAGTTGTTGTTTGAAGAAAGTGAAGAAGCAGGTAAAACAAAAGGGTTAGGCCTTTTAAAAGGACGTGTCGTTCTTTTGAAGGATCGTGATCAGGATGGACAAAGGCTGAAGGTACCTCATATGGGTTGGAATGAACTCACATTTCATCAGCCCTCTCCGTTGTTTGAAGGTGTGCCGGAAGGATTTGCATACTTTGTTCACTCTTATTATGTGAACGGCATGAATCCAGAAGATCTATTGGCAAGTGCGCCCTATGGCGTTCAAGTACCTGCCATTGTTGGAAAGGGGAATGTGTTTGGAACGCAGTTTCACCCTGAAAAAAGCAGTACAACAGGAATGGCACTGCTGAAACAGTTTATTCAATTAGCAAACGAACAGAGGGTGAGCAAATGAGTGATTTTACATTATATCCAGCAATTGATATGAGAAATGGCAAATGTGTACGACTTGTGCAAGGAGACTATGACCAAGAAACCATTTATGGAGATTCACCGTTAGACATGGCGAGACGGTTTGCAAATGAAGGAGCGAAATGGATACATCTCGTTGATTTAGATGGCGCAAAAGCAGGAAAACGCGTGAATCACGAGCATGTGCTGGCGATTGCTTCCTCATTAGATGTGAATGTCCAAATTGGCGGCGGCATTCGGACAGAAGAAGATGTTGCATTCTATCTAAACAATGGCGTATCGAGAGTCATTCTTGGCAGTTCAGCGGTGTCAAACCCGATTTTTGTGAAAAAAATGCTGGCGCAATATGGAGAGAAAATTGCCATTGGCATTGATGCACGAAACGGTTTTGTATCGACTGAAGGGTGGCTTGAAACGTCGGAAGTGAAGGCGGAGGAACTCGGTAAGGAACTGGCAAAGGAAGGCGCAGAGGTCTTTATTTTCACTGATATTCAAATGGATGGCATGCTGTCTGGTCCAAATGTGGAAAGTACGGTTCGATTAGCAGAAGCAACTGGCAAACAAGTCATTGCCTCAGGTGGTGTCAGTGCAGTAGGTGATCTGCAAAAGCTATCAGCACAAAAGCAGACAGGTGTGTCTGGTGCAATCATTGGCAAGGCGCTGTACACAAAGCAATTTACTTTAGCAGAAGCGTTTGAAGGGCTTGACAGCATATGATGACAAAACGAATCATTCCATGTCTTGATGTAAAGGAAGGGCGTGTGGTCAAAGGGATCCAATTTCTAGGGTTGAAGGATGCTGGTGATCCGGTCGAATTAGCGCAGATCTATGACGAGGAAGGTGCGGATGAACTCGTCTTTCTTGATATATCTGCCTCTCATGAAGGCCGAAAAACAATGGTGGATGTGGTGAAACAAGTTGCATCCACTCTCGCTATCCCATTCACGGTGGGCGGCGGGATTAACCACCTTGATGATATGAAGCGTATATTAAGAGCGGGGGCAGACAAGGTGTCTGTGAACACAGCGGCTGTTTTAAGACCGGAGCTAATAACAGAAGGAGCCGACTTTTTTGGTTCACAGTGCATAGTTGTTGCGATTGACGCGAAATACGATGAAGAGAAACAAGCATACATGGTCTATACGCACGGAGGACGCCGTCAAACGGATTTAGAAGTGAGTGACTGGGCGAAAGAAGCCGTGCGAAGAGGAGCAGGCGAGATCTTGCTGACTAGCATGGATGCCGATGGAGAGAAAACGGGCTTTGAGCATCGTTTGACGAGGCTTGTATCAGAAGCAGTCACAGTGCCAGTTATTGCTTCAGGAGGTGCTGGCAATGCGCAGCATATGCTGGAGGCTTTTACAAAAGGTGAAGCTGATGCCGCACTCGCAGCCTCTATTTTCCATTATAAAGAAACCTCCATTCAAGAAGTGAAGACATATTTGAAAGAACACGGGGTGAAGGTACGATGAAACAGGCAAACGAATTAATCTTTAATGATGCAGGTCTCATTCCTGCCATTGTACAGGATGCTCAAAGCAAGGAAGTTCTTACTTTGGCGTATATGAATCAAGAATCCTATGAAAAAACATTAGAGACAGGGGAAACATGGTTTTTTAGCAGATCGAGAAATGAGCTTTGGCACAAAGGAGCTACATCTGGACACACCCAGCGTGTTACATCTATTCGCTATGACTGTGATCAAGATGCCCTGCTTGTTCTAGTGACACCAAGCGGCCCAGCCTGCCATACAGGCAGCTATAGCTGTTTTTCAGAAGATGGCGTGAAACAGCAAAGGGGAGAACAAGACCGCTTTGCCATTTTAAATGAACTGGAACAGGTCATTGCGAAACGGCAGATGGAAATGCCAGAAGGAGCTTATACGACCTATCTTTTTGAAAAAGGAGTCGACAAAATCCTGAAAAAGGTAGGGGAAGAAGCTTCTGAAGTTATCATTGCGGCGAAGAACCGTGATCAAGAAGAATTGAAATGGGAAACAGCAGATCTCCTGTATCACCTTCTTGTGTTATTACGTGAACAGCAGCTGCCTCTTGATGATGTATTAAAGGTATTGAAAAAGCGCCATCAAGGGGAATGAAAAGCTGGGGGTACCCCCGGCTTTTTGCTTTTAAATGAAAAACAAATCCTTCCTTTCCTTTTGTTCTATGTGACGACTCATGAAGTATGTTATACTACACACGGTACACTGTTCGAAATGGAGGGTATCGGTGAGTAAATACACTTCTCAAAATAATCACACACAAGTCGTCCAGCTATTCCAAGATGGGCATTACTTTTTTCATAAAGGTCTAAAAGCATATAGAGAAAGAAATCTGTCTAGGGCAAGTAAGCTGATACAGCGGGCCATCGTTCTTGAGCCTGAAAATGTAGAAATGCTGTCGCAGCTTGCCATTATTTATACTGAAATGGGTCATTACCAACAATCAAATGAACTGCTTGATTTTATCCTTGAACACTTGGATGAGAATATGTCAGAGTGTCACTACTTTAAAGCCAATAATTATGCGAATCTCGGTTTGTTTCAAGAGGCATATAGATGCGCCACTGCTTATGCTGCGCTGGAAGAAGACGGGGAATTTGCAGATGAAAATGACGATCTCCTCGATCTGCTTGATATGAGTGACGATGTTGATGAAGATTTCCCTTATGATCAGGATGATCTGATTGTAAAGCAGGATCAAGCCAACCATTTGCTAGAAAGCGGCAGGCTGGATGAAGCAATCGAGATGCTGGAACAGATGATTGTTGAGTATCCAGAGTTTTGGTCAGCGTATAATAATCTCGCTTTGGCCTATTTTTATTCTGGCCAAATCGATCAGGCAAAAGAAATGTTGAACCGGGTCCTTCATGAAAATCCCGGTAATCTGCATGCCCTTTGTAATCAGCTTGTTTTCTATCATTATGAAAAAGAAGAAGAAAAGGTCAATCTGTTAGCGAAGCAATTAACGCACGTGTATCCAATATTAAGTGAACAGCGTTATAAGCTTGGCGCAACATTTGCCCTTGTTGGAGAATTTGAATGGGCATTTAAATGGCTTTATTCTTTGTATAAAACAGGTTTCCAAGGTGATAGTACGTTTTTATACTGGCTGGCAAGTGCAGCCTATTATACGGGGCACAAAACGCTGGCGCAAACCGTCTGGGATAAGATGGTGGAAGAAGATATTGATGCAGATGAAATCAAGCCGTGGCAAGATAAACCAGAGGAGTCTGAGCCAATGATTTCAATTGAGGAACGACTCACTGCCTACTATGTTAGCAAACAAAAAGGTGAACGTGACGTCTTGCAATCTGTTCTTGATTCCCGCGCTGCGAAAACGGCCTTTGAACAGCAGTTTATTGAGTTACTTTTATTTGAAGATCAAATGGAAGAACGATCGTTTTCAGAAGATGCGGTCTTCGCAAAACAGGCGGCATCTGCTTTGGAAGAAGCGGTGCAGCCTGATAGCCACATGCCATATTTTTGGTTATTCCATATTATTCAGCAAGCACGCGCTTCAGGCGTAGAGAAGAAAAATGCCATTGCATGGGCAGCAGCTTCTTATTATCTATGGATGAATGAACAAGAAGAATCAGCTGTCAGCAAAAAAGAGATCGCAGCTTCTTTTCAGATCAGCGTTCAAACGCTGTCAAAATATGAGAATATTATTTGTGCGTTCATGGTTTGAATAGGTAAATAGATTCAGATAACAGCAGCATGGCCGAAAAGGTCATGCTTTTTTCTTGGATAAAAAGGTGGGATTTGCTAGGATTTGGCGAAGTATGACAATCTCGACATCTATTTGAAACATAAATGTAATAAAAATATTAGCTCATTTTGTCGATGTGTCATGTATAATGAAACTCGTGGATTAAAACAAAGACATATATTTAAATATTTTACTATACATAATGCAACACCTAGTGATAGAAACAATCTGGTCAACATCTGACTGAATCATCAGGAAGAAAGACACAGGAAGCACAGATTGGTCGCAGAGAATTTGCTGCTTTCTCATGTCGCTTGGGAAATTGTCAAAGGAGGAACTATACGTGAAAAAGTTTATTACTTTCGGTTTAGCTTCGGTGATTGGAGCGAGCGGTTTATTTATTCCATTTACTCATGAAGCAAATGCACAGAACTTTGAACAAAAGAAACAAGAACTAGACAGCAAGCAGTCAGAGGTAAACAAGAATCTTCAAAAGAAAAAAGAAGAGCTTTCAAAGCTTGAGGCAAAACAAGAGGCACTTGCGCTAAAGCTAAAAGAAATTGACGAAAAAGCTTTAAAAACAAGTGATCAAATCGAAGAAAAACAAAAAGAAAACGAAAAAACAAAAAAAGAAATCAAAGCACTGAAAAAAGAAATTGCTGATACAGAAAAACGTATCGAAGAAAGAAACGAATTCTTGAAAAAGCGTGTACGTGCGCTTCAAGAAAGCGGTGGTTCTACGAAATACATAGATGTATTGCTAGGAGCAAAAAGCTTTAGCGATTTCATCAGCCGTGCAGGTGCTGTATCTACATTAATCAACGCAGACAGCGAAATCATTAAAGAACAAGAAAGAGACAAAGCAGAATTACAAAAGTCTGAAAACGAATTAAACACAAAGCTTGAAGATGTTCAAAAGACGCTTGCGAAGCTTGAAACACTTCAAACAGACTTAAATAAACAGCTTGATGAGAAAGACAAGCTATTCAAGCAAGTGAAAAAGCAAAAAGGAAGTGCTTCTTCTCAAATCAGCGAGTTAAACACTGAGGCAAACAGCATTGCATCTGAAAAAGACGCAACAATCGCTGCTCAAAAACAAGCTGAAAAAGAAGCAAGAGAAGCTGCTCAAAAAGCAAAAGAAGAAAAAGCACAAAAACAACAGCAGCGTCAAGCAGCTGTTCAAGCTGAAGACAACAGCTCTAATAACGACAGCGGTTCTTCTTCAAATAACAGTGGATCTTCAAATAACAATAGCAGCAGTTCACCAAGCAAAAAGCCATCTTCTGGCGGTGGATCACCTGTCAGCAATAACGTAGGCGGAATCGAAGGTGCAATCAGCACAGGTTCTACCATTGTAGGACAATCTCCATATAAATGGGGCGGCGGCAGATCACAAGCCGATATTGACGCACGTCGTTTTGACTGTTCTTCATTCGTTCGCTGGGCATTTGCATCAGCAGGCATCAACCTTGGACCAGTTGGCGGTACAACAACAGATACGCTTGTAGGTAAAGGAAGAGCTGTAAGTGCATCTGACATGAAACGCGGAGACCTTGTGTTCTTTGATACGTATAAAGTAAATGGACACGTTGGTATTTACTTAGGAAACGGTACATTCTTGAACGATAATAGCTCTCGCGGTGTTTCAGTTGACTCTATGAGCAACGTTTACTGGAAAAAAGCATTCAATGGCGTTGTAAGAAGAGTCGTTGAATAAATCATTACTTACTATATAACCGTAAACAGGCTTCCTTAAACAGCAGTTTAAGGAAGCTTTTTCTTTTTTTGAAGATATGAGCAAATGATTCGCTTATTACCCGCAGATTTAATAGGATATGGATAAGGAATAAAAGCTAAGAGTGGAAATGATGCTCTCTGTCATGAATGGAAGCATCACCCAAGGGCATTCTAATAAGAAATGCTAGCAGCAATTGAAGAGGGAGTGACAGTTGTGTCAGAAGAAAAAATCTACGATACGATCATCATTGGAGCGGGTCCTGCCGGAATGACAGCCGCTGTTTATACATCACGGGGAAATCTTTCAACACTGATGATTGAAAGAGGAATTCCAGGCGGCCAAATGGCGAATACGGAAGATGTTGAGAACTATCCGGGCTTTGAAAGCATCTTAGGGCCGGAACTTTCAAATAAAATGTTTGAGCATGCAAAGAAATTCGGTGCCGAGTATGCGTATGGCGATATTAAAGAAATTGTAGATGGTGAAGAGTACAAAACCGTCAAAGCTGGTTCCAAAGAATACAAAGGACGCTCTGTCATTATTGCAGCAGGTGCTGAATACAAAAAAATCGGTGCACCAGGCGAAAAAGAACTTGGCGGCCGCGGCGTATCATACTGCGCGGTATGTGATGGTGCCTTCTTTAAAAACAAAGAGCTTGTCGTGATTGGCGGAGGAGACTCAGCAGTAGAAGAGGGTGTTTACCTCACTCGCTTTGCGTCTAAAGTCACTATTGTCCATAGACGCGACAAACTTCGTGCCCAAAGCATCTTACAAGCACGTGCATTTGATAATGAAAAAATCGACTTTATGTGGAACAAAACCGTTAAAGAAATCAATGAAGAAAACGGGAAAGTCGGCAGTGTGACATTAATTGATACCGTGACAGGTGAGGAAGAAGACTTCAAAACAGATGGCGTCTTTATCTACATCGGTATGCTGCCGCTGTCTAAACCATTTGAAAATCTAGGGATTACAAATGCAGAGGGCTACATTGAGACGAACGAAAGAATGGAAACAAAAGTTGAAGGAATCTTCGCAGCTGGTGACATTCGTGAGAAAACACTTCGTCAAATCGTCACAGCAACAGGTGATGGAAGTATTGCAGCACAGAGTGCACAGCATTATGTAGAAGAGCTTGCTGAAAAGCTAAAAGCAATGAAATAAACAGCTGTCGTAAATCCTTAATATTGCGTCACGGGCTTTTAACTGGAATGTAACACGGGTGAAACAATTATCCGTTATGATGAAACTAGTAATTGACCCCCTTTTATAAGGAATACATGTTTGGCACGGATGTGAATCCGTGTCCTTTTTTTTGCTTAAAATCAGAAATTCACGAGATGTTCACAAATGACGCATGGAGAACCGTTAGATGTTGTAAAATAAAGAATAGATAAAGTGCCCGTCACCATATTCATACGAAAACCTGTCTGTTTTCAGTGAAGAACGGGCATGTTCATTGTGGGAGTCATGATGAACCTGTATAATAAGAAAAAGACATAAAAGAGTAGGTGACAGCTGATGCAACGAGTAACCAATTGTGTGCTGCATCACGAAGATCAAGTTCTCTTGCTGCAAAAGCCAAGACGAGGCTGGTGGGTAGCACCTGGCGGCAAAATGGAGAGCGGAGAATCGGTCAAGGATTCAGTCGTTCGAGAATTTAGAGAAGAAACAGGCATTTATATTTTAAATCCGCAGCTAAAAGGCGTGTTTACCTTTATCATAAAAGAAGGTGATCAAATCGTTCAAGAGTGGATGATGTTCACCTTTATGGCAGATTCCTTTACAGGAAAAAACGTATCAGAGTCGGAGGAAGGCATTTTAAAATGGCATGATGTAAAAGATGTGCCCAGCTTGCCGATGGCTCCAGGAGATTCCCATATTCTTGACTTCATGTTGAAAGGGAAAGGACTTCTCCACGGCACTTTTACGTATACACCAGATTTTGAGCTGATTGCTTATCGATTAGATCCTCAAGGAGACTAATAAATGAACCGTTTTCATAAAGAAGGAGAGGGAGCAGGCATGAATACGCACAAACAAGATGATATTCAGCTTGTGATTATTACAGGAATGTCAGGTGCGGGGAAAACCGTTGCCATCCAAAGCTTTGAAGACTTAGGTTACTTTTGTGTGGATAACTTACCGCCATCACTTTTACCGAAGTTTCTAGAGCTCATGAAGGAATCCAATTCAAAGATGAGCAAGGTGGCCCTTGTGATGGATTTGCGCGGACGCGAATTCTTTGATAGCTTAATTGCTGCCTTAGATGAGATGAGTGATATCGGCTGGATCACACCAAGGATTCTATTTTTAGATGCAAACGATAAGGTGCTAGTCTCAAGATATAAAGAAACGAGACGTTCTCATCCCCTTGCGACAACAGGTTTGCCGCTCGAAGGAATTGAGATGGAACGCGATCTGTTAGAAGAGTTAAAAGGCCGGGCTCAAATGATTTTTGATACATCGGATTTAAAACCCAAACAGCTTCGAGAAAAAATTGTCGCACACTTTGCCACGAGCCAAGGGCAGGTGTTTACAGTGAATGTGATGTCATTCGGTTTTAAATACGGTTTGCCGATTGATGCTGATCTTGTATTTGATGTGAGATTCCTGCCGAATCCTTACTATATTGAGAGCATGCGTCCACAGACTGGAAACGATGAAGAAGTACGTTCCTATGTCATGAAGTGGAGTGAAACGCAAAAGTTCACGGAGAAATTAATCGACCTTCTCAGCTTTATGCTTCCGTCCTATAAACGAGAAGGGAAAAGTCAGCTGGTGATCGCCATTGGCTGTACAGGCGGACAGCACCGATCTGTGACGCTAGCGAACTACTTATCGGAGTATTTTAAAAATGACTACTATACTCATGTCACTCACCGGGACATTGAAAAGAGAAGCAGAAAATAGATGACGACACTTCCAAAGGTGGTCATTCTTGGCGGAGGCACTGGCTTATCTGTTTTACTTAGAGGATTAAAGACAAAGCCAGTGGACATTACCGCCATTGTGACGGTAGCTGATGATGGAGGCAGCTCAGGCAGACTGCGACATGATTTGAATATTCCGCCTCCAGGCGATATTCGAAATGTACTTGCGGCACTCTCTGATGTCGAACCGCTCGTAGAAGATTTATTTCAGCACCGTTTTAATAAAGGGAATGACTTAACAGGCCACTCTCTCGGCAATCTCATTCTTGCGGCGATGACGAATATAACCGGTGATTTTTTTCATGCCGTCACAGAAATGAGCAAGGTCTTAAATGTGAGAGGAAAAGTATTGCCAGCAGCGAATTCAAGTGTTGTTCTTCATGCGGAATTAGAAAACGGGCAAGTGGTAACAGGAGAATCAAAAATTCCAACCTATGGTGAGCGAATTAAACGAGTGTTCCTCACACCCGATACGATTGAGCCGCTCCCAGAATCGATTCAAGTCATTCGTGAAGCCGACTTGATCGTCCTTGGACCTGGCAGCTTGTATACAAGTATCTTGCCAAACTTGCTTGTACCACATATTGGCGAAGAAGTCATTCGTTCTAAGGCGAAAAAAGTGTATATTTGCAATGTCATGACACAGCCGGGGGAAACGCTTTCCTACAGTGCAGCTGATCATGTGCAGGCACTAAACGATCATATGGACCGACCATTTATCGATACGATATTTGTGAACAATAAAGAAATCCCAGAAGAAATCAAAGCAAAATATGCAGAAGAACAGGCGCAGCCTGTACAATTCGACACAGATGTACTCAAAGCCATGGGACTAGAAGTCATCCCTGGGGAAATTATTACATATGACCAGCATGTGATTCGTCATGATACGTTGAAAGTAGCTGCGCTGCTTGTCGATTTGCTGCATCAGAAAAAATAGGAATGGGGGTGGCAAGGATGTCATTTGCATCCGAAACAAAAAAAGAGCTGACTAATCTGGAAGTGAAGGACTGCTGCACAAAAGCAGAGCTTTCTGCCCTCATCCGTATGAACGGTTCATTATCTTTTTCTAATCGAAAATTGATTTTAGATATACAGACAGAGAACGCAGCCATTGCAAGACGTATTTATACCCTTTTGAAAAAGAAATACGATGTGACTGTCGAGCTGCTCGTTCGTAAAAAAATGAGATTAAAAAAGAATAATGTGTATATTGTCAGACTGGTAGAACGAGCGAAAACCATTTTAGAGGACCTAAAGATATTAGGGGAACAATTTGTATTTGAACGCAACATTTCAGAAGAACTTGTGAAGAAAAGATGCTGCAAGCGTTCCTATATGAGAGGTGCTTTTTTAGCAGGAGGTTCTGTGAATAATCCAGAAACCTCTTCGTATCACCTTGAGATTTTTTCACTATACAAAGAACATAATGATGCCCTTTGTGAGCTCATGAATCAATTCCATCTTAACAGTAAAACACTTGAACGCAAAAAAGGCTTTATCACATACATGAAGGAAGCGGAGAAAATTACGGAATTCTTAAGTGTTGTGGGTGCTCATAACTCATTGCTTCGTTTTGAAGACGTGCGCATCGTCCGAGATATGAGGAATTCTGTGAACCGGCTCGTCAATTGTGAAACAGCAAACTTGAATAAAACGATCGGTGCCTCACTGCGCCAGGTTGAAAATATTCAATTCATTGACGAAAAGATTGGACTAGACGCCCTGCCAGATAAGCTGCGTGAAATTGCGCAACTGCGTATTGACTACCAAGAAGTCACACTAAAGGAACTTGGCGAAATGGTGGAAAGCGGCAAGATCAGCAAATCAGGCATTAATCACCGTTTAAGAAAGCTAGATCAAATTGCAGAACAATTAAGAAACGGACAAGCTGTTACACTCAAATAGGGAAATAAAAAAGGGAGGCAGATCATATGGTGGAAAAAACGGTCACAATTCAGCTGAAAACGGGTTTGCAGGCACGTCCGGCTGCTTTGTTCGTTCAAGAAGCCAATCGTTTTGGTGCTGATATTTTTCTAGAGAAAGATGGGAAAAAGGTCAATGCGAAGAGTATTATGGGACTGATGAGTCTTGCGATCAGCTCTGGGGTCACCGTCAAACTAATAGCTGATGGAGCAGATGAACAAGAAGCCATCGATGCGTTAACGGATTTTATCAATCAAGAAAACTGAGTCTCTTTCAAGGGCTCAGTTTTTTTAGGAGGGAAAGTTGTGATTCAATCAGCCTTTTTACAGAAAATTGGATATGAAGCCGCGTCCATTACGTTTGATCAATTACCGGATTTACTAAGGAAGATGGCTTATACCTTTCCTTTTGAAAATAGATCTGTGGTGGGTAAACACGCCTATGCTTTGGATCAAGAAGGTTTGAAGCATCATCTTCTGGAAGGCAGCAGAGGTGGGCTTTGCTATGACCTCAATCCGCTCTTATATTATGTCTTAAAAGAGGCAGGTCTCGCCGTAAAGCTCGTTCAAGGGACCGTATATAACAAAGAAGCAGAGAAGTGGGCACTGGATGGGACGCATGTAGCCATCGTCCTTCAACATCACCATGAGCGCTACCTCATTGATGCAGGATTTGGTGTGAATTTACCCCTTCAGCCCGTCCCTTTTACAGGTGAATGGGTGGAAGCACCGTCCCTTCGTTTTCGCGTGAACGCAGAGGAAACAGAAAAAGGAACCCATCTACTCCAATTGGATAGGGGAGCAGGTGCTGAAACAGGTTATGCTTTCACATTAAAAGAAGTCGGTGAAGATACACTTGTGCAATTGCGGCATGAGATTTATGAAAATGAAGCCTCTCCTTTTAACAAAAGGCTGCTTGCATCCAAACTGACACCAACAGGTCGTGTGATCGTGACAGAGGATCATGTCACGATACATGAACAGGAAGAAGTATCGAAGAAACCACTCTCACAACCGTTTGAAGAGTACGTACAAAAACTGCTTCCGTAAACAGTATGAAAAAAGACAGCCCTTTTGACTTAGGGCTGTCTTTTTACAATGATTAACGAATCCGCGTAAATGTCGCATAGTGATCGGTTGTTTTATAAATGAGCCAGTCACTTGAGTATACTAGGCGGTCAGCATTACGGAAACCGGAGACGTAGTTGATGTCGGCTTCACGCCATGTACGGCCACTAGCGGATGGAAGGCGTCCCTCCCGATTAGAGAATACGTCTCCACCGATGCTTTTGCCCGGCGCGACTTCAGCTAAATTTCCTTTTGATGCCACCCATCCGAGGGCGCTCGCTTGTGATTTGGTGATGTAATTATCAGGTAGTCGTTTATTGCGGATTAAGTAATCTGCTACACCATCAAAGGTATTAATGACGGCAAGGGTACGAAGGTCTGGTGCAAGCTGTACGGAAGCAGTCTCATTTGTGGCTGTTGGTGTAAGTGGTGTTTCTGCATGGACTTGCTGCGGGATAAATCCAGAAAACAGAATGGCAGCAATCAGAGCGAACAGAGTAAAAATCGAACTTATTTTTTTCATCTTGATCCTCCTCAAAAGGAAATGGGATGCCGTCCTCTTGATGCTTGTCTACCTCATATTATAGCACCGGCATATGAAGAGAATGTAAAGAATCAGGAGATTGGAAAAAATGAGGCTTTTTGACCTACTGTCTCTAGATGACGTAAACAAAAAGACGCAGTTCCCTGCGCCTTTTTTCAATTAAGATGAGGCAAGCTCCTTCACAATATCAACAGGGGCTTTGCCATCAATTCCATGAAGTACATTATGAATGGCTCGTTTCAGCATAAGATCTCTTGTCGTTTCAGTAGCGGAACCGATATGCGGGGCAAGCGTGACATTGTCCATCTCTTTGAAAGGATGATCTTCCTGAAGCGGTTCTTGCTCATACACATCCAGACCAGCTCCTTTAATCCACCCTTCCTGCAGTGCTTGAATGAGGCTTTTCTCATCGACGGTTTTTCCTCGGGAGATGTTCACGAATAAAGCTGTCGGCTTCATTAATTTCAATTCCCGCTCTCCTATCATATGGTACGTCTCATCCGTCAGTGGTGTGATTAACACAATGATATCAGCTTGCTTCAGCAAGTCATCCAGTGCACAATATACAGCGCCATATGCTGATTCGGCTTTCTCATTCCGGCTCCGGTTGTGATAGAGGACGTTCATATCAAAACCATGAGCGGCTCGTTTGGCTACTTGCTCACCGATTCGTCCCATTCCAATGATCCCAAGCGTTTGATGATGGACGTCAATGCCGAATATATCTTCCTCTTGAACAAATTTTGTCCATTTTCCCTCGCGGATAAAACGATCAAGCTCGGCAATTCTCCTTGCAGAAGAGAGAATGAGCGAAAAGGCAAGATCAGCAACGGTATGATCGAGTGTATAAGGCGTGTGCGTACCAATCACGCCTCTTTGTCTCATGGCTTCTAGATCAAAATTGTCATAACCGACTGAATTATTGCTCACCACCTTGAGTTGGGGTGCATGATCTAATAAATCTTGATCAATTTTCGTACCAGATGTTAAAAGGCCATCAGCCTTCTGCAGCTTCTCAAATAACAGATCTCTTGGGATCGGATCCTTTGACTGCCATACCTCATATGTACAATGTTCTTTTAACATGTCTTCAAAAGCGGCAGGTAAGGGTTTGGCGACAAAAATATGTGGTTTCATCATCAACTCGCTCCTTTCACATGGTCATCTTTCTCTTTTTATTATAAAGCAACCATTTTGGCAGTACACGTTTGAATATGAGCTGCTCAATATTTAATATACTGAAATAACGGAAAAGGAGAGATTTTTATAGTGAAAGAGTAAATGCTGATGTCTTTTTATGATGTAGAAAAACGAGTGATTAGTAGATGAGTCATAGAAAAATGTTAGATGTTTCGAGAGATAATCTGACAAACTGGAAAATAGATCGAGACTTTTTGATAGAAAATTTATTATATTTGCAGTGTATTAAACGGGATGGTCATTTTCTACTAAACCATTTCATCGTCTTTTGGTGAAATGAAAGCCATCGTTTGTAAGCAAAAGCCGCCTCTCCCCTGTGCTGAAGCGGAACAAAGAGCAAAATAGAGAAAATGATTACATATTCTCTCATCGTTTTCTCATTTTTTTCTTTTTTTTCTATCATTTTTCTTCTCTATGCTTGAGAACACACAAGGGAAAAGGAGGCCAGGTAAGGCGTTACAATCACTTAAAAAAGATAGGAGATGACAGGATGGGATCAACATTAGAACAGATTCTTCAGCACAATGAAGACTTTGTGAAAGAGAGACAGTATGAGCCTTTCAAGACGGGAAAATTTCCTGAGAAGAAATTGGTTATATTAACTTGTATGGACACACGCCTGTTGGAATTATTACCCCAATCCATGGGGCTTCGTAACGGTGATGCGAAGATCATTAAAAATGCAGGAGCCATCGTCACACATCCATTTGGCAGTGTCATGCGGAGTATTTTACTAGCCATTTATGAGCTGAAAGCAGAGGAAGTATGCATTGTCGGACATCATGAATGCGGAATGGCAGGCCTTGCGGCAGACCCTTTACTTGAAAAGGCAAAAGCAAGGGGAATTGAGGAAAAGTGTTTGAGCATTGTGAAAAGCGCAGGTGTCGATTTAAAGGGCTGGCTGACAGGCTTTGATTCAGTGGAAGAGAGCGTATCTCAAAGTGTGAAATTAGTTAAAGAGCACCCGCTCATGCCAAGTGATGTAGCTGTTCATGGACTAGTGATTCATCCGGCAACAGGAAAGCTGGATGTCGTTATAAAAGATAAACAGATCGACCCGCAATATACCTAAATCATCTACACATACTTGAAGGAGGCCAACACATACCATGCGTTTTTATGGAAGATTTGAAGGTTATGATTCATCAAAATTTAGACGCGATTTAATCGCTGGGCTTGTCGTGGGCGTTGTGGCAATTCCTTTAGGCATGGCTTTTGCCATTGCATCTGGTGTCGGACCAGAATACGGATTATACACAGTCATCGTTGCCGGCATTTTGATTTCATTGTTTGGTGGTTCAAAGTATCAGATCGGCGGACCGACCGGGGCATTTGTTCCAATTTTATTCGGGATCGTCAGCCAGTACGGTATCGAAAACTTACTCATTGCTGGTTTTATGGCAGGCTGCATGCTTGTATTATTCGGAATATTCAAACTAGGAAAGCTCATGAAATTTATTCCTCGTCCGGTTATCATCGGCTTTACTGCTGGCATTGCTGTCATTATTTTTTCAGGACAGATTGCCAACTTCCTCGGATTAAAGGGTGTTGAAAAGCATGAAAGCTTTTTCCTCAATATGAGAGAAATCGTGGTCCATCTCGGTACCGCAAACAGTCTCGCCATTCTCACAGCGATTGTTGGGCTCATCGTGATTTTGGCGGCACAAAAATACATTCCCAAAATACCTGGTGCTCTATTAGGTCTACTCGTTTCAACATTTATAGCTGTTCTCTTTTTTCAAGGACAAGTTGAAACCATCGGCTCTGCATATGGCGAAATCCCTCGTCAGCTGCCAACTTTCGCTTTCCCTGAATTAACGATTGAAAAAATAATTTATCTGCTGCCGCCGGCTATTGTCATTGCGCTTTTGGGCGGCGTGGAGTCCATCTTGTCAGCTATGGTTGCTGATAATATGAAAGGCTCAAAGCATGACAGCAATAAAGAACTCGTCGGGCAAGGAATTGCCAATATGGCGGCACCGCTTTTCGGAGGGATTCCAGCGACTGGAGCGATTGCTCGTACGGCAACAAACATTAAAAATGGCGGAGCAAGCCCCATTTCAGGAGTCGTGCATGGTGTCGTCGTCTTGCTCATCTTAATGTTATTTGCACCATATGCATCGATGATTCCGCTTGCTGCCATGGCACCGATTTTGATGTTTGTGGCGTGGAATATGAGTGAGAAAAAAGAGTTTATCAATATTGTCAAAGTCAAAAATGCGGATTCCCTTGTGCTCGTCGTGACCTTCCTGCTGACGGTCATCGGTGATTTGATTATTGGCGTGACTGCAGGTCTCATTTTAGCGTTTATCGCCTTTATCAAAAAAATGAGCCAGACAACAAATATCCACACAAATGTCGCTGTTCCTCAAATCGAAACGGCGGCTGCCTTAGAAAGGGAGACCGATCAGAAAGGGATTAGTATGTATTCGATTGAAGGGCCACTCTTTTTCGGTACAACCGATTCATTGGAAAATTCGATTTTGGATCATGTTCAGACAAAGCCGAAAACACTCATTTTGCTTATGAACAAAGTGAATTATATGGACACCTCAGCAGAAGCGGTTCTGATGAACATTTCCAATCGATTAAAGCATCACAATGGAAAATTGATGATTGTAGGGCTTCAATCACAGCCAAAAGAGCTTTTGCATCGTACCGGTCTTTTCCATCACATTGGAAAGCAGCATTTCTTTGAACGAACGGATGATATTTCACCACAGCAGCTATAAAAGGCTAAAAAAAGCACGTGACATGTCGGTCACGTGCTTTTTACCTGCTCTTTTTCACTAGAAAACCGTTGTGTAAGTTTCTGTTGATGGGAAGAGAAGACCTCTTCTACTGTTACATCATAGAGATCAGCTAGAACTAGTAGATTTCCTAAGACATCCCCCATTTCTTCAATAAGGTCCTTTCTTAACGCGGCGACCTCCTGTGTTTTCTCATCAGGTCGATCGCGTCCAATTTCGACCGCCCTGACTGCACGAGCGAGTTCTCCTGTTTCTTCCATCAGGAAACCTAACCTGATAAACGGCCCGTATTCTGTCCAATTTCTCATTTTGTAGAAATCTTTGATCCATTTTTCCATTTCAGTTGTTTGCATTCTCTTTATACAGCTCCTTATATGGTGTTCACCTTCTGATTTTACACTATATATAGATGGAGCGGCTGTTTCTTTACAATGAATTATAGTAGAATGAGTGGGTGAAGAAATCATAGAGAGAGATGGAGCTGTTTTGATGAAAACGATTTGTGTGTTTGCTGGTTCGAATCCAGGTGTGAATGACATCTACAAACAAAAAGCTGTCGAGCTAGGGGCTTATATGGCAGAGCAAGGAATCCGTCTTGTATACGGTGGCTCACGAATTGGCTTAATGGGCGCTATAGCGGATGAGGTATTAAAAAACGGCGGGCAAGTGATCGGAGTCATGCCAAAAGGGCTTTTTAGAGGAGAGGTTGTGCATCAAGAGCTCACTGAACTCATTGAAGTCAAAGGAATGCATGAACGAAAAGCGAAAATGAGCGAGCTGGCCGATGGGTTTATTGCCATGCCAGGTGGTTTTGGTACATATGAAGAATTATTTGAGGTGCTATGCTGGGCGCAAATTGGCATCCATCAAAAGCCAATCGGATTGTATCAAGTGAATCAGTATTTCAAACCGCTCCTCGACATGGTGACGTTCAGTGTACAGGAAGGTTTTTCGAATGAATCACACCTTCAATTGCTGCATGCCTCTGGAGAACCAGAAGAATTGATTTCACAGATGGCTTCCTATCAAACACCGTCTCTTCAGCAGAAATGGACGGAGCTGTCTTAAAACAGATGCATAACAAAAAACCGCCTGTTCAAAGAGCAGACGGTTTGTTTTGTGATCATTTTTGTTCTTCTGAATTACGGGTCAAGACTTTGTCAATGAGTCCGTATTGAAGTGCTTCTTCCGCTGTTTTGAAGTTGTCACGATCTGTATCGCGCTCAATGACTTCAATTGGCTGACCAGTACGTTCAGCAAGTACTTGGTTCAGTTTATCGCGTAAAGAAAGGATTCGTTTTGCCGCAATTTCAATTTCTGTTGCTTGACCTTGCGCACCACCTAGTGGTTGGTGAATCATCACTTCACTATTTGGAAGGGCATAACGCTTACCTTTTTCACCAGCAGCAAGCAGGAACGCACCCATAGATGCAGCCATACCAATACAAATAGTTGATACCTTTGGTTTAATAAATTGCATCGTATCGTAAATGGCCATACCAGCTGTGATCGAACCGCCAGGGCTGTTAATGTAGATAGAGATATCTTTTTCTGGATCCTCGGCTTCTAAGAAGAGAAGCTGTGATACGATGGAGTTGGCAACATTGTCATCGATCGCAGAACCAAGCATGATAATACGGTCTTTTAAAAGACGAGAATAAATGTCGTAAGCTCTTTCCCCACGATTTGTTTGCTCAATGACTGTAGGTATTAAATTCATAATGTTCCTCCTTCACCTTTTAGGTAAGTATGTAATTCAATGATACATTTTTGGTCAATAAAGGTCAAACAAAATGCTGACCTAAAATCAAATACCCCTATCCATTTTCCCCAAAACTCTTCCACTTCAAACCATCATATGAGTATATGTATGGGAATGAAGAAAATGCATCGACAGGGATAGCGATTAATCATTGCTTTCTTGCAGCATTTCCCTTATAATTTGATATGCTGACGTTTAAAAAACATATCGTGCGCTCGTAGCTCAGTTGGATAGAGCGGTGGTTTCCGGTACCACGTCTGCCGGGGGTTCGAATCCCTCCGAGCGCGTACAAAAAACATCAAGGATACATACAGTAGCCTTGATGTTTTTTGTACATTCTAGTTAAAATTTAATCGTACTATTTTTTGTGTTCTTTTGGTTAAGGAATTGATAAATTTGAGCCAATGAAATAGAATATTTAGTAGGTGATTGTATTATGAAGAAACTTGATGATAAAGAGATTCGTTCATCTCTTATTTCTAGGCTATCTAAATATAAAAACTGTAGGGTTTTAGAAGAAATGACATTGCCGTCAGGAAAAGCTCGAGCAGATATAGTCGCTATAAATGGACATGTGGTTGCTTATGAAATAAAAAGTGATTTTGATTCAATTAAGCGTCTCTCAAATCAAATTCCCGAATACGATAAAAATTTTGAAATGATTTATATAGTTGTTGGTCTAAAATTTTCAAGAACTATTCATAAAATACTTCCAGAACACTGGGGAATTATAGTTGCTGAGAAAACAAGAATCAATACTGTGCGTTTATCTTTTTTAAGAAAAGCAAAATTGAATCCCAACCTTTCAATGCAATATTTCTTATCACTATTAACTTCAAAAGACATAAAAAGAATCGCACAATCTGACGAATATTTAGGAAAACGATTGCCAAAGAGTACAATAAGGTTACTTTTTAAACAAGAGGTTATCAAAAAGCTAGATGAGACTGTGCCTACCTCTCTAAGAAAAAAGCTTAAAAATCAAGTGAGATACTCACTTAAGAATGTTGAATTTTAAGTATGTTTCCTTTAAACACAAGTATAATAAAACCCGCACTCATTGAAGTGCGGGTTTTATTATACTCTTCTGTATTATAATTCATCTAAGCAAACTACTATATGCTTATTGATCCCAATAGAGCTCCATACAGAAGGATTACCCTTATTTTCATTATTATTAATAACTGATTGTATGAATGAATCAGCCCAACAACTATGTTGGTCAAAATTTGTTGCACTTGATATCTCTCTACAAACTTTAACAAAATCATAATTCCCTCGGCGTAGCCCATTTCTTACAAACCAATACTCTGTCTCCAAAGTATATTTTATTTGAACTATAGCTCTACCTCCAGTTGTTAATTTTGGGCTAACTGAAGCATAATCACCGAAGAACAAATCAGATGTTTTATTAGAATGATTTTTAATTTTATGAAATAATTCTTTTTCAATTCGACTTATTCTATAATTTTCTTCAGAGGAAACAGGTAGTACTTGTGGAACGGCACCACTCATAATAATAATTTTATGATTATCTAATATTTCGAGTATCGGTTTAAATTTTGAGACTATTTCAGTATTAACACTATCAATATATTCAAAATCTAACATAACTCCTTTAGGTAAACTATTATGTTGTTCTTTTAACCATTGAATGAAAAAAGAATTAACTACATTTTTATCAATTCTTACATAATTTTTTTCTCTCTTACTATTATTATTCAAAATATATTCAACGGGATACATGATGTCGAAATTATCATTTTGATCAAGTTCTAACAGTTCCTCCAATGAGTCAATGTCATCTGAATCAAGTTCTCTCACATCTAGTAAAACAAAGTTATTATAACTAGCACGTATTTCGTTTAGACTATTTTGATCAGCATCTTTAATTATAATATTAGGTACGAAATTTGTTACGTCATTACCGAATTCCACAAGCTGCTTTAAAGCCCTCCTCTCCCCTTGTTTTTGCCGAAGCGTAGCATAATACATTAATCTCACCTCAATTATTATTTAGATAGTCTTATAGAACTATCCATATACATAATATTACACTAATGTGTAATTTTTTACAAAAAGAATATTTTTAAGCATTTATATAATTTATTACCATTCTCAATTTAAGGTGGTTTCATATTTGAAAAAATGATCTGGTTGATCAGCTTACTTGAACTTTTGTTAGTGGCATTCGGGCAGAAAGAAGAAAGAGAGCAATCAGCAATTACACGTACATATACAACGGAATCGGGTGGGAGATCACCATTCCAGACAAACCGAAACGAATTGTTGTGTTAACAGCACAGCTTGGAAATTTTAAAAAGTTAGGTGTGACACCTGTTGGCATGACAGATGTTTATCCTAAATCATCCTTTTTAGATGAAACAGGTGTGAAGAGGGTGCCGATAGAAAATGTGGAGGCAATCGCCAAACTGAAACCTGATCTCATTATTGCGTATTCACAAAATGATCAAGTTGAGAAATATAAAAAGATATCAAAAACAATTACTTTCACAACAAGTGAACATAGCTTTAAAGAGATGCATATTGAAATCGGAAAGATTCTTGGAAAAGAATCGTTAGCCAAAAAACAAATACAAGAAATGGACGAGCAGCTGAAAAAAGACGGCAAAGAGGTCAAAGCAAAAATTGGTGAAGACAAGACGTTCTCCATTATGGATGTGCAGCCTAAGCAGGTGTACTTATTTGGTACAGACTTTGGTCGTGGAGGAGAGGTTATCTATCAAGGGTATGGATTCAGTTTGCCTGAAAAAGCAGAGAAAGCTCTACCAAAAGAAGGGTATCTCGGTATTTCATTAGAGGAGATGAACGAGTATACAGGTGACTATTTACTTGTACCAACAAAGGATGGAAAAGCACCTAATCTAGATATCACAGGCAGTGGTGTATGGAAGAAAAATAAAGCAGTAAAACAAGGACATGTTCTAACCTATTCAATCAAAGAATTTATCTATGCTGATCCAATCTCAATTGAAAAACAGTCTGCTGCGTTTAAACAAATGCTGCTCAAAAATTAATAGAAAAAAGACAAAGCACTTAAAAAGGAGGCTTTGTCTTTTTTTCTGCTATCCTCTTAAAAATACTAGCCCTAAGACTCATTTATCCCCTTTTCAGGCGTATTTGTTGAGCCCGATCACTGTATAAGATTAACATGGAAGGGAATTGACAATAAGGAGGGGATTCTTGTGGCGAAGGTTTTAATGATTACGTTCCCAGCTGAAGGACATGTGAACCCAATGTTAGGGATGATTAGAGCATTTGTTGATCGAGGTGATGAAGTGCATGTGGTCACAACTGAACATTATCAAAAACGGATCAAACGCTTAGGCGCTCACATACATATACATCCAGATTATATTCGGACATTAAGCGTGGAAGAAGACGATTTGGAGTCCATGCAGCCATTTTTTCATGCCATGCTACAAACGTCATTAGACATTTTAGAAGTGGTGGAAACTCTTTCTCAACAGCATTCATTTGATTTGGTCTATTTTGATATGTTTGGAGCAGGTGAGCTTGTGCGGGATTACTTACAGATTCCAAGCATCGGTTCGAATCCTTCTTTTGTGCTGCAGGAGGCGCATTTTGATACACCTCTATACAGAAAAGATGAGAAGGCGGCTCATCTGTTAGAAGAAATACATGAACGTTTTGGCGTTCAGCCAAAGCATTTGATGCAATTCATGAAAAACCGCGGCGAACTGAATATGGTGTATACAAGTGAATATTTTCAGCCGTCTGTTGATGCATTGGATGATTCGTTTGTTTTCATTGGACCGAGTTTTCTAAAACGTGCTGACCAGCACGATTTCCCATTAGAAGCGCTTGAGCGGGAGAAGGTTGTCTTTATTTCAATGGGAACGGTTCTTGGAGATACTGAAGCATTCTTTAATATGTGTATTGATGCCTTTGCCGACTTTGATGGAAAAGTGATTCTCGCAACTGGTGAAAAAATCGACATGTCTCTCCTAAAAGAAGCGCCATCTCATTTTCTCATCGAGCCTTATGTGCCGCAGCTTGAAGTCCTTGAACTGACAGATGTGTTTGTGACCCACGGCGGGATGAACAGTGTCAATGAAGGTATTCATTATCATGTTCCAATGGTTGTCATCCCGGTTGACAAAGATCAGCCGATGGTGGCAAAAAGACTGACGGATCTCTCTGCTGCTCGTGCACTCGATAAAGACCAGCTGACAGCAAGGCAGTTGAGAGATACTGTAGAGAGTGTACTCGGAAGTGACACATACCGTGCTGGGATTGAAAAGATTGAAGAAAGTTTCCAAACAGCAGGTGGAACAGAAAAAGCATTACGTGTCATCGATCAGTTTATGCAAGCGAAACAGATGCAATAGGTAAGGTGTTTACCCAAGTTGGCCAGCGTGTCTCAATAGGAAACCCACTTGACAAAAAATAACCAATCTTTTATCGTATACGTAACAAACGACGGAAGGGTGACCCAATGCAATGAAGTACTAATCCTATGACCTGTAAGCAAAATGAAAGAACGAAGGCAGTGAGCAAACGATATGTGTTGCTATGTTTGCTGCGTTTTCATTTTTTAGCTTCGGAATAGGATGGTACAGCTTGGGAATCAAAGATTGAAGTGATGGATACGGGGGATATGTGTGCTCATTTGATGAACCGCATGTCATTCTGTATCGATACGCTTATTTTTGTACACCATTTTGCCTCCTATTCTGAGAATGGGAGGCTTTTTCATGTCTCCTGATACGAAAGGAGAGGGTTGGATGTTACTGAGAGCCCACCAATTAAAAGTATTTCGAAAGGATCGTTTGTTATTTGATATAGAGGAGCTTGCCATTCATCAAGGGGACCGAATCGGCCTTGTAGGGACAAATGGCAGTGGGAAAACGACATTGCTCCATGTACTAGCGGGGAGGGAAAAACCAGACAGCGGCACATTTGCACATACTACAACTTGTACGCTGCTTCCTCAACTAAAGACAGGAGATGGCAGACAAAGTGGTGGAGAGATGACACAAGCTTATATTGAAAGAGCTTTAAGCCGGCCTTCTGCCCTTTTATTAGCCGATGAACCCACGACTCATTTAGATACGGAGCATATTGAGTGGCTAGAAGAAAAGCTTCGTCATCATCAAGGTGCTCTAATTGTCGTCTCGCATGACCGTGCTTTTTTAGATGCGTTATGTACAGACATTTGGGAATTGGAAGATGGGAAGCTCAAACTATACAAAGGCAACTACAGCGATTTTGCCCGGCAAAAAGAACTCGAACATCGCCAGCACGTGGAGGCGTACGAGGTGTATACCCAAAAGAAAAAACAGTTAGAACATGCACTGCAAAAGAAAATGAAAAAAGCCGACAAAGCGACAAAGCCATCTCCAAAGCTGAAATCCTCGGGGCCTAAAATTGCAAAGCCTTATTATGCAAACAAGCAAAAAAAGCTTCAAAAAACAGCCAAATCTATTGAAACAAGAATGGAGAAATTAGAAAAGGTGGAGAAGGTAAAGGAAGTCCAGCCTCTTCAAATGACGCAGCACACCATGAAGGAAGTGGCAAGCCGCTCCATTTTTCGTGTCGAACATGTAGATGGCATGGCAGGAGATAAAGTCCTTTGGAAAAAGGCGAATGTTGAAGTGAGAGGCGGAGACAAAGTCGCGATCATTGGGAAGAATGGGAGCGGTAAAACGACATTTCTCCGAATGCTTGTAAACGGACATCCCGGGATTTTTCGTTCAGAAGCCGTGAAGATTGGCTATTTCAGCCAAGATCTTTCAGGACTGAATCTAGATGAATCGATCTTACAAAATGCACTGGAACAGGCGATTCAAGATGAGACGATCGTTCGCACCGTTTTAGCGAGACTTGGGTTTCGGGGAGACGATGTGTATAAGCTGACGAACGTATTAAGCGGCGGGGAACGAGTGAAGACGATGCTTGCAAAGTTGCTCGTCAGTGATGCCAATGTTCTGATGCTTGATGAACCGACGAACTTTTTAGACCTTGCGGCAGTAGAAGCGCTTGAAGGACTTTTAAAAGATTACCCGGGCACAGTTGTGTTTGTCTCCCACGACAGGCGGCTCATTGAGCAGGTGGCTACTCGTATTCTTCATGTGCACGAGGGTACCATTGAACGCTTTGATGGCACCTATGAAGAATATAAACAAAAGGAAGAAAAGCCAACTGCTACAAAGAAAGAAGAAGAGCTCTTGCTGATTGATATGCAGCTGTCTGAAGTGCTCAGTCGTTTAAGCATCGAGCCTTCTCGTGAGCTTGAAGAGACGTTTCAAGCATTGTTAAAAAGAAAGAAGTTGTTAGAGTCATAAAAAAAAGCCCCTGTGTTTACTGCACAGGGGTCTGTTCGTTTCGTTCTTTTTTCAATTGTTCAAGTTCGCTGACTGTGACAAGCTGGTAGCCTTGTTTGGTGAGTTCATGTATGATCTTCACTGCTGCTCGAGCAGAGCTGTCATAAATATCGTGCATGAGTACGGTTTTGCCATCTGCTGCATGTGAGAGAACATGGCTTGTGATCTGTTGGCTGTTGCGAATTTTCCAGTCTTCAGGATCGACATCCCACAATGAAACGTTCATGCCCACCGCTTGATTGATGTCGGGATTTGTTCCTCCATATGGCGGTCTAAAGTGCGTAGGAGTATAACCGCTGGCCTTTTCAATCAGCTTCTGCGTGTCTTTTACTTGTTTGACCGCTTCTTTTAGAGGGAGTCTCGTTAATAAAGGATGGTTATATGAATGGTTTCCGATCTCATTTCCGCCCTTTAAAATGTCGGCAAGCATTCCAGGATAATACTGAACCCTGCTTCCTAATACGAAAAAGGTGGCGTGTCCTTTATTTTCCTTCAGCGCTGCTAAAATGGTAGAAGTTGTGGCTGGGTTTGGACCATCATCAAATGTGAGTGCGATGGCTTTTTTATTCGGATCAAGCTTTGGCTTTTGCGGCAGCTTGACGGCTTTTCTTTTTGGATTCGGTTCTTTGATTTCATTCTGATTTTTGGTCTTATTCATATATTCCGGCTTCAAGATATCTTTTAGCAGCGTCTTTTTGATCGCCAGCGTTTGTGGACCTAAGTCCTTCGCGGCTACTTGAGAAGCTGGGAAATAGAACTCTATATATTTCTCTTTTAAGGCGAATTGACTGAAGTTTTGATCAGTAGGGGCTGTTCCTTTTTGAAGGAGTGATAGATCCTTAGACAAGGTTTTATCTTTTTTAAGCTCCGTGTATGTAATATAGGATAATTTTTTCAAATAGTCCTTTTTTGGTTGAAATAAATCTTTTGTGTCAAGAAAGTCTTTTTTCTGAAAATCGAAATTGATTGTGACGTGATGAGTGGTCCCATTTTGCTGACCTGTATATGTGTAGGTCGTAAAATAAATGGCAGCAGATTGTTTTGCATAGTGCACCATGTCATAGTCAATATTCAGTTCAAACCGTTTGTTTTCATCAATGTCCTTTGCTTCACTAAATGTCTTTTTGAAATGCTCTAATGCTGAATTCGCATAGCTTTGAATCTTGTCATCTAGCTTTTTTTGATGAAAAAGTGGATAGTTCACCGCATATCTCATAAACTTCCCGTCATTTACAAGAGTGACAATTTCAACATTTTTATAATTCGTATCCTGCTTCACATTTTTCTTCTCTGTACCGCTTGCTTGCTGATTTTGAAAGAATGCAACTGCTCCAATGACGATGGCAAGCGCAAATAGGATGATACTCCATTTTCCCTTTACTGACACAACTTTCAATTCTCCTCTCATGACGGGTCATTCTTTATTCCTTTGACATCTGTTTGTAATATTTCTATAACATTTGACTTACTTTTGTAATTTTAGGGGATTTTCATGCGGAATGTCAACTATTTTCCTATTAAAATACTGTAAAAATTGATAGGTCTTTCAGAACGAGAAAAAGCAGAAGAAAAGAATTCTCTTATTTGCCGTCTACCAATACCTTCAATAATTAAAAAAATGAGCCTTACATTGATTTTTCAGAGGCTGACGGCTATAATTTTGATGATTATGATTCTCATTTTCAAACTGACTTTTAATGAAGAAAAGGATGACACCGATTTTGCCTGATAAGCGAACATCTCAACAAAAACGATCATCACCTATTTTGTTCTTTTTATTGTTTTTTCTAGCTGTCATTGGTTTATTGGCGGCTATGTTTTTGGCTGTTTCCTACGGTGCAAAGTCATTGTCTTTGCAAACGGTCTGGACAGCTGTGTTTGACTATCAGTCTCATGTAACAGAGCAGCAGATCATTCATGAATTAAGGCTTCCACGTGTGCTAGGAGCGGCGCTTGTTGGAGCGGCGTTTGCTGTGGCAGGTGCGCTCATGCAAGGCATTACAAGAAATCCGCTGGCAGATGCGGGGATATTAGGCATTAACGGCGGTGCGATGTTTGTAGTCGCTCTCTGTTTTGCTTTTTTTCCAGGAATGCCTTATTCGGCATTGATGTTATTTTCTTTTTTTGGTGCCGTTCTCAGTACACTGCTGATCTTTGCCATTGGGGCGGCTGGCGGCGTGCTGACCCCACTTCGGCTCACTGTAGCTGGAGCTGTTGTTGCCGCATTGCTGCATGCGCTAAGCTCAGGTATCGCCATTTACTTTGATCTCAGTCAGGATCTGGCTTTTTGGTATGCAGGGGGTGTGGCAGGTGTCAAATGGCCGCAGCTGATGATCCTTGCTCCAGTCATTCTCATTGTCATCGTTTGGGCGATGTTATTAGGACGATCCCTCTCGTTATTATCACTTGGTGAAGATGTAGCTGCGAATTTAGGGGTGAAAACCCGGCAAGTGCGAATACTAGGTATGGCAGCTGCGGTTCTGCTGGCAGGCGTTTCTGTATCGGCGGTTGGGTCTATTGGGTTTGTCGGGCTTGTCATTCCGCATATTGCACGAAAGCTGGTTGGGGTCAATTATCGTTTCGTCATTCCGATGTCAGCGATTTTAGGCGCAATGCTTCTCGTCTTCGCTGATCTTGCCAGCCGGACAGTAAATCCGCCAAGAGAGCTTGCCATTGGCGTCATGGTGGCACTTGTTGGTGTTCCTTTCTTCTTATATATTGCCAGAAAAGAAGGGAGGAACCTGTCATGAAAGAGAAACGGCGTGCTCTTGTCGTGACAGCCGTTTTGCTTTGTCTGAGTGCGGCTGTCGTGCTGTATAGTTTAAATACCGGCACGCTGAAACTCAGTCCTCTCGTTGTCGTCAAAACGTTATTTGGCTTTGGAGATTTCCAAAGTGAGACGGTGCTGTTTGATTATCGTCTGCCTCGAATCGTCGTGACGATACTAGCTGGAATAGGTCTAGGCATCGCAGGTGGCATTTTGCAGAGTTTATCCCGCAATCCACTGGCCGATCCTGGGATTATCGGTCTGAATGCAGGAGCCGCATTCGGCTTAATCATCTTTGTGACGTATTTTCACGTACTAGAAGGAAATCCATCTTTACTCATTCCGCTCTTTACATTTGGTGGAGGCCTACTTGCGGCGGCAGTCATCGTTCTTCTTGCGTACGACAGGCATGAAGGGCTTGTGCCTATCCGGCTGATCCTTGTTGGAATTGCCGTAGCTGCGGGGTTTAGTGCATTGACGTTATATTTGTCATTGAAACTGGATGAAGATACATACACCTTCGCTTCAAGGTGGCTTGTGGGAAATGTATGGGGAAGAGACTGGATTCATGTACTTGCGCTCCTACCTTGGATCGTATGTCTTGTCCCGCTTACGCTCATGCAGTCCAGCACACTCAATGCGTTAACATTAGGTGATGCCGTCGCCTCAAGTGTCGGAGTACGTGTAGAGCGCAAACGACTTTTTCTTCTCACCTTAGCTGTTGGTCTAGCAAGTGCAAGTGTATCGATGACAGGCGGAATTGGTTTTATTGGCCTTGTTGCACCTCATTTGGCGAGGCGTCTTGTCGGCTCACTGCACCAATATTTTTTACCAGTTAGCGCTTTGCTTGGATTGTTGATTTTGGTCAGTGCTGATACACTGGGACGTTCCATATTTGCCCCAAATGCCATCCCAGCGGGTGTGGTTGTGGCTTTTATCGGAGCACCTTATTTTCTCTATTTACTAACAAAAACAAAATAAGAAAGAGGAACTCATCATGAAAAAAGTACTTGTGTTTGGTTTAACGCTCTGTTTCTTGATTCTGGCCGCTTGTGGTCAACAGGAAACAAAGAAGACAACAAATCAAGATGAAAACGGAACACCTAAGATTGCGTCCTTGTCGATTCATTTAACAAATGACTTATTAGCACTCGGGATAAAACCTGCTGGCTCTGTTGTAGGGGGAGACTTAAAAGATTTCCTTCCACATGCGAAAAAGCAGCTTAGCCAAACGAAAAAGCTGGGCATCGCAGCAGATCCTGATATGGAGTCATTGCTTGCTTTAAAACCAGATGTCATTTACGTCGATGAAGAACTGGCTGGACAAGACTTATCAAAATACAAGAAAATCGCCAAAACCGAAGTGTTTAATTTAAATGATGGCACATGGCGTGATCATTTGAAAAAAATCGGCAAGCTCGTCAATAAAGAAAAAGAAGCCGATCAATATATTAAGGACTACAATCAAGAAGCAAAAGAAGTCAAATCACTCATCCAGAAAAAGATTGGAAATGGAAAAGTGATGGCGATTCGTGTAACAGCAAAAGAGCTTCGAGTATTTAGTATGAAACGTCCGATGGGGCCAATTTTATACGATGATTTAGGACTGACACCTGTAGATGGTGTGAAAAAACTGGACAGCAAACGTCCATTTGAAGTCATTTCTCAAGAAGTGCTTCCTGACTTTGATGCAGATGCTATTTTTGTCGTCGTGAACCGTGATGATAAGGCGCAGCAGGCATTCAAACAGTTAGAGCAGACGCCAATTTGGAAAGGCCTAAAAGCCGTGAAGAAAAACCAAGTGTATCCGATTGCCGATCAGCCATGGTTAGATTATTCAGCTCTAGGCAACAAAATGGCAATGGATGAAGCAAAAAAGATGTTCTCTAAATAAACAGCACATAAATCAAGGCATCATTCCGCATCTAGGAATGATGTCTCTTTTTTTGATTCGTTCTTCTATTCATTCGCTTTTTGCATACATATGAGAGGGAACGAGCAGTATCGCCCGTATGAAAGGATAAGGGGAGGGGTTACAGTTGAAGGTTCAAAAAATTAGTGCAGGCACTATTGCGAGGCTTGTGCTGCTTTTATTGGCACTTGTGAACAGCGCTCTCACTGCTGCAGGAAAAAGCCCAATTCCAATTGATGAAGAAGGTGTGCAGCAATTCATTACGTTAGCCTTTCTTGGCATCACATCACTATGGGCCTATTGGAAGAACAATGATATTACGAAAAAAGCACGAACCAAAAAAGAAGAATAACAGAAAACAGAGCCTTCTAATGCAAAAAGGCTCTCAGCATGTAGACAAACCCTCGCATTCGGTGTCAGTCCTGCGCGCTGGTGCTCGTCCTTACTAGACTGCAAAGGTTTTCTATCACGCTGAAAAGAAGACAAAGGGCTAAAATAAGTTCATTTTAGCCCTTTGTCCATAAACTGAAAAGAGCCTTTTCATATAAAAAGGCTCTATTTCATCGAAGCGACAAGCGCCTCTCCCCGCAAATTGGTTTGATCTCAGTGGCTTACGCCCGGTGTTCTCCCATATTGGTAAGAAACGCTTTCACTTCCTCGATGGTTAAGCCAATGGCCTTTGCTTCACTCATGAGACGCTTCCATTCTGACATATTTGAGTCGGTCAGCTTTCTATGATGGACATGTAACGTCTTTCCTTCCTGCTCCTTTCTGTAGGTTTGGAGCAGCTGATACAGTTCTTCTTTAGGCATGCCGGATTGGACGGCATGAACGATATGATCCCGCCACTCCTGTTCACCGCCCTCAGCGTAATGAAACATCATCGTTTCTGCATCAAACAGCTCTTGTAAATCAATGTCTAGTGATGAGGATACCTTTTTTAAAAACTGGACAGATGGATTACGATGGACACCACGCTCAATTTTACTCAAATATGATTTAGAGACATGGGCATCTTCAGCCAGCTGCTGGATTGAGTATCCTTTCCTCTTTCGGTAAATGCGTATCACCTTTCCTATCATTCGATATATGATCTCCCTTCTCCCCGGCGAATCGTTCTGCGACCTTTTCGTTCATTATAAGAAATAAATTGTTCTTTATAAAATTCAAAAACGTAAGAAACAGGAAGTAAACAAAAGAAAACGAACGATTTCGTTCTTTAAAAAGAACTATAAGACCTATTATGACATTTTTCTTTGCGGGTATTATCTTTTATAATCCAATCATTAACAAAAAGAAACCATATATAACCTTTTTATGATGAAATCGGGAGGTATCTATGAATGAGAATATAGGTTTTAAGCAGCTGTTTTCTGTCATAAAAGAGAAAATGGCCCTTCTGATCCTGATTGTCCTGATCGTAACGGGCATTTCAGCCTACTATCAGTTCTATGTCTCGACTCCTGTATATCAGGCAACCACTCAAATTCTTGTTCATAAACGAAGCAGTGATGCACAAGCGAATTTAAACGATATTCAGATGAACCTTCAATATACACGTACCTTTCAAGTCCTATTAAAAAGTCCAATCGTTATTGAAAAAGTAAAAGAAACACTCAATCTTACAGAATCGGCGGAAGGATTAAAACACAAAATTGCCACAAGTACAGAAAATGAGTCAGAGGTCATAAATATTTCTGTACAAGATGAGGACCGCGCGAAGGCAGTAGCCATTGCGAATACAGCCACAGAGGTGCTGCAAGAAGAAATCAAAAAAACCATGAATATGGATCGCATTAATGTTTTGTCTGAAGCCAAGCTGTCCAACACGATACTGATGAACTCACGTAAATTCGTTCACATCGTTCTGGCACTAGGCGCCTCTGTATTAGGGGGAATGACACTCATTTTCTTAATGAATTTACTCGATGATACGGTGAAACGAACACATCAAATAAGAGAAGAGATCGGATTGCCGTCGCTCGGCAGTGTCTATCAGATGCAGGCAGACAGGAGGGCAAAAAAAGACAAGCAGTCCGTCATAACGGGAGGACAGAACATTGATTTTTAAGAGGAAAAAACGAGAAAAAAGAGATTTATCCTGTATTTCTGTATTAAATCCTCACTCTGTCATTGCGGAACAATTCCGAACGATCCGAACGAACATCGAATTCACATCGATTCAAACGAGGTTGAAGTCGATATTGGTCACATCCTCCTTGCCGAAGGAAGGAAAATCATTTACGGCTGCAAACTTGGCAGCTGTTTTTGCACAGCAGAAAAAACGGGTTTTGCTCATGGATGCTGATTTACGTAAACCTGCCATTCATGAATATTTTGATCTAAGCCCGCACACCGGATTGACCAATGTGCTATTAAATAATTGCAGTTTGGAAGAAGCCATTTTGCCTACACCGATTGAGCATTTAGAGCTGCTTCCGAGTGGGACCATTCCGCCGAATCCCGCTGAGCTGCTTTCCTCCTCTGTGATGAAGCAGCTATTTTACGAGATTGAACAGCAGTATGACATGGTGATTGTTGATTCCACACCGCTTCTGCCTGTAGCCGATGCCAAAATATTAGCAAACCGGACGGATGGAAGCATTCTTGTGGTTTTAAGCGGTAAAACGAAGATTGCCGCTGTGAAGAAATCAAAAGAAGTATTAGAGGGTACGACAGGGAAACTGCTTGGGGCGATGCTAAATGGCAAGAAAGTGAAAAAGGGAAGGCACTATATGTATTAAAGAGATTGATAGGTGATGTCTCCTAATCTTTAACAACGGAGGCACTCGATCCTGCTGTGGGCATGACATATGCCTTAGATGCTCGTCATCGGTAGTGGGATGTGAGGACGGGTTTGATGCCCATTTTACGTAAGAATAGTGATGTTTTAAAAAGGGGGAGGAGCGTTGACTTACGCCCAAAGATTATCAATCATCGTGGCACTAGACTCATATCTCATTTTAGTTGCCGTCTTTTTTGGCTTTCAATTTGTCCAAGAGGCAGCGTTAACCGTATATACATTTGAAATGCTCGTCATTTCTTCGCTCAGTCTACTGATCGGGCACCATTTGTTTTCGTATATTTTTCACGTGTACAAGCAAGTATGGGCTTATACAGGGGTTAGAGAGCTATTTTCTTTAATGAAGACTTTTGCGTGTTCATTTTTATTTTCCATGACGATGCTGTACATTTTTGTGCAGACATGGCCATTTCGCTTTTTATTTATTGTCTGGCTTTTCCATGTGTTATTCATCGGTGCATCACGAATGGCATCCAGGCTGTTTCATGATGGTGCCAAGCGGTTTCAAGTTGAAAAGGAGCGGGCACTAATCATTGGCGCTGGATCAGCCGGGACCATTATCGTTCGTCAGCTTCAGCAGTCGAGTGATGTACATATTGAGCCGGTCGCTTTCATTGATGATGACAAAACAAAGCATAAGCTTGAAATTATGGGGCTGCCTGTTCTTGGGGGAAAAGAACATATTCAAACGGCTGTTGCGATGATGGATATTCAAAAAATCATTATCGCTATTCCATCCAAAAGCAGTCACACATTAAAAGGACTATATAAGGAATGTGTAGCGACTGGAATCAAAACACAGATTATGCCGGAAATGGAACAGATTTTAAAAGGAACCCATGCGCTGAATCAATTGCGGGATGTACAGCCAGAGGATTTGCTTGGAAGAGAGCCGATTCAATTAGATACAAGCCGTCTATCCGTTCACCTAAAAGGAAAAACGATTATGGTGACAGGAGCTGGCGGGTCTATCGGGTCAGAAATCTGTCGTCAAATTTGTGTGTTTTCCCCTCGGGCGATTGTGCTTGTGGGACATGGAGAATTTAGCATTCATTCTATTTTACTAGAGCTGAAAGAATTGTATGGAGACAGCATTAGCCTATATCCACAAATTGCGGATATTCAAGATAAACAAAAAATGAGTGAAATCGTTGGTCATTTTCAGCCGGATATGATTTATCATGCCGCCGCGCATAAACATGTCCCGCTCATGGAAATCAGCCCGAAAGAAGCGGTGAAAAACAATATTATCGGGACAAAAAATGTGGCAGAAGCTGCACATGAGCACGGAGTTGAAACATTTGTCCTCATCTCATCTGACAAAGCGGTCAACCCTGCCAATGTGATGGGAGCGACAAAGCGGTTTGCTGAAATGGTGATTATGCAAATGGGGGCAAGCAGTGAAACGAAATTTGTCGCCGTCCGGTTTGGGAATGTACTCGGAAGCAGGGGCAGTGTCATTCCGATCTTTAAAAAACAAATTGAAAAAGGCGGGCCAGTGACTGTCACGCACCCAGCCATGACAAGATATTTTATGACGATACCAGAAGCATCAAGGCTTGTTATTCAAGCTGGTGCACTAGCAGAAGGAAGACAGATTTTTGTTTTAGATATGGGGGAGCCAGTCAAAATTGTCGACCTCGCAGAAAACCTCATTCACCTCTCAGGCTACACCACAGACCAGATTCCAATCACATTTACGGGGATTCGTCCCGGAGAGAAAATGTACGAGGAGTTACTCAACCAGCATGAAAAAGCACAGGAGCAAATTTTCCCGAAAATCCATATCGGGCATGCCTTGGATGGTGATCCGTATGTGCTGAACCGCTTTATTCACGAATTTAATATGATGAGTGACGATCAATTAAGACAGGCCTTGTTTGCCGCCATTGAGTCGCATGATGTATTGCCTGAACCGATGCAACGAGAGGAGGAGCCACTTGCTAATGAAGAAAAAAGTCTTGTTTTGCGCAACGGTTGATTATCATTTTAAGGCGTTCCATCTCCCGTATTTCAGATGGTTTCAGGAACAAGGATGGGAAGTGCATACAGCGGCAAATGGCCAGCTGGAGCTACCGTATGTGGATCAAGCGCATTCCATTCCGATTCAGCGTTCCCCTTTTCATTTGCACAACCGGCTTGCTTATGTGGAGCTGAAAAAGCTGTTAGAAAAAGAGCATTATCAGTTCATCCATTGTCACACACCGATGGGGAGTGTCATTGGCAGGCTAGCGGCCAAAGGGACGCGCAAAAAAGGGACGAAAGTTCTTTACACAGCGCATGGGTTTCACTTTTGGAAGGGGGCACCGCTTCAAAATTGGCTGCTTTATTATCCAGTTGAGAGATGGCTCGTTCAATATACGGATGCACTCATCACCATTAATGGAGAAGACTATGAAAGAGCCGATCGTCTGTCAAAAGAGAAGGCGGCTGTGCATTATGTCCCCGGTATGGGTGTCGATATGAAGCGATTTGCACCAGTTGATGACAAAGAAAAAGACCGCCTTCGTAAAGCATATGGTTTTACCACGCAAGATTTTATCGTGCTGTGTGCTGGTGAATTAAATGACAATAAAAATCAAGGAATGCTCATCAAAGCTTGTGCGCAGGTGTATCGGAATATACCATATGTGAAAATTGTATTTGCTGGAGAAGGGACAAGTCGGTCGTCCTATGAAAAGCTGGTCTGTCAGCTGAATCTTGAGGAACATGTACAGTTTGCGGGATTTTGCAAGCACATCGAAGATTGGATGCATCTGAGCGATGTATGTGTATCAACCAGCTTGAGAGAAGGACTTGGGATGAATCTTCTTGAAGCAATGTCTGCTGAAAAGCCGGTGATTGCAACAGAAAATAGAGGACATTGTGAGCTTGTCAAACATGGAGTGAACGGCTTTTTAGTCAAAACGCATGATGTGAATGGTTTAGCCGTTTATTTACAACAGCTCTACCATAAAAAGGACCAGCTTCACCTAATGGGGAAAGCGGGACGTTCTATGGCTCACGCATTTGCACAGGAGCAGACGGTAAGTGCAATGGAGGAAATTTACACAACGTATATGGACCAAAAAGAGAAGGTGATGTGAGCATGCGTCAGCCGAAAGTATCGATTATCATGGGTGTTTACAATTGCCAAGAGACAGTAGAAGAAAGCATTGAATCGATTCTTCGTCAAACCTATGAAAACTGGGAGCTCATCATATGTGATGATGCATCAACAGATGGCACCTATGAAAAAGTGCTGCACTATACCATGCGTGATCCAGATAGAATTCGCCTCATTCAAAACGAACACAATCAAAGACTTGCCGCCAGTTTAAATCGTTGTCTCACTGAAGTGAATGGAGAACTGATTGCAAGACAGGATGGCGACGATATATCAGTGTCTACACGATTAGAAAAACAGGTTCATTTCCTTGAAGCACATCCAGAATATGATGTGGTTGGTACGGCGATGACGGTGTTTGATGAGTCAGGGGCGAAGGGCGTTCGAGCACTTGTCTCAGAGCCTGATCGAAGGGTGCTAGCAAGAGGAACGCCTTTTTGTCATGGGACGATTATGATGAGAGCGTCTGCCTACAAGGCTTTAAATGGCTATCGTTCTGTAAAAACAACTAGACGGATGGAAGATATCGATCTTTGGATTCGTTTTTTTGCTACGGGGAGAAAAGGCTTTAATTTGCAAGAGCCCTTATACCTTGTAAGGGAGGATGAAGCGGCCTTTCAGCGCCGGAAATTCCGATATTCAATGGACAATGCCTGGCTTGTGTTAAAAGCATGCAAGCAATTAAAATTGTCGCCGTTTGATTATCTCTTTGCACTTAAGCCGGTCATCCGTGCCTGTATGTCACCAAAGATCATGAGGTTTTATCATCAGCGGAAACTTGGAGGATCTATGGTGAAAAGGAGGACGATTCGGGATGAGTGAGCCAAAGCGTGTACTTCATGTTGTGGGCGGAATGAACAGAGGCGGTGCAGAAACGATGATCATGAATATCTATCGTGCAATCGACCGAAATGTTCTTCAATTTGATTTCATTACCCACCGGAAGGATGTCTGTGATTACGATGAGGAAATTCGTCAGCTTGGCGGGCGGATTTTTTATGTCCCAAGTATTGGAGCGTCCTCTCCATGGACGTTTGTCAAAACGTTGACGAAGACGATTAAGCAAACGGGACCTTATCAGGCAGTGCATGCACATACAGATTTTCAAACGGGCTTTTCTGCCCTTGCTGCGAAACTGGCAGGTGTGAAGATACGCATTTGCCATTCACATAATACGGCTTGGAAACAGTCTCCTAGCCGGGTTGATCATTTGATGCTCAAAGGATTTCGTCAGCTGATCTTTGCCTTTTCTACGCAGCTTGTTGCATGTGGTGAAGATGCCGGTGTCTTTTTATTTGGACAAAAAAGAATGCACGATGGACGAGTGGACATTTTGCCAAATGGGATTGATTTGGACCTTTTTTTTCAGTTGGAGCCAGAAGCGAAGGTGAAGATGAAAAAAGACCTCCATCTTCACGAGAGAAAACTGATCATTGGACATATTGGCCGATTTCATGAGCAGAAAAACCATGTTTTTTTCATCGAATTAGCGCAGACACTGAAAAAACAAGGGGTCTCCTTTCAGCTAGTTCTCATAGGAGATGGGCCGCTCCGGCCAGTGGTTGAATCATATGCAGTGAAAGCAGGATTAATGGAAGACATTGTGTTTACGGGTGTTGTCTCAGAGGTTCCGCAGTATATGAAAGCATTTGATGTGTTTGTGATGCCGTCTTTGTTTGAAGGTCTTCCTCTCGTATTAGTGGAAGCGCAGGCATCTGGACTCCCATGTGTGATTTCAGATCATATCACAAAGGAAGTCGATTTAGGTTGTGGGCTTGTGAAACGGAAATCCTTGCAAGATTCAGCACATGAGTGGATGAAAGCCATACTAGAAGCCTACCATGCAGACCCTCCTCTTCAGGAGACGATTATTTCTCAGCTTGGCCTTAGAGGATTTGATGTAAAACAGAACATCACCCGTGTGATGAATGTGTATGGATTGTAAGGAAGGATTGGCAGATGGCGGTTTATTTGGTGAACATGATCATGGTCTATTTATGGTCGAGCTTTGCTGCATTTTATGGCAGACGTGATGATACCATACAAAGCGGCTGGCGGCCGAACAAGCTTCTGGTGTTTTTTCCATTTTTATTTCTTTGTATTGTGGCGGGCATACGCTACAAAGTAGGAACTGATTTTGTAACCTATGGACAAATGTATGAGTTCTCCGTCAACTATGACAAGCCTTGGCATATTTTCGGATTCGGTGTAGACAAGGCCGCCACTGATCCGGGCTTTACATTGATCTTATGGATGCTCAATCAACTGTCACATGAGCCGCAAATCATGTATATCACAGTTGGGATCATCACCTATTTTTTTATTATCAAAACACTTGTGCGATATGGACGGCCATTTGAGCTTAGTATGCTACTATTTCTCGGCACATTTCATTATTACGCTTCGTTTAATGGCATGCGGCAGTATATGGTGGCGGCGATTCTTTTTTATGCCATCCAGTTTGTCATCAAAGGTCAGTGGAAATGGTATTTTCCGCTCGTGCTTGTATGCGCGCTATTTCATTCCTCGGCACTCATTATGATTCCAGTCTATTTCATCGTCAGAACAAAGGCGTGGTCTTGGATGATGCTTGTGTTATGTATGATTTTTCTAGGCTTAACTGCTCTGTATGACCGCTTTGTCTCCGTGTTTGTGGTGATGCTGCAAGGGAGTTCTTATGGTCATTACGAGGAGTGGCTGACAACGAATACGAATGGAATGAATGTGACGAAAATTGGTGTCTTGATTTTGCCGTTATTGCTTGCGTTCTTTTGTCGAAAACGACTTCGTGAGCTGACCCCAGAGAGTGATTATATTGTGAATTTTTGCTTGCTTGGATTTTTGTTTGGCATCCTTGCAACGAAGGATGTCATTTATGCAAGATTTCATATTTACTTTGGTCTGTATCAGCTCATTTTACTACCTTATTTCACACGGATTTTTGACCAGCGAACCAATTTCTTTATGTATATCGGAATTGCGGTTTGCTATATTTTGTACAGCATCATGCTGATGCCGTTTGATTCTTCTGTTTTACCGTACCGAACGATTTTTACAAAGTAGATTTGAAGAAAGGTGGGGCTTGCTGTCATGCCAGCTATCAGTCTATTGGTCGCAGTCTATAACACTAGTCAATATGTGGAGCAGTGTCTTCAATCGATTGCAGACCAAAGCTTTTCAGATATAGAGGTCATCCTCATTAACGATGGATCTACCGATCACAGTGGAGACATCCTTGAAGCGTTTGCTGCGCGTGATGAGCGATTTCGGGTGATACACCAAACCAATCAAGGGCTGGGAGCGGTGAGGAACAGGGGCATAGAAGAAGCAACAGGAACGTATCTTGCCTTTGTTGATTCAGACGATGTTCTCGCTCCTCAATACTGTGAGGCTTTATATCAAGAAGCCGAAAACACCGGTGCCGATCTTGTTGTCAGTGAATATTGGATTCAGTTTGAACAGTCAAAACGGATCATACCGACGACGCTGTTAGCTCAGCAGGAAGCCGATAAGACAAGTTTAATAGAATCGTTATTACATGGTGAGATCACGGGATTCTCATGGAATAAGCTGTATCGGCGGGCGTTTATCGAAAAGCATCATATCCGTTTTCCGTTGAGAGGTGAGCTTGAGAATATTGAAGATCAATATGTCACGCTGCGCTGTTTTTCTTTATCACGTGTCATTGCCTTTGTTCATGAGCCGCTTTATTATTACCGGGTTCATTTGTCATCCATTGTCCAGCGATATCAAAAGCAGTATTTTCAGCATGGACTGGCGTTTTATGACGCGCAGCGTTTGTTTTTAAAAGAGCATGATGAGCTGACACCATATGAGAAGGCTTTTTATTTTTTTATCGTGAATCATACGCTGCATTGTATGCTCAATGAATGGAAGAGCCAAAATTCCCTTTCCTTTCAAAAAAAGCTTGGTCATATGCGTGAAATGGTGACACATGAAGCTTTTCAGAAGGCTGTGAAACAAGTGGAACCATCGAAGCTGACTATGCGAAAGCGAATGATCTTATTCCTTGCTAGGATGCAGTGGGTGTATCCGCTCTCTGCCGCAGCTTCAAGCTATCAAAAATGGATTGAATATCAAACGAGAAAATCGGGGTGATGAGTGTGACATTGCAGCAATTAAAAGCACATGCCGCAGAGTGGCTGCTCTTAAAGGTCAAGTATCCACTTCAATATAGGTTGAGCCGCCAAAGATTTCCAGAGCTGCGTCATCAGAAGAAAATCATTCTCACGCTGCTGCCGGCACATGACAACTTAGGTGATCACGCGATTGCCTATGCCAGCTGCTGTTTTCTACAAAAGCACTTTCCAGACTATCAAATCATAGAAGTAGACATGCAGGAGATGTATCGTCTAGCACGTCCGCTGAAGCACGCGCGGCACCCAGAGGACATTGTCTGTATCATCGGCGGGGGCAACATGGGCGATTTATATCGATATGAAGAATGGACAAGACAATTTATCATGAACGCCTTTAAGTCCTATCCCGTCATTCAGCTGCCCGCTACTGCTCATTTTACAGAAACAAAGAGAGGGAAAAGAGAAGAACGCCGCGCTATTCAAGCATATCAGCAACACCCGAGGCTTCTCTTGATGGCAAGAGATCAAACCACCTATCAATGGATGAAGAAGCATTTTCCTAATAAAGAGGTGTGGAAACAGCCTGATATGGTCCTGACATTAGACGAAACATCAAAGAGTCAAACCCGTAAAGGAGTGCTGCTTTGTCTGCGTGAGGATAAGGAGGCGTATCTCACGAAAGAGAAACGAGAACAACTGCAGGAGCATATCAAAGAAACGTATGATCAAGTTGGTTTTATCACAACGACCATTGGTAAGCGAGTGAATCGAACGACTCGTTTAGAGGAATTATCCACGCTATGGACGCAGTTGAGACAGGCACAAGTCGTCGTGACAGATCGACTGCATGGCATGATCTTTTGTGCGATCACACATACACCGTGTGTTGTCATCAGGTCATTTGATCATAAAGTCATGGAAGGATATGAATGGGTAGCGCACTTGCCGTTTATGACCCTTTTGAAGGAACCAACGGAGGAAGCGGTGAAAAAGGCCATTCATCAGCATATGAAAACAAGCGGACAAAAGGGAGAGGAAGTTGGATGAAGGCCCTTAAACACTGCGTGAAATCACCATGAACCGTGCGTTTCTTTACAATGTCAGTGCAAATGTGATGACGTTTTTCTTGATGATGCTGATGTCTGTTTGTTTAACGCCTTACATTGTTCATACACTTGGAGTGGAAGCGTTTGGTCTGATTCATCTGACGCAAAATATGATCAATTATTTATCGGTCATTACGGCTTCATTAAGTGCTGTGGTGGTGCGTTTTTTTTCTGTTGCGGCTCATAAAGGTGAGATGGAACAAGCGCAGCGCTATCTCGCTTCCTATTTTGTCAGTTCTCTTTTTTTATCCATCTGTCTTTTTTTACTTTGTCTATTCATGTCTCAGCAGCTGGTTGACTGGCTCCATGTGCCTGCTCATCTTGCAAAAGATACACAGATCGCCTTTGTGTTAGGGGGTCTTTTATTTATGCTCAATTTCGTCATGTCTGGTATTGGGGCGGCACCGTTTTATGCGAACAAATTATATGTATCGAGTGTTGGACAGGCCATTCAGATGTTTGGCAGGGCGCTTGTGATTGTGCTGTTATTTACCGTGACGACACCAGCCATTTGGCATATTCCGCTTGCAGCCGTTATGGGGAGTTTCGCCGCTTTGGGAATGGGTCTCTATTATTTTAAGAAACTCATTCCTTGGTTTTCGTTTAAGTGGCGGTACGTTTCTTTATCTTCAAGTCTCACGCTGGTTCGATCAGGGGTGTGGCATTCATTTGAACAAATGGGCATTTTGTTGTTTTTACAAATCGATTTATTGATGACCAACTTACTGATTGGGGCAGAAGCGACTGGACAGTATGCCGCCATTTTACAATTTCCATTATTATTGCGCACCCTTGCAGGGACACTTGCGGTTGTGTTTGCGCCAACGATCACAAAATTATATTCAAATCAAGACGAGCAGGGGCTCATTCAATACGCCGCCAATGCCATGAAATGGAGTGGTTTATTTGTGGCATTCCCCGCGGCTCTGTTAGGAGGTCTTGCCGGTCCGCTCATGCTGTTATGGCTTGGACCAGCCTTTGAGGAGCTAAAATGGCTGCTGATGATTCATGCGGCTTATTTGTGTTTCACGTTGATGTTTTTACCGCTGACCTATGTACCGACTGCCTTTAACCGATTTAAAGTGCCGGCGGTTGTGACACTCATATTAGGCGGTTCCAATGTCCTGTTAGCCTATGGACTGACTCACCTACTTCAGCTTGGGTTATATGGCATTGCATCAGCAGGGGCCGTTGTTTTATTGATGAAAAATATCGTCTTTCTCCCATTGTATACAGCCAAGATCACGAAACAGAAAAGTACCATCTTTTACAAACATACAGTCGTTCCGCTGTTTGGGGCTCTGTTTATATGGGGGATCTGTGCCGGCATTCAGGCTGTGTATGATGTGACGAGATGGTGGGAGCTATTTTGTATTGGCGGAATATGTTTCGTTCTCTACTTAGGCTATTTGTATCAATTTGCAGGAACAAAACAAGAGCGGATACAGCTCATGCGTAAGGTGAAACAAGCTGCTATTGAACGCTCTGTCTCTCGCTAGTGTGGAAAGGAGAAGCAATGATGAAAAGAATAATAGATGTGGTCGTGGCTTTGACCCTGCTCATCGCAGGCAGCCCCCTTTTCCTTCTCATCTATGGACTCATTCGGTGGAAAATCGGAGCTCCTGTGGTGTTTCGACAAGAACGGCCTGGTCTGTACGGACAGCCGTTTATGCTTTATAAATTTCGGACGATGACCGAGGAACGCGATGAACATGGCGTACTGCTTCCAGACCATCTTCGATTAACAAAAACCGGCGCCTTTATTCGTAAGCTCAGTCTTGATGAATTGCCGCAGCTTGTCAATGTACTCAAAGGGGAAATCAGTCTCGTTGGACCAAGACCGCTTTTAATGGAGTATTTACAAATGTACACAGAGGAGCAAGCGAAGCGTCATCTTGTCAAGCCTGGTATCACTGGATGGGCCCAGGTGAATGGGAGGAATACTCTCTCTTGGGAGGAGAAATTCACCTATGACCTCTGGTATGTAGAGCACCAATCGTTTTGGCTCGATATGAAAATCTTATGGATGACCTTGCTGAAAGTCATCAAAACAGAAGGGGTGCAGCAGCCAAATCATGCAACAGCTGAAAAATTCAAAGGAACCGATACGTAAAGAGCAGCCCATTGGCTTAATAGGGGCTGGCGGACACAGCAAGGTCATTCAGGAGTTGATTTTTTTGCATCCTGATTACTCATTGTGTGCTGTATTAGACGATCGATTTGAGGAGGCTGACACTCAAACCGGTACTCTTTATGGTCCAATTTCTATGAGTCAAAAGGTAAGAGAGGAAAAACCTGATATGCAATGGCTGATTGCCATTGGGCAAAACGAAATCAGACAGAGGATCAAAGAACGTCTCGCATTTGAAGAGAGGGCATTTGCCACACTGATTCATCCAGAGGCAGTTGTGAGCTCGTCAACGAAGATTGGTCAGGGAACGGTTGTGATGGCAAGGGCTGTTGTGCAAGCAGATGCAGTAATTGGTGAGCATGCCATTATCAACACCGGTTCTATCGTGGAACATGACTGCTTTCTCGAATCCTTTACGCACCTTTCTCCGGGAGCCGTGCTCACCGGCTGTGTCTCTGTGCGAGAGGGTGCTCATATTGGAGCTGGGGCTGCTGTCATACCTGGCAGAACCATTGGAAGCTGGGCAGTGATCGGCGCAGGAGCGGCAGTGACCCGAGATATACATGATCAGAAAGTCGCCGTAGGCGTTCCTGCAATTGAGATCAAAGATCGAAGAGAAGGTGGGAAATCATGAGAGACAGGAAACGAATCTACTTATCTCCTCCTCATATGAGTGGAAAAGAACAGAAGAAAATAGAGGAGGCATTTAAAAGCAATTGGATTGCACCATTAGGACCGCTTGTAAATGAATTTGAGCAAGTGGTCGCGGATTATGCAGGCGTGAAGAGTGGAGCGGCATTATCTTCTGGGACAGCAGCCATTCACCTTGCCTTAAAACTCATTGGCGTTCAAAAGGGAGATATGGTCTTTTGTTCCACTCTCACATTTGTTGCCAGTGCAAATCCTATTTTATATGAACAAGCGACGCCTGTTTTTATTGATTCAGAAAAAGAGACATGGAATATGTGTCCGCTGGCGTTAGAGAAAGCCTTCGCTGAAACAAAACGACTTGGGAAAAGACCCCGTGCGGTTATTGTCGTTCATTTATACGGACAAAGTGCGAAAATGGATGAAATCATAGCGGTGTGTGAGGCATATGATGTGCCAATCATTGAAGATGCGGCTGAATCGTTAGGCAGTATATATAAAGGAAGAAAAAGCGGTTCAATGGGCAGGTTCGGTGTGTACTCTTTTAACGGAAATAAAATCATTACAACATCAGGAGGCGGAATGCTTGTCAGTGATGATGAAGCAGCCATCGACCGCTGCCGATTTCTCGCGTCACAGGCAAGAGAACATGCCCTACACTATGAACATCAAGAGGAGGGATATAACTATCGGATGAGCAACCTGCTCGCAGGTGTGGGAATTGCACAAATGGAAGTGTTAGAGGAGCGTGTTCAGCAAAAACGCCGCATTTTCGAGCGTTATCAAGATGCTTTAGCCGATATTGAAGGCCTTCAATTTATGCCAGAATATCAAGAAACCACATCAAACCGCTGGCTGACCACATTCACCATTGATCATCATGTACAGATGTCTCCAGTAGAGATGATAGATGCTTTAGAACAAAAGCAGATCGAAGCAAGGCGTGTATGGAAGCCACTGCATCAGCAGCCGCTCTTTCATGGTTGTCCTTTTTATACAACAGCCGATGAAGTCCCTGCATCTGAGTTGTTATTTGAGACAGGTCTTTGCCTGCCATCTGGTACAAGCATGACAGACGCGGAACAGGAGCTTGTCATTGATACACTTTACAACGCTCTGCAAAAGAAAGCATTATCCTCCACATAGGCTGCTCGTTCATCAGCAGCCTGCCTCTCTTTTTAACAAATCCCTTATTTTATGGAATCATCATGACCTATGGCTTACTGTAGGGCGGTCCGGCTTTTTGATGATGTACAAATCGAAGCTGGATCAAAAGCTTTTCCTGCATGAAAAACACCCTTTGCAATCATGAGAAAGGGTGTTGTTTTTCGTCCATTTATTCGCTTTCTTTTTTCACCTTTTGGTACGCTTCATCGAGATGCTGAATTCGCTTCAAGACAACAGCATTTTTCGTCAATTGGTCCTGCACAAGTGTAGAAACCACCGACCGATAATAAGCGTTCATGGCATGAATCTTGTCTTCATGTTGATTCATGGCAATGTGCTGTTTTAAGTTATCAATAAAGTATGGAACGGAAAAAAGTTCAGACATGGAAATCACTCCTATTTCGTATATACGGTCCGTCAATCTTCATGTAAAATGATGAGAGGGAGGGGAGACAATGAGCCTTAAACTGCAACAAGAACTAGTATTAAAGCAGGTACTCACGCAAGAACTCAGGCAGGCGATTACGCTGCTGCAATTGAATTGTGCAGAGCTGGGTGAGTATCTTGATCAGTTAGCGCTTGAGAACCCTCTGATTGAGCGGAAAGACACGGACAGCTATCAACCAGTTTATCATAAAAGAACGCAAGATCGAATGACAGAGCCGTATCGTACGCATCAAAAAGAAAGCCTGCAAATGTATTTAAAGAGACAGGCCATTGATTTGAATTTAAGTGAAAAGAATCAAAGAATATTTCAATTCATGATTGAGTCCATTGATTCCAATGGCTATTTAAATGAACCGGTTGACCAAATGGCCGCTGTGTTACAGGCTTCGGCAGAAGAAGTAGAGGCCGTTCTTCATCAGCTTCAATCATTAGAGCCTGCCGGTATTGGCGCTAGATCATTGCAAGAATGCATCCTGCTCCAGCTTAGACGAAAAAAGGATCGCTGGTATGAAGCAGAGCTGATCATCGAAGGGCATTTCTTTCTTTTCGCAAGGAAGGCTTGGAAGGAAATCGCAGCTAAAACAGGTATGCCGTTGAAAACCCTGCAAGCCATACAAGATGAGGTGTCGCTTCTCGAACCAAGACCAGGCCTTCATTTCTCTTATGAAGACCAGGATGTGTATATAGAACCAGATGTGTTGATTACAGCTGCGGGAGGTCACATCACATTCGAGCTGAACCAGCGTGCTTTTCCGGACATTGAAATGAATGAAGGGTATTTCGCCATGATTCAAGATCAAAAGCGGCATGAAGCATATGCATATTTAAAGGAAAAGCATCAGCAGTACAATTGGCTTGTTCAAGCGCTGAAGCAGAGAAAACAAACGATGACAAATGTCGTTCGTGAGATTATCTTACAACAGACTGATTTTTTCCTGACAGGGAAGCATAAAATGAAACCGCTTACGATGAAGCGGGTTGCAGATATATTACAAGTGCATGAGTCGACAGTGAGTCGAACAGTCAAAGGGAAAATGGTGCAGACCCCTTATGGGTTAATGGAAATGAAACAGTTTTTCCAAGCGAAACTAGAAGGGCATTCGCTCGAAGAAGCATCCAGCTACACAGTGAAGACCCACATTGCAGAGCTGATTCAATCAGAAAATAAGAAAAAACCGTATTCGGATCAGCAAATCATGACGCAGCTTCAGCAAACCTTTGGTATTCGCGTCTCTCGCAGAACCATTGCCAAATATCGTGAACAAATGAACCTTCCGTCTTCCACGCTGCGGAAGCGATATGATTAAAAAGAAGCACATGCCAGAAACAATGGCACGTGCTTCTTTTTTGATGAGTGAAAGAGTGAGAGAAGATTTCTTGAGAATTGAAAAAAGGGAAGACGTGTGATCTGAATTTTGGGGTAAAGTATAAGATAGGGCATGAGCCGATAGGGTAGACAACAGTGATGAGGTGAGACCAATTGAAATATAAACAAATCAAAACGAAAAAAATATATGAAGAAATTGCGGACGCATTAGTCGAATCCATTCGAACGGGGGAGCTTCTTCCGGGCGAAAAATTAGACTCGGTTCAAGCACTTTCTGAAAACTTTCAAGTCAGCCGTTCCGCTGTGAGAGAGGCGCTGTCCGCTTTGAAAGCGATCGGATTAATAGAGATGAAGCAAGGAGAAGGCACATATGTGAAGCAGTTCGATCCTGAGCAGCTCACATTTTGTTTATCTCCTGCTTTTTTGATGAAGCAGCAGGATATCGTGCAGCTTCTTGAAGTGAGATCAATCATTGAATCAGGTGCTGTCAAAAAGGCAGCATTGCTGCGGACAGACGAGGACCTCCATCGACTGCATGAGGCACTAGAACAAATGAAGCGTGCAGAAGCGCATAAAGAAATTGGTGAAGAGGCAGACCTTACATTTCATCTTGCCATCGCTAAAGCCTCAAAGAATCATTTACTGGCGGCGTTAATGAATCAGGTCTCATCCTTATTAATTGAAACGATGCGGGAAACGAGAAAAATCGTGTTATTTTCAAGAAAAGCGTCCATACGTCAGCTTTACAAAGACCATGAACGTATTTATCAAGCTGTCATGGACAAGCAGCCAGAAGAAGCGGAGAGGGCGATGCTTACACATTTGGAAACAGTAGAACAACTTCTTGGTGATGTGCTGCAAGAACAGGAAGGAAAGCCAGATATTCAATAATAGAGCTTTGCCACATAAGGGCACAGCTCTATTATTGAAGAGAAATATGCAGCTTTTTCATTCGATATTGCAGACTTTGCCTGCTCATGCCCAATATCTTTGCAGTCTGTGAAATATTGTCGTCCATTTTATTTAAGTAATGGACGATGTATTGTTTTTCAAATCGTTCCATTTGGGTTTGGAAGTCAGTTGTATGATCTGAGCTCGTGTAGACAAACGTATCAGCTGCAGCTGCTAGATTAAGCGGACTCTTCTGCATGTGTTCACTAGGACGTCCTTCTCCTTGCTTGAAACGGAAATGGTAAGGAAGGTGATGCATGCTTAAGTATGTTTCGTCCATCATCATATTCATTCCAGCCTCAATCACATGCTCCAGTTCTCTTACATTGCCCGGCCAATGATACGCTTGGAACAGGGCAAGTACCTCTTCATCAGCCGCCTTCACATTCATTTGAAACAGTTCATTATATTTTTGAATAAAATGCATGACAAATGTGGGGATGTCTTCTTTTCGCTCAGAGAGTGGCGGGATAAACAAGGTGACAATGCCAAGCCGGTAAAATAAATCCTTTCGCATCCGTCCACCTGCGATCGCATCCACAGGGTCCTCATTCATATTAGCAATCACTCTCACATCAATGGCGATTTCCTTTGTACTGCCTAACCTTCTTACACGTTTCTCTTGCAAGACGCGCAATAGTTTTGCTTGAAGAGCTGGGTGTAATGAGTTGATCTCATCTAAAAGCAGTGTACCTCCTTGCGCTTGTTCGAATAGACCGGGCTGATCTGTTGCCCCTGTAAAAGCCCCTTTTTGTGTTCCAAAAAGCAGACTTTCAATGAGGTTATCAGGCAGTGCTGCGCAATTCTGCGTAATAAATGGTCCAGATGAACGGCTGCTGCCATTATGAATGCTTTGTGCAAATAGCTCTTTCCCCGTCCCTGTCTCACCAACAATCAGCACATAAGAAGAGGTACGTGTGGCTCGTTTCGCATGTTCAATCACTTCTAAAAAGGCAGGACTCTCCCCAATGATTGAATCAAATGTAAAGCGTGTGTTTCCTTTTTTCTTCATATTGTGATGAATGAGCCGTTCCAGTTTCGTGACATCATTCGAAATTTCAACCGCTCCTTGAATCAAACCGTCTCGAACGAGCGGGTATGTATGGTTAATCGTTGTGATTTCTTTTCCATTGTAGTTGTGATACGTCTGCTTTGCATGAACCGTCTGTTTCCCGGTTCGCAGCGCTTGGACAAGTGTACTGTGCATCTCATCCTGAAACACAAAGAGGTCTAAGACATTTTTATAAAGGACATCAGAACGTTTTAAAGATTCGATCTCCATCATTTTTTTGTTATAAACAATGGTATTACCATTTTCATCAATGGCGTGAACCCCAACATCAATTAAATCGAGCATTTGTTTATATAGATCAATCTCATTTTCGAGCTTTGCGGTATGCTGATCTTTTTTCACTTGCGCCACCTCCAGACATTACCTCTATTTTACATGAAAAATTTTGCGGTTTCCTCTAAAAAAATTTGCATATGCAAAATTATTTTGCGTTAAAGATGAGCACAATCCTAGATACAGAGCGATCACTAAGTTGGCATGATCCTTGCATAATATAAGAGTGAAGATGAACCCAATCAAAAGAGGCAAGCATATAGAAGGAGGAATACACGATGACACAGACAAAAGCATTGATTCATCAAACAGAACAATACGGTGCGGCGAACTATCATCCGTTGCCAATTGTGATTTCAGAGGCTGAGGGAGTGTGGGTGACTGATCCTGAGGGCAACCGCTACATGGATATGCTCAGTGCATATTCTGCAGTGAACCAAGGACATCGCCATCCCCGCATTATTGAAGCGCTTAAAACACAAGCTGACCGCGTGACACTCACATCAAGGGCTTTCCATAATGATCAGCTTGGCCCATGGTATGAGAAGATTTGCAAATTAACGAATAAAGAGATGGCATTGCCGATGAATACAGGTGCTGAGGCTGTGGAAACGGCTGTAAAGGCAGCGAGACGATGGGGCTATGATGTCAAGGGGATCGAAGAGAATCGCGCAGAAATCATTGCATGTACCGGGAATTTTCATGGTCGTACAATGACGGCTGTGTCACTTTCTTCGGAAGCAGAATATCAAAGAGGTTTCGGTCCGATGCTTCCAGGCATAAAGCTCATCCCTTATGGAGATATTGAGGCGTTACGCGAAGCGATCACTCCGCAAACAGCGGCTTTTCTCTTTGAACCGATTCAAGGAGAAGCGGGCATTGTCATGCTGCCTGAGGGCTTTATAAAAGAGGCAAAAGCGATCTGTGAGAAGGAACATGTGTTATTGATCGCAGATGAAATTCAAGTGGGATTAGCGCGGACCGGCAAGATGTTTGCATGCGACTGGGAAGACATTGAGCCGGATATGCTGATTCTTGGTAAAGCACTTGGCGGCGGCGTATTCCCGATCTCGTGTGTTGTCGCAAACCGTGATATTTTAGGTGTATTTAATCCAGGGTCTCACGGGTCTACCTTCGGCGGGAATCCTCTTGCGTGCGCAGTATCACTTGCTGCACTAGATGTTTTAATCGACGAGAAGCTTGCCGAGCGCTCATTGGAGCTTGGGCAATATTTCAAAGACAAACTGTCACGCATTCAAAGTCCTGTGATTAAGGAAGTACGCGGGCGTGGACTATTTATTGGGATGGAACTGACTGAGGCAGCTAGACCTTATTGTGAAAAGCTCAAGCAAGCAGGGCTGTTATGCAAAGAAACCCATGAGACAGTGATTCGATTTGCACCGCCGCTTACCATTTCAAAAGAAGACTTGGATTGGGCAATTGCTCATATCCAAGCGTTATTTCAAGCATAAATGATCAAGGGAGAAGCCTTCAAATTCTCCCTTTCTCTTTCAATGAACGGCGAATTTTGTCAAAGGTTGATGAATAGAAGAGTGAAAGTGGGGAAGCGGATTTGAAGCCAGAACAGCATAATGAACTAGAGCGTTCCATGAAAAGCAGACATCTTTTTATGATTGCCTTAGGCGGGGTTATCGGAACAGGCCTTTTCCTTGGGTCAGGACTCATTATTCATCAAGCAGGCCCAGGGGGAGCCATTCTTTCGTTTATCATTGGCGGGTTGCTCATGTATTTGGTCATGCTCTGTCTCGGTGAATTAGCAGTGGCGATGCCGACAGCTGGTTCGTTTCAGGAGTATGCAACCAAATATATAGGTCCGTCCACAGGCTTTATGATCGGCTGGCTTTATTGGTTTAGCTGGGCATGTACAATTGGGCTGGAGTTTACGTCAGCAGGCATTTTGCTCCAAAGGTGGTTTCCTGATATCCCAGTTTGGCTTTGGTGTCTTGCCTTTAGCGTCATCTTATTTGCCATCAATGCCATCTCAGCTCGCAGCTTTGCTGAAACCGAGTTTTGGTTTTCAGCCATCAAGGTTGCTGCGATCTTATTGTTTATTATCATTGGAATTGGCGCAATTTTCGGAATGATTCATTTGAAAGGCGGGGAACCTGCCCCCCTATTTCGCCATTTGACGGATCATGGCGGACTTTTTCCTAATGGTGTTTTTGCGATTTTATTAACCATGGTCACAGTCAATTTCTCCTTTCAAGGAACAGAGCTTGTAGGGATTGCAGCAGGGGAGAGTGAAAATCCAGAAAAAACACTCCCACGCTCTATTCGGAATATTATTTGGCGGACGATGGTCTTTTTTGTTTTATCGATTGCGGTTCTTGCAGCGCTTCTGCCATGGCAGACCGCCGGCGCGGTGGATAGTCCGTTTGTTGTGGTGTTGGACAAGGTCGGCATACCATACGCTGCAGATATCATGAATTTTATTATCATTACAGCCGTCTTATCTGTAGCGAACTCTGGATTATATGCATCATCACGTATGCTTTGGGCGCTTTCAAAAGACGGGAAAGGACCTGTTTTCACGAAAAAATTATCCAAACGTAAAATCCCGATCAATGCCTTATTGGTGACAATGGGTGTATCCGCTCTATCACTGCTCACGAGTGTTGTAGCACCAAAAACGGTATATGTCTGGCTCATATCCATTTCGGGTATGGTGCTTGTCGTGGTTTGGATGTCGATTTGTTTATCCCAATACTTCTTTAGGAGACAATTCATAAAAGAGGGCGGAGATGTAAAGGATCTTGTCTTCCGAACGCCTTTTTATCCATTTGTGCCATTAGCAGGCTTTATCGCATTTGGCATTGTTCTTATCAGTTTATTCTTTATTGAGGATCAGCGGATTGGTCTTTATTGCGGAGTTCCATTTATGGCCGCCTGCTACATCATTTACTACCTCAAGATTAAACCGAAGGAAGATGCGAAACGGTTTAATGAAGAGAAAGAAACGATACCGAAAACATAAGCAGGCGGCTTTTGACCGCCTGCACCTTTTCAAAGACAAATGCATTCAATATAGAAGAAAATAAATAGTTTGAAAAAAATAAAATAGCGGAAAGCTAGATGACAAGCAGGTTATCGGTCAAAATGTGTCTATTTTTTGTCTAAATGTGTTTGTAAGAGTTGAAAATGCAAGATTATCCTGTTAAAATAATTAAAGAAAGCAGGGATTGATTTTTTTTGGCTGTGGCGGGACGTTTTTTGTCACAGTGGGACGTTTTTAGTCCAACGTGAAAAGAAAGGGTCGTTAGCCATGAATCGTTTATTGGAAGCTCAAAAAAAATTATTACCAGATCTTCTCACAGTTATGCAAAAGCGCTACGACATTTTGCAGTACATCAGATTAGCTGAACCAATTGGTCGCAGAAGTCTTGCGACAAGTCTTGGTCTGAGTGAACGTATCTTAAGAGCTGAAGTTCAGTTCTTAAAGGAACAAAATCTGCTGGATGTCAAAACGAGCGGTATGATGCTGACGACTGAAGGTCATGCTTTGCTTGAAATGCTTGAAGGAATGATGAAGGACGTTTTAGGTTTAACCTTTTTGGAAAATACATTAAAGAGGAAATTAGGCCTGGAAGAAGTCATCATTGTTTCTGGTGACAGCGATGAATCCCCGTGGGTGAAGCAAGAAATGGGAAGAGCTGCTGTCCAATGTATGAAAAAAAGGTTTACTGGAAATAATATCGTCGCCGTCACTGGCGGAACGACGATGGAAGCTGTTGCCGAAATGATGACCCCTGATGCCAAAAATCGCGACATGATGTTTGTTCCTGCGAGAGGCGGTCTTGGGGAGAATGTAAAAAATCAGGCAAACACCATTTGTGCCCACATGGCTGAAAAAGCTTCCGGTACTTACAAACTGCTGTTTGTTCCAGGACAGCTGTCAGAAGGTGCTTACTCTTCCATTATTGAAGAGCCGTCCGTCAAAGAAGTGCTTCAAACGATTAAATCATCCACGATGCTTATTCATGGAATCGGTGAAGCAAAAACAATGGCGATGAGACGAAACACACCCGCTGAAGATTTAAAAAAGATTGATGAGCATGACGCAGTGACAGAGGCTTTTGGCTATTACTTTAATCGTGATGGCGAGGTCGTCCACAAAGTGCACTCCGTCGGCATGCAGCTAGATGATTTAGAAAGCATTCCACACATCATTGCTGTTGCAGGTGGATCATCAAAGGCCGGGGCCATTGAAGCTTATTTCAAAAAACCCCGCCGAACGGTTCTCGTCACAGACGAAGGAGCCGCAAAAGAGTTATTAAGGGAGTCAATAGATCCCTCAATATAAAACATTGTGACCTATAAAAGGAGGAAACATCATGGCAGTAAAAGTCGGTATTAACGGATTTGGACGTATTGGACGTAACGTATTTCGTGCAGCATTAAACAATCCTGAAGTTGAGGTAGTAGCGGTTAACGATCTAACAGACGCTAACATGCTTGCACACCTTTTACAATATGACTCTGTTCACGGAAAACTAGATGCAGAGGTTTCTGTAGACGGTACGAACTTAGTAGTGAACGGTAAAACAATCGAAGTATCAGCTGAGCGTGACCCTGCGAAATTAAGCTGGGGTAAACAAGGCGTAGAAATCGTTGTTGAATCTACTGGATTCTTCACAAAGCGTGCAGACGCTGCTAAACACTTAGAAGCTGGCGCTAAAAAAGTCATCATCTCTGCTCCTGCTAACGAAGAAGATATCACAATCGTTATGGGTGTAAACGAAGACAAATACGATGCAGCTAGCCACGATGTCATCTCTAATGCATCTTGTACAACAAACTGCTTAGCTCCATTTGCAAAAGTACTTAACGATAAATTTGGTATCAAACGCGGTATGATGACAACTGTTCACTCATACACAAATGACCAACAAATTCTTGATCTTCCGCACAAAGACTACCGTCGTGCTCGTGCAGCTGCGGAAAACATCATCCCAACTTCTACAGGTGCTGCGAAAGCTGTTTCACTTGTATTGCCTGAACTTAAAGGTAAATTAAACGGTGGCGCTATGCGTGTTCCAACACCTAACGTTTCTTTAGTTGATCTTGTTGCTGAATTAAATCAAGATGTGACAGCTGAAGACGTAAATGCAGCACTTAAAGAAGCGGCTGAAGGAGAACTTAAAGGAATCCTTGGCTACAGCGAAGAGCCATTAGTATCTGGTGACTACAATGGTAATGCAAACTCTTCAACAATCGATGCTCTTTCTACAATGGTAATGGAAGGCAGCATGGTGAAAGTCATTTCTTGGTACGATAACGAGAGTGGATATTCTCACCGCGTTGTTGACCTTGCAGCTTACATTGCAAAACAAGGTCTTTAATTTCTCACACTGAAGGAACTCACTTGGTTCTTTCCTAGAGACACGATATAATGAAGACGGACAAGGGAAGGGGAAGCATCCCTTTCCCTTTTTCTCTGTATTTATCCGTTCTGCACGATTTCTCGTTTTGATGAGGGCAAAATGGGAAAAGGATAAAGAGAGACTTGTCCAATGCGTAAGGAAACCAGAATAAAGGAGGATCTCCTGACGAGCATGAATAAGAAATCAGTAAAAGACATTGACGTAAAAGGTAAAGTTGTGTTCTGCCGCGTAGATTTTAACGTTCCAATGAAGGACGGAAAAGTGACGGATGATACTCGTATTCGCGCAGCATTACCAACGATTGAGTATTTAACAGGACAAGGCGCAAAGGTACTACTAGCTAGTCATTTGGGTCGTCCTAAAGGTCAAGTTACTGAAGAACTGCGTCTGACACCTGTAGCAAAACGTCTGCAAGAGCTTCTTGGACAAGAAGTGAAAAAAGCAGATGAAGCTTACGGCGACAACGTGAAAAAGCAAATCTCTGACTTAAAAGAAGGAGATGTGCTAGTGCTTGAAAACGTTCGTTTCTATCCTGGTGAAGAAAAGAACGATCCTGAATTATCAAAAGCGTTTGCTGATTTAGCCGATGTGTATGTCAATGATGCGTTCGGTGCTGCACACCGTGCACATGCATCCACAGCTGGTATTGCAGCGTATCTTCCGGCTGTTTCAGGCTTCCTCATGCAAAAAGAGCTTGAGGTTCTAGGAAAAGCCATTTCAAACCCTGATCGCCCATTTACAGCGATTATCGGTGGCGCAAAAGTAAAGGATAAAATCGGTGTGATTGAAAGTCTTCTTGATAAAGTGGACAACCTGATCATCGGCGGCGGGCTTGCTTATACATTTGTCAAAGCACTTGGCCACGAAGTAGGGAAATCTCTATTAGAAGAAGACAAAGTAGATTTAGCGAAATCCTTTATGGACCGTGCAAAAGAAAAAGGCGTGAACTTCCTGATTCCAACAGATGTTCTGGTAGCCGACGACTTTTCAAATGATGCGAATACAAGCATTGTGCCAATCTCTGAAATTCCAAGTGATCTAGAAGCACTTGATATTGGAACAGAGACAAGAGAGAAGTATGCTGATGTCATTAAAAACAGCAAACTTGTTGTCTGGAACGGGCCAATGGGTGTATTTGAAATCGATGCATTCGCTAAAGGAACAAAAGCAATCGCAGAAGCACTGGCAGAAGCAAAAGATACATATTCTGTCATTGGCGGTGGAGATTCAGCAGCAGCTGTTGAGAAATTTGGTCTTGCCGATCAGATGAGCCATATTTCTACAGGTGGCGGCGCTTCACTTGAATTTATGGAAGGCAAAGAACTTCCAGGTGTGACTGCATTAAACGATAAATAAGACCAAAACTGCTATAAGGAAGTGTCAATCATGAGAAAACCAATTATAGCTGGGAACTGGAAGATGAACAAAACACTTGGTGAAGCTGTAAGCTTCGTTGAAGAAGTCAAGTCATCTATTCCATCTCCTGACAAAGTGGAATCTATTGTCTGTGCACCAGCCCTTTTCCTTGAAAAGCTGAACAGCCTTTCTAACGGAACAGACCTTAAAATTGGTGCGCAAAACATGCACTTTGAAGAAAACGGTGCATTCACTGGTGAAATCAGCCCTGCTGCGCTTAAAGATCTTGGCATCGGCTACTCAGTGATCGGTCATTCAGAGCGCCGCGAATTCTTCGCTGAAACAGATGAAACAGTGAACAAAAAAGCACATGCTGCATTCAAGCATGGCATCGTTCCAATCATCTGTGTAGGTGAAACGCTTGAAGAGCGTGAAGCAGGCAAAACAAACGAACTTGTCGCTGATCAAGTGAAGAAAGCACTAGCTGGTTTAACGAAGCAGCAAGTCGCTGAATCTGTGATTGCTTATGAGCCAATCTGGGCGATCGGTACAGGTAAATCTTCTACAGCAAAAGATGCAAACGATGTTTGTGCGCACATTCGCCAAACGGTTGCAAGCGAATTTGGTCAAGAAGCGGCAGACAGCCTTCGCATTCAGTATGGCGGAAGCGTGAAACCTGCGAATATTAAAGAATATATGGCAGAATCCGATATTGACGGTGCTTTGGTAGGCGGCGCAAGCTTAGAACCTCAGTCTTTCGTTCAATTATTGGAGGAAGGTCAATATGAGTAAGAAACCAGCTGCATTAATCATCTTAGATGGATTCGGTTTAAGAGGCGAAACAGTCGGTAACGCTGTTGCCCAAGCAAAGAAACCGAACTTCGACCGCTACTGGAACGAATTCCCGCATCAAACCTTAACGGCTTCAGGTGAGGCAGTGGGTCTCCCAGAAGGTCAAATGGGGAACTCTGAAGTTGGGCATTTGAACATCGGTGCAGGACGCATCGTGTACCAAAGCTTAACAAGAGTGAATGTTGCCATTCGTGATGGGGAATTTGAGAAAAACGAAACGTTCCTAGATGCAATGACTTATGCAAAAGAAAATGACAAGGCCCTTCATCTATTCGGTCTCTTGTCAGACGGCGGTGTGCATAGCCACATCCAGCATCTTTTTGCCTTGCTGAAACTAGCGAAAAAAGAAGGCTTAACAAAAGTATACATTCACGGCTTCTTAGACGGACGTGATGTTGGTCAGAAGACAGCGAAAGTGTACTTAAAACAGCTTGAAGAACAAATCAAAGAAATCGGTGTCGGAGAAGTCGCAACACTTTCTGGACGCTATTACTCAATGGACCGTGACAAGCGCTGGGATCGTGTGGAGAAAGCATATCGCGCGATGGCGTATGGTGAAGGCCCAAGTTATCAAAACATCTATGATGTCGTTGATGACTCTTATGAAAATGGAATCTACGATGAGTTCGTTATTCCATCTGTCATTACGAGAGAAAATGGTGAGCCGGTAGCAAAAGTAAACGACGGCGACTCTGTGATTTTCTATAACTTCCGTCCAGACCGTGCGATTCAAATTTCAAACACATTCACAAATGAAGATTTCCGCTCGTTTGACCGCGGGGAAGCACATCCGAAGGATTTACACTTCGTCTGCTTCACACACTTCAGTGAAACGGTAGATGGCTATGTGGCTTTCAAACCAGTGAATTTGGATAACACAGTAGGAGAAGTACTTTCTCAAAATGGATTGAAGCAGCTGCGGATTGCTGAAACAGAGAAATATCCTCACGTGACGTTCTTTATGAGCGGTGGGCGTGAAGAAGAATTTCCTGGAGAAGACCGCATCTTAATCAATTCACCAGATGTCGCAACCTATGACCTCAAGCCAGAAATGAGCGCTTATGAGGTAAAGGATGCACTTGTTGCAGACATCAATGCGGACAAGCATGATGCGATCATTCTGAACTTTGCTAACCCAGATATGGTGGGTCATTCAGGTATGCTTGAGCCAACAATCAAAGCCATTGAAGCAGTAGATGAGTGCTTAGGAGCTGTAGTCGACGCAATCCTAGCAAAAGGCGGACATGCCATCATCACGGCAGACCACGGTAACGCAGACGTGCTCATTACCGAAGAAGGAAAGCCGCATACTGCACATACGACAAACCCTGTTCCAGTCATCGTAACGAAAAAAGGGGCGACGCTTAGAGAAGGCGGCATTTTAGCCGATCTATCTCCAACGCTTTTAGACTTACTTGGTCTTGAAAAACCAAAAGAGATGACAGGAACATCATTGATTCAAAAATAACAAATTGATTCAAAAGGAGAGAAATTAAACATGCCATACATTGTTGACGTATATGCACGCGAAGTATTAGACTCTCGCGGTAACCCAACAGTTGAAGTAGAAGTTTACACAGAATCTGGCGGCTTTGGCCGTGCGCTTGTTCCAAGTGGTGCTTCTACTGGTGAATATGAAGCAGTAGAACTACGTGACGGAGACAAAGACCGTTACCTTGGAAAAGGTGTTCTGACAGCTGTAAACAACGTAAACGAAATCATTGCACCAGAGCTTTTAGGCTTTGATGTCACTGAACAAGTAGCAATTGACAAAATGTTAATCGAGCTTGACGGAACTGAAAACAAAGGGAAATTAGGCGCAAACGCAATCCTTGGCGTATCTATCGCTGTAGCACGTGCGGCTGCTGATTTCTTACAAATTCCACTTTACCAATACCTTGGTGGATTCAACTCCAAAACGCTTCCAGTACCGATGATGAACATCGTCAACGGCGGAGAGCATGCGGATAACAACGTAGACATTCAAGAATTCATGATTATGCCTGTAGGTGCACCGAACTTCCGTGAAGCACTTCGCATGGGCGCTCAAATCTTCCATAGCCTGAAATCTGTATTAAGCGCGAAAGGCTTAAACACAGCTGTAGGTGACGAAGGTGGATTCGCTCCAAACCTTGGTTCTAACGAAGAAGCACTTCAAACAATCGTAGAAGCGATTGAAAAAGCTGGTTTCAAACCAGGTGAAGAAGTCAAACTTGCGATGGATGCTGCATCTTCTGAGTTCTATAACAAAGAAGACGGTAAATATCATTTATCAGGCGAAGGTGTTGTGAAAACATCTGCTGAAATGGTTGACTGGTATGAAGATATGGTATCGAAATACCCAATCATCTCGATCGAAGACGGCCTTGATGAAAACGACTGGGAAGGTCACAAACTATTAACTGAGCGCCTTGGCAGCAAGGTTCAGCTAGTAGGAGACGACTTGTTCGTAACAAATACGAAGAAGCTTTCTGAAGGAATCAAAAACGGCGTTGGTAACTCAATCCTCATCAAAGTAAACCAAATCGGTACATTAACTGAAACATTTGATGCAATCGAAATGGCGAAACGTGCAGGCTATACAGCTGTTATCTCTCACCGTTCTGGTGAAACAGAAGACAGCACAATTGCAGACATTGCAGTTGCAACAAACGCTGGACAAATCAAAACAGGTGCTCCGTCTCGTACGGACCGTGTGGCGAAATACAACCAATTACTTCGCATCGAAGATCAATTGGCTGAAACAGCTCAATACCATGGCATTGCTACATTCTACAACTTGAATAAGTAATGTAAAGCAACGCGCTGCGTGCGCTCTTTTGAAAAGAGCGTATCGCAGCGCTTTTTTTATGTTGAAATAAAGACGCAAAGCTGGCTCAAGAGAATTAGCTCTGCTTCCTTTGTCATATCCTATTTTTGTAAAAAATCATCCTTCAGTCAGAGGAGAAACGATGAGCTTGACGATTTATAAGCAATAAATCATGAAAACTCTACTAAAAATATGATCTGAATTGAACTTATGCTATTTGCATGGAGGTGGTATCATTTTACATATATTAGGGGGTGATGAGATGCTGAATCCTTTTAGCCTTCGTTTTCCAGTAGGCGTGTACATGTATGTCCTTCACCTACTGGCGGCATATGATGAAAGGAAGCAACGAATTCTAACTTCTAAGAACGTACAGAAAAATGCATTTTGGATTTATGTCCTTGCCGCTATCTTAGGCATTGTGACAGTTGCCGCTTTGATTTGGGCATGCAAAACATTTGGAAAAGGCTCGAAATTTTTAGGAGAGTTCAAATTTTTAGGCATGTATATTAAAATCAAATGCGGCTTCTAACAAATGGTGAGAACAGATGCGGGGTCATCTGTTCTATCTGAAATAAATGGAGGGACATGATGCTGACATTACACTTAACAGAAAAAACGTATAGCCGCACCTTTTCTCTCCGCGATATTCAGTTAAATGTAGAGAAAGGACGTATGCTTCTGCTTTTGGGGCATAATGGTGCAGGAAAGACCACGATGATTCAGTCTATGTTTGGCCTGACACCATTTACGGGTTTTGTCTCTTTGCATGGTAAACAGCTGAATTTTCAATCCTCAGCACATATCTCCTTTTTGAAAGAACATGTTTCCTATATTCCTGATGATCATGCTTTGTTTGATTATTTAACGCCGAGAGAATATTTTCATTTACTCCAGCTTCCAGACAAACGAAATGGACCTCGAGAAGAGGCCTTCGTCGATCTTTTTGAGCTGAGACCTTATATGGATCAGCCAATTGCCCAGTTGTCTCATGGCAATCAAAAGAAAACCCAAATCATTTCACAGCTCCTCAGGCCTTGTGATTATTATGTATTCGACGAGCCTACAAATGGACTTGATCCAGATATGATGATCATCTTAAAAAAGGTGCTCATGAAGCTGAGAGATCAAGGTGCAGGCATTCTCATTTCTACCCATCATTTGGGCTTTGGTGAGACATTGTATGATCACCTCATGATCTTAAGAAACGGTGATATCAAGCTGGATATGTCACGTCAAGAAACAAACAAAACATTCCCTCATCAAGCACTTGAGGATATTTATAAAGAAGTGAATCAAGATTACTATATGCAGGTGGAGAGGTTGCTCAATGACTTGGACACGACACGTTCTTCATAAAATAGAATGGGGCATGCTCACAACGAAAATCAAGCAGCTCGGCAAAAAATATCCTTTACAGCTTCTTTCAGTAGCCGTTTTTTTCTTGTTGATTTACTCCATATACGTTGTCATGAGCCTGCGTTTTTTTATGCAAGTAGGGGAGAACGAACCAGTTGCTTTATACCTTCAATTTGTGAAAATGACCCTGCTGCTTTTGGGAGCAGGTATTGTCTTTTCCCGTCATAAAATGAAGCGTCAAGAGTATCAGTTCTTCTTTTTGAATAGTGCGATGCAAAGTGTCTCATTTGTCCTTTGTGTGTATTTCTTTCCGGTGCTGTTTTGTTTCATCATGCTTGGTCTGCTTTTTTTACCCATCCTATTAGGGCTGATCATTAGCGGCGTTACACTATCTTTGTATTGGATCATTGTGGTAGGGATCACTTGCTGTGGATTGGCACTCTATACGCTTGCTTCTTGGATGCTGATACGCATTGGTGTGAGCCATTTTATATCAAAAACAAAAGAGCATTTACTGTTGCAAACGATTGGATTTGTGACGCTCGGTGCTTTCGGATTTCTCCTTTTTCAAAAAGCGGTTGAGATGATTCACGTATGGCCGTCTATCTATCTTGTATTTATGATGATCTTTCTATGTGCAGGGTGGTTTTGGCTGAAGGGCTTGGCGGCTTGTTATGTCAATCGAATGTTTTTGCAGCTAAAGGTAGAGGTGAAGTCGTTTTCTTACCAAAAAATCAGATCAGATTCTTCATTTTTCACACATCTGCGGCAGGAGCTTGTTTATTTTAGCCGATCAGCTGTGTTTAAAGAACAAGGTATTTTGTTCCTGTTTCTTGTCTGTTTCACGATAGGTCTTCCATTGATCTTTACTCCGGCAGAGACTGGCTGGCTGTTTGCTTTTATTGTGCAGTTTGCCTTAAAAGAGATCCTTATTATGCTTCCTCTGATGATTGGCAGGGAATATCATCTCCATCAGCGAGCCATTTTTATGTTAAATACATCAAAGGGTGCCTATTTATTATCAAGAATTTTATTTTATTACACAATGAATGTATTGATTTATTTTGTCTATATCGGGCTTGCTTATTTCATGATAGGGGTCGAAAGTGAAGGGCACGGTTTGGCGAGTTTGTCCATTTTATTGATCACTGTCATGGCGGCATGTGTCGGGTTTGTCGTGAAGATTAGTGAATTTAATAAACTGTTTGTGATCGTGATGATGATTGCTGTGTTCAGTATGTTGGATATGCTTTTAGTCCAGTGGCTTTCAGCAAATATCCAGCTGCTCTCAACTGCCTATATGGCTTGTTCAGCCGCATTCTTCATCTTCATATATGCTGCCATGCTAAAGAGGCCGATTGTGCGATGATGACGCTTTTATTTTGCTTAATAGCAGTTGTGCTCATTCATGAACTCGGTCATATCCTGATGGTGATGGTGTGCAACAAAATTCAAAAAAGACCCATCTTTGATTATGTGGTGATGATCGATTGGAAGCACGTGTCGATTGTTCATGAGAAATTTTCACGGCCGGGTTTTAATGTGATGGTGGCACTTGCAGGTCCTGTGTTTCCAGTGATCTGCTCGGGTGTGCTTTTCTTCATGTGGGGGCATCCATTGACGCATCCATTGCTGCTTTTTTCTTTATTAAATACAGTGATGCTGCATCCAGCTTGCCCAGACGGGAAAAATATCATCACCAGTTTAAAAGAGATGAAAGGAGAGAACTAAATGGTTAAAGTATTTCATTCGTTTTCTAGCGGCTTAACGCTTGCGATGCTTTATGTGTTTGCTGTGTTTATGACGCCAGTATTTTTAATGCTGCTAGAGGTTCATCATGTTGAATCAAGTCCAACTCTCTTTGGTATGCCATTTTATATCATGAAAATTGAACAGTATCAATTCAGCTCAGAGGCAACGCTCTTTGGGTGCGTGGTCTGTTTTTTAGCGGGTGCCGCTCTCTACTTCTTGATTCAATATGTGATTCATGCAGTGAAAAAGAGCAGAACATAAAAAAAGCAGGCTGAATGAAGTCAGTCTGCTTGAAGAACGAGTGACAACCGCACCATATCCATACATTGAATACCGTTCTCATAAATCGGTTCATCATAGTGCTTCAGAAAGAAATCGTGATCGATAGACGCCATGCGAAAACCGCATTTTTGATAAAGGGCGAGCTGCTGAATACTAGAGTTGCCTGTGCCAATTTCAATTGTATGAAAGCCAGCTGCCTTGGCTTCTGAAATAGCATGGCGGATCAGCTGCTTCCCAATTCCTCTACCTTGCCATGACTCCTTCACGGCGACATTCATGATTTCCACTGTCTGCTGAGACAGTGGCGTCAGCACATACACACCAATCATGTCCTGTTTATGAAAAGCAACATAACAAGAACCAGATTGTACATAGGCAAGGACTTTTTCAGTTGAAGGGTCAGCTAATAGTAAAAGATCCATAGGAACAGATTGATCATGAGACAATGGCCGAATCTGTATCAAATCATTTCATCCTCTCTATTCTTTGATATACCCTTGTTTAACACCCCAATCATATTGATCCTGCACCCATTGAGAAGGAGGATGATGGGTGACATTTGGGTCCTTTTTGACAGTTGCTTTCCTAGTCGTTTGTGCTGCCTGCTTATTCGCTTGAGCCGTTGCTTTCGCTGATGCCAGTTCTTTTTGAAGTTGGTCTATTTTCAATTCAAGCGCTTTACGTTGTTTGATTTCTTTTTGATGCGCCTTCTTTTCTTTCTTCAGCTTGTTTGTGACGGTGGACAATTCCTTTTTTTGACCATCCATTTCATCTTTCATATCCGTTCCTTCTGACTTTAATTGTGTCAGCTGCTCATCATTCTTTCTCATTTCTTGTTGGTGTTTATTCTCTGATGCGGTGAGCGACTGCTGCTGCCACACAATCCAGCCAGTTGCACCTAGGATGATCACAGACAAGACAATGATCGTGATGTTTTTTTTCATGTTCTATTCCCCTTTCGTTAAACCTCTATTATCATCGGTTAAAACAAACCAGGTTTTAACAGAACAAGGGAATATTCGCATCAGATTAGCAGACACTATGAAAAAAGGAGGGTGTCTGTTGATTTCCTTTATGATTCATGTCATTGTGTCACTATTTGCTGTCTCAAACCCCATTGGAAACGTGCCTCTTTTCATCACTTTAACAGAAGGCTACTCAGAAAAAGAACGATCCCAGACGGCCAAAAAAGCGATTGTTGTGTCTTTTATGATTTTGATTGCCTTTCTTTTGGCAGGCAGGCTCATTTTCAAATTGTTTGGCATTGATATCCATGCACTCCGTATCGCCGGAGGTATTTTTATTTTTGGTATCGCTTACAATTTGCTAAATGCAAAAGAATCACATGTTCAAAACCCTCATTCGGATGAAAAGGCAGAGAGCAAAGAGAAGGCTGATGTTTCGGTGACCCCACTCGCCATTCCGATCATTGCCGGACCTGGTACAATTGCGACCGTCATGAGCTTAACCCCAGGAAGCCACCAAGTAACGCTTCATCTGCTTGCGATTCTTATTGGCATTGTGGTCGTACTTGCCATGACCTATTATGCATTTCATTATTCAAGTTTCATTATGCGAAAAATGGGGAAAACAGAGATGAATGTCGTGACACGATTAATGGGATTGATTCTAGCTGTTGTGGCAGTTGAGATGATAGGCGCAGGCATCAAAGGGATGTTCCCAATGCTGATGTCATAAGTGTATATAAAAAAGCTGTTTTTTTCTACAAAATTGTAAAATAAAACAGCTTTTTTAAGGTTTTGGCACATGTTGAAATACTTCTTCACTTTCAAAGAACTCAATTAAACGGCTAATCCAGTCATAATAATCGAGACTTTCCTTGATTTCTGAAAGAAGAAGATTGATTTTATCTACTGTTTCTTCTGGCAGGTCATCTTGTTCAAGCAGCTCCAGCAATTCCTTGCATGTCTTCTTATGTGCCTTGCGATTTTTGCTGACAACACGTGACCAATTGGCTGCAAACAATGAAATAAAGGTTTGATATTGATCTTGCTCAACGTCGTATAAATCTTTGCGTATTCCTTTTTCATAAACCTTTTCAGCAATATTCAAATCAAGCATTTCTCGAACGACTTGACTCATTCTTGTTTTGCTCATGCCGGTCGCCTCTGAGAGCTCACCGAGCGTCATTGGTTTACGGTTCATATGAATGATACCAAGCACTCTACCCACTGTGGCAGAAAGACCAAAGGCATTCATGTTCTCGGCAGCTTTTTCAATATAATGATCCTGTGCTTTTTGAATGGCGCCTAACGCTTGCTTGTCCATTCCCCGCTTCATCCCTTCACGACTGACAATTTGTAACACAATATATCATATACCTGTTTGTTGATGAAAACAATAAATATTGAGTATTTGCTCGTAAGTTGGAGGAAAAAGGAGGGATCGGTACATATCAGGCCGTTAACTGAAAATTTTAAATAAATCTTATGCAATACAAACACATCGTAAACTTTTTATTTTATAAAGTTTGCACTATAATAAATAAGGTGTAAATTTTCTGAAAATATATATCCGACTAATTGGAGGTGTCTCATTTGCTGAAACTAGAGAATGTATCTAAGACGTATAAAGGCGGAAAAAAAGCTGTCAAAAATATTGATTTAGAAATAGCAAAAGGAGAATTTATTTGTTTTATTGGACCGAGTGGCTGTGGTAAAACGACAACCATGAAGATGATTAACCGACTGATTGAACCTTCCTCAGGAAACATATTCATCGAGGGAGAAAACATTATGAAAAAAGATCCAGTCCAATTAAGAAGAGAAATTGGTTATGTGATTCAGCAAATTGGACTTTTCCCTCATATGACCATCGCACAAAACATTTCCCTTGTGCCGAAGCTGCTGAAGTGGCCGGAAGAAAAAAGAAAAGAACGAGCGCGTGAATTGCTCAAACTCGTCGACATGGGGCCAGAATACTTAGAGCGTTACCCGCATGAACTCAGTGGAGGACAGCAGCAGCGTATCGGCGTTCTTCGCGCACTCGCAGCAGAACCCCCTTTAATCCTGATGGATGAACCATTTGGAGCACTTGACCCAATTACAAGAGATTCATTGCAGGAAGAATTTAAGAAACTGCAAAAAACGTTAAATAAAACAATCGTATTTGTCACACATGACATGGATGAAGCGATTAAACTTGCAGACCGCATTGTCATTTTAAAAGATGGAGAGATTGTCCAAGTGGGCACGCCAGATGATATTTTACGTAACCCTGTGAACGAATTCGTAGAAGAATTCATCGGGAAAGAACGCCTACTTCAGTCAAACCCGAATATGGAACGTGTGGAACAAATGATGAACACGTCCCCAGTCACAATTACCGTCGAAAAAACGTTGACAGATGCCATCTTTATTATGAGAGAAAAGCGGGTTGATTCCCTGCTTGTCGTTGATGAAAATCATGTGCTGAAAGGCTATATCGACATTGAAACCATCGATGCAAACCGCAGAAAAGCAGCCTTCGTTGGCGATATTTTAAATACAGAATTTTATACAGTACAAGAAGGTGCACTTCTTAGAGATACTGTCCGAAAGATCTTAATACGCGGCATTAAATATGTACCGGTTGTCGATGCAACAGGGCACTTAAAAGGCATCGTCACACGTGCAAGTCTTGTAGATGTCGTATATGACTCTATTTGGGGAGAAGATACCCCGGAGGCTGTCACTGAAATGAACTAAGGGAGGTGTACACATGGATCAAATCATCGATTTTCTTGAGAAAAATGGTGGGGAACTCCTCACAAAAATGTGGGAGCATTTATACATTTCTTTAATTGCCGTTGTGTTAGGCATTATCGTGGCCGTTCCTTTAGGCGTCATTCTTACACGAATGAAAAGAGGCGCCGGTTTTGTCATCGGCATCGTGAATATCTTTCAAACACTCCCTAGTTTAGCGATTCTTGCATTTTTTATTCCTATTTTGGGAGTTGGAAAAATACCTGCGATCGTTGCGCTATTTTTCTATTCCGTTTTGCCTATTTTAAGAAATACGTATGCCGGTGTTCAAGGTGTGAACAAAAACTTGCTTGAATCTGGAAAAGGAATTGGCATGACGACATGGGAACAAATTCGTCTTGTGGAACTGCCGCTTGCTGTTCCGGTCATTATGGCAGGTGTCAGAACCTCAACGATTTATTTAATTGGGTGGACAACACTTGCTGCTTTTATCGGTGGAGGCGGTCTTGGTGACTACATTTTAATTGGGCTTCAGCTTTACCAGCCGGAATACATTATTGCGGGTGCAATCCCTGTCACTATTTTAGCGGTCATCATTGACCTTACATTGATGAAGCTTGAGAAAAAAGTAACACCAGAAGGCTTAAAAGGATTGAAGGAAGTTTCATAAGGAGTTGGCTCATGTGAAGAATCGAAAAACAAAATGGATCAGTGCACTGCTTGCCGGATGCTTGCTATTCATAAGTGGCTGTTCACTTCCTGGACTAGCCGGCTCTTCAGGGAGCACGCTGCGAATCGGTGCACAAAACTTTACAGAATCAGAAATTATGGCCTATATGGTGGGAGACATCATTGAGCATTACACAGATAAAAAGACAACCATTGTGAAGAATTTAGGCTCAAATACGGTGCAGCAAAAAGCAATGGAAAACGGGGATGTCGACATTTCAGCAACACGATATACAGGCACGGATTTAACAAGTACGCTAGGAATGGATGCAGAAAAAGATCCAAAGCGTGCAATGGAAATCGTCCAGAAAGAATTCAAAAAACGCTATGATTACAAATGGTTTGATTCCTATGGGTTTGATAATACGTATGCCTTTGCTGTGACGCAGAAGATGGCGAAGGAAAACAACCTAGAAACAGTCTCTGATTTAAAAAAGAATGCCAAAAATTATCGCTTCGGTGTGGATAATATTTGGCTGAAAAAGAAAGGTGACGGTTACGAAGGGTTTGTGAAAACATACGGAATTGAATTTGGAAGCACTTTTCCGATGCAGATCGGGCTAGTCTATGACGCATTGAAAAATGAAAAAATGGATATTGTGCTTGCCTATTCAACAGATGGCCGGATCAAAGCGTATAATCTCAAAATCTTAAAAGATGATAAACGATTCTTCCCACCATACGATGCATCACCAGTTGTCCCTGAGAAGATATTAAAAGAAAATCCAGGACTGGACAAGGTGATCAACAGGTTGATTGGAAAAATCGATACCGAACAAATGCAAGAGCTCAATTATCAAGTCGATGGAGAACTAAAAGAACCAGCGACTGTTGCGAGAGATTTTCTAAAGAAACACAATTACTTTGAGTAAGATTGGGAGGTGTCAGAGCTGATGGACACACTACAGCAATTATGGGCGTATTATCAACAGAACGGTTCATATGTGTTAGAAGAATTTTACCGGCATTTCCTCATGTCAGCGTATGGGGTATTGTTTGCGGCAATTGTCGGAATACCAGTCGGCATCTTTGTGGCGCATTACCGCAAACTGAGCAATTGGGTGTTCGCGATAACCAATGTCATTCAAACCATTCCAGCGTTAGCGATGCTTTCTGTGTTGATGCTTGTATTAGGACTTGGTGCAAATACAGTCATCTTATCACTCTTTTTATATTCGCTTCTGCCGATTATCCGTAACACGTACACAGGTATTGTCAGCATTGAGCATGCCTATTTAGAATCGGGGAAAGCGATGGGCATGACGAAATGGCAAGTGCTGAGAATGGTTGAATTACCGCTTGCTTTATCTGTCATTATGGCTGGTTTAAGAACCGCACTTGTGATCGCAATCGGTATTACAGCGATTGGGACATTTGTTGGTGCTGGAGGACTTGGTGATATTATCATCAGAGGATCAAACGCGACAAACGGAACAGCCATTATTTTAGCAGGTGCTATTCCAACTGCGCTCATGGCCATTATTGCTGACCTTGTCATGGGCTGGCTTGAACGCTATTTAAGCCCAACCAACAAGAAAAAAGAAAGCAAGGCATTAGCTGAAAAAAACATGACGTCCGCATAAATGCATGAAAAGACAAAACCTCCTCTACATCTGTAGGGGAGGTTTTTTTATCATGATTAGGCGGCTCACATCAGGAGACATTTATGATTCAAGTGTGATCCATTCAGAGGACCACTTCGCAATTTCCTCAAAAACGGGTGCAAGTGAGCGCCCCATATCAGTTAATGAATACTCAATACGCACGGGTGTTTCAGCAAAAACCTCCCGTTTTACAATGCCTGCTGCTTCCAGCTCTTTTAATCTCTCAGATAAAACCCTTCCGCTTAAATTGGTCAGAGCTGCTTCGATTTCACTAAAGCGCTGTGAACCTGAGAGAAGCTGAAAAACAATCAGTGCCACCCAGCGTTTACTTAATAACTCAACTGCTTTTTCAAACCGTGGGCACATATCAGATTGATTCATCTTTCTTCACTCCAATCTGAACCCATTATACCGTAATTCTGTCAAAAATCGGCGCAAAAAGCTTGTCAATGATCAAAACATTTTACGATGACGAACGGCTGTTTAGTAGAAATAATAAATAGCGGTTTAAATCCTCTATTTCATGTTTAGAAAGGGTGGACCATATGTCCCCATTAAATATTTCAAGATCATCAAGTTCATAGTGCTCTGCTGCTTCTTTTATTTGGGTAAAAGCCGTTTCTTCTTCCTTTATGACATAGGCAGAAGATGCTTCTTCAATATACCCTGCAGCCTGCATCATGTCCTCATAAGGTACTTTTAATGCACCTGCTAGTTTTTTAATTGTAGGAGGTTTCGGAATGCCACGTTTCCCGTTTTCAATCCGAGAAATACCAGCAGCGCTGACCTCTGAATACATCGCTAATTGGTTCACCGATAGTTTCCTTTTCTCACGTAATGCTCTTAAATATGCACCGAAGTTCATCAACTCAAAACCTCACATGGTTAAAGATTAGTTATCTCTAGTGTACTCGATTTGTTGACTATTGGCAATAAGTGTACCATGAAAATATTGACATTAGTTAATGGTGGATGTATCTTATGTTTATGCCCCGCTATTTGTTCGCCTTTTTTTGGTTAATGAGCGTGAGAAAGTATTGATTCAGCTGGCTGATGTCTTGTGCGGTGAGTGTTTCCCATTGGTCTCCATCGAAAATAGGGAGATGTTCTACATCCTTTTGAAGCGCCGTTTGATAGATTTTTAATATGGATTCATATTTCGGTTTCATTTCATGCACTTTTTCCTGTTCAATATAACCGGCAAGCAGCATTAAATCCTCATAAGGCACCTTCAAAGCGCGTGCTAATTTTTTTATGGTTAAAGGCTTTGGCACACCACGCTTTCCATTCTCAATCCGAGAAATACCGGCAGCGCTTACGCCTGAATACATGGCGAGTTGATTGACAGACATCTTTCTATTCTCTCTTAAAATGCGTAATTGTTCACCAAAGTGATTCATGTCATCGAACCTCACATTTCAGTATATGACTTATTTTAGTATGATCATTGACCAAAGGAAATAGAAAGGGCGTAAAAGTGTTGACATAAGTTAATGAATCCGGGAGATATGAGAGTCCTACATGTTGTACATATTGATCCTATAGGAGGTTGTAATGATGGTCGAAAAGATTCAGATCAGGCGGGCTTTTGTGATGCAGTATATGATCGAAAACGATATGTCTTTAAATCAGCTCGCAGATGAAATTGGCATCTCTCCTGCCACACTCAGCAGGGTATTGAATGGTCACCGGAAGCCAGGACAGCTTGTCATTGGTAAAATGATTCATTACTTTGATAAAAAATTTGAAGATTTATTTTACTATGAAGATGTTGACAAAAGTCAATGAATGAAATCATTGTATGATCATTAAGGAGGCGGCTTCATTGAAAAGAACTGGAATGGTAAGACACATCGATTCGCTTGGCAGAATTGTTCTGCCTTCAGAAATGCGAAAGGTACTCAATATAAAAGAAGAGCAGCTGTTAGAAATTTTCATCGAAGATCAAACCATTATGCTGAAAAAATATGATGCAGATAAGAGCTGCTTATTAACTGGCCAAATAACGAAATACAACAAAAGCTATGGAAATGGTAACGTCGTGCTGAGTCCTGAAGGAGCTGAAAGGTTGTTAGTAGAATTAAAACAGCTCTTAAAAGAAGAAGCAACTCGCTAAAAACGCTTTTTAACCTCAAAAATTGCATATAAAAAATGCTGCATACAATCCATTGGAGCGAAATTGAATCAAAATGACATATAAAGTCGACAATATATAGGAAATCTTTATTTTGATGTTTCGTGACATGCACCTTGTTTTCATGTAAAATAAAGTTATGTGTACCAGTTTGTCTGGAGGTGTTTTCATGCACGCATTTGTTATCACATTACTCGTAATTGTCAGTATCGCACTTATCATCGTTGTATTATTACAATCAAGTAAAAGTGCAGGACTGTCAGGCGCTATTTCAGGTGGAGCCGAGCAGCTTTTCGGTAAGCAAAAAGCGAGAGGTCTTGACTTGATTCTTCACCGATTAACTGTCATTTTGTCAGTGCTTTTCTTCATCTTAACACTTGCATTGGCATATTTAGGCGTGTAGGCGCGAGTAACAGAAGGTCTGATCTTTTTTCAGACCTTTTTTTATTATCAGCACTCTTTTGTGTTTGTTTCATACATACAAGTGGAAAATATAAACCATATCAGAAGGAAAGGAAGTCACATCATGAAAGTTGTTACACCAAAACCATTTACGTTTAAAGGTGGAGAAAAAGCGGTGCTTCTTCTTCACGGTTTTACTGGGAATACAGCCGATGTTCGTATGCTTGGGCGTTATTTGAATGAAAGAGGCTATACATGCCATGCACCTCAATACAAAGGACACGGTGTACCGCCAGAGGAGCTTGTTCATACAGGTCCTACAGATTGGTGGAAAGATGTAGAAGAAGGCTATCAATTTTTAAAAGACGAAGGTTATGAGGAAATTGCGGTCTGCGGACTATCCCTCGGAGGAGTTTTTTCATTGAAATTAGGTTACACTGTACCTGTAAAGGGAATTGTACCTATGTGTGCACCTATGTACATAAAAAGTGAAGAAGTCATGTACCAGGGTGTACTAGATTATGCCCGTAACTATAAAAAATTCGAGGGTAAGTCAGAGGATCAAATTGAGCAAGAGATGGAAGAGTTCAAGAAAACACCAATGGGTACACTCAAGGCTCTTCAAGAACTCATTGCAGATGTCAGAAACAATGTTGACATGATTTATTCACCTACTTTTGTTGTTCAGGCACGTCATGATCATATGATTAATACAGACAGTGCAAACATTATTTATAACGAAGTAGAGACAGATGAAAAACATTTAAAGTGGTATGAAGAATCGGGCCATGTTATCACGCTTGATAAAGAGCGGGAGAAGGTTCATCAGGATGTATATGCATTCTTAGAATCACTCGATTGGTCAATTTAAATATATAGGGGGTTAGAGTGTGCAAAAAGAAGAATTTATGGATGAATTACTTGCGTTTATGCAAGAAGAGGCGTACAAACCATTAACGGTACAGGAATTAGAAGTCATGATGGAAATTACCAATCCAGATGATTATAAAGAGCTCGTCAAAGCACTTGTGATATTAGAGGATCAGGGACTGATCGTCCGTACCCGCAGCGACCGCTATGGTGTACCGGAAAAAATGAACTTGGTAAAAGGGAAGCTGTCTGCGCATGCAAAAGGATTTGCATTTGTGACACCAGAAGAGTTTGGACAGGATGATATTTTCATTCCGCCAAATGAGCTAGGCACAGCAATGAATGGCGACACCGTCATGGTTCGTGTCAGCCACAAATCAAATGGCACCAAAAAAGAAGGAACGGTCATCCGTATTCTGGAGCGTAATACTCAGACGGTTGTCGGTACCTATACAGAAACGAAAAGCTTTGGTTTTGTCATTCCTGATGATAAAAAAATCACAAACGATATCTTCATTCCGAAATCCGCTAAAAACGGAGCGGTTGAAGGTCATAAAGTCGTTGTCACGCTGACAAGCTATCCAGAAGGAAGAATGAGCGCAGAGGGTGAAGTGACGGAAATTCTCGGTCACAAAAATGACCCTGGCATCGATATTTTGTCGATTATTCATAAACACGGGCTGCCAGGTGAGTTTCCGGAAGAAGCGCTCCAGCAGGCAGTAGACACACCTGAAACGATTGATGAAAAGGACCTTGAAGGTAGACGTGATCTGCGCAATGAAACGATTGTGACGATTGACGGTGCAGATGCAAAAGACTTAGATGATGCCGTAACCGTGCAAAAGCTCGATGATGGCAAATATAAGCTCGGCGTGCACATTGCAGACGTTTCTCATTATGTTACAGAGAATTCGCCGATTGATCAGGAAGCCTATGAGCGCGGAACGAGTGTGTATCTTGTCGACCGCGTTATTCCAATGATTCCTCATCGCCTGTCAAATGGCATTTGCTCATTGAATCCGAAGGTTGATCGTCTCACACTCTCTTGTGAAATGATCATTGATCGAAGTGGGAAAGTCGTCAAACACGAAATTTTCCAAAGTGTGATCAAAACGACGGAAAGAATGACCTATTCCGATGTGAATAAGATTTTAGTTGACCAAGATGAAGAGCTTTTAGACAAATACGAGCCGTTAGTACCAATGTTCCAAGAGATGGAGAAGCTTGCAGAAATTCTGCGTGACAAGCGAATGGAGCGCGGAGCAGTCGACTTTGACTTCAAGGAAGCAAAAGTACTTGTAGATGATGAAGGCGCAGCGAAAGACGTAGTCATTCGTGAGCGTTCTGTTGCCGAAAAATTAATTGAAGAATTCATGTTGGTGGCAAACGAAACAGTTGCCGAGCATTTCCACTGGATGAATGTTCCGTTCATTTACCGAATTCACGAAGAACCAAATCCTGAGAAGCTTCAGCGCTTTTTAGAGTTCGTGACGACGTTTGGTTACATTGTGAAAGGAACGTCAACGAACATTCACCCGCGCGCACTTCAAAGTGTCCTCGATGCTGTCAGAGATCAACCAGAAGAAGTCGTCATTCAAACTGTGATGCTTCGCTCTATGAAACAGGCGAAGTATGATCCAGAAAGCATTGGCCATTTTGGATTATCTACCGAATTCTATACACACTTCACGTCGCCGATCCGCCGTTACCCGGATTTAATCGTGCATAGGCTGATCAGAACCTATTTAATAGAGAAAAAGACAGACGAAGCGACCCTTGAAAAATGGGGTCAATTGTTGCCAGAAATCGCAGATCATGCATCTACAATGGAGCGCCGCTCTGTTGATGCTGAGCGCGAAACAGATGACCTGAAAAAGGCAGAGTATATGCTTGATAAAATCGGTGAAGAGTTTGATGGTATGATTAGTTCCGTCACGAATTTCGGACTATTCGTTGAACTGCCGAATACGATAGAAGGCCTTGTCCATGTGAGCTACATGACAGACGATTACTATCGTTTTGATGAACAGCACTTTGCCATGATCGGTGAGCGGACAGGGAATGTATATCGCATCGGTGACGAAATTACTGTCAAAGTGGTGAGTGTGAATAAAGATGAGCATTCCATTGATTTTGAAATCGTCGGGATGAAAGGCACTCGCCGTAAATCACCAAAAGACTTCAAGTTCAAAAAACGGACAGATCCACCAGCCAAAAAAGGACGCGGAGGTCAAAAGGCCTCTGGGGAAAAAGGCAAAGAGGATAAAGGCGGCGACTGGTTCACAGGTCGTAAAAAGAAGAAAAAGAAAAAACGCGTTTTTGATAACGCACCGAAACAAAAGCGCAAAAAGAAAAAGTAACGTGACAAAAAGCAAATAGGGCACCATGCTCTATTTGCTTTTTGACCACGTGGCATCAGCATTGTCGAAAGCTGGATTGTTTGATAAAATAATCCGTACGATTTGGACCGTGTCTGTGTCAAAAGGAGGGTGTACGCCAATGCCAAAGGGAGAGGGAAAGGTTGTTTCCCAAAACAAAAAAGCCAATCATGATTATTTTATAGAAGAAACATACGAAGCCGGCCTTGTATTACAAGGAACTGAAATCAAATCCATTCGAGCAGGAAAAGTGAATTTAAAAGATTCCTTTGCCAAAATCGAACGGGGAGAAGTGTTTCTTCACAATATGCACGTAAGCCCATACGAGCAGGGGAACCGTTATAACCATGATCCGCTCAGAACGAGAAAGCTGCTACTTCACCGCAAACAAATCAGTAAATTGATTGGTGCGACAAAGGAAGAGGGCTACTCACTTGTTCCCATTAAACTCTATTTGAAAAATGGCTTTGCCAAAGTGCTAATTGGAGTCGGTAAAGGGAAGAAAAAATATGATAAACGTGAAGATCTGAAGAAAAAAGATGCGAAACGTGAAATCGAGCGTGCTTTCCGTGACCGGCAAAAGCAATTCTAGACGCATGCAGATGGCTTGCTGAGAGCGGAAGCATTATGCTACAATATGTTATGCAGTAAACAATCATTGTCGTCTTTTTACAGAAACCACCAGTTGTTTCGAGCGATGAGATTGTTATAATAGTCATATACGGAAGCAGTTAAGCTAAAGAACGTTTCCATCCCGTATATCCCTTTTACAAGGGGACGTTACGGATTCGACAGGGATGGTTCGAGCTTAGGCTGCGAGCCGAGAGGCGATCTCGTTAACACGCACCTAAATGTAACTGGCAAAACTAAAAGTTTTAACCAAAACTTAGCACTAGCTGCCTAATAAGCGCAGCGAGCTCTTCCTGACATCGCCTATGTGTCTGTGAGGAGCCCAATGAAGTAGGCTACGCTTACGTTTTCGTCTGAGGACGTAAGAAGAGATCCATCAGACTAGCTCTCCAAGCGCCCGTCAGCAGGCATGAGGATGAGTGAACACGTAAATATGTTGACTACGCTCGTAGACGCTTAAGTAATCGATGTCTCTGGACGTGGGTTCGACTCCCACCGTCTCCATCAAAACTTTTAGAATGTAGTCGTATCAAGGGTTTGAAAGCCCTTGGTGCGGGTCTGGCATCTTTAAAAAATGAATGGTTATATGAAATGACGCTATCACAGCGTCATTTTTCTTTGCTATTAGAAACTTAAACAATCTGAATCTTAAACAAAACTGGATGTTATCATACAGACAAAATACGTTCTTATTATTTTTATTTCAAGTCGGCTAGAACAGTGGTTTTTTTATGTTAAGTATGATAAATTGTTGTATCATAGAAGTATAGATGAAAACATTTTGGATAAACGAATTTCTAGTGAGTCGTCTTTTTAGACGAATCTTTTTTTTGAATAAAAACACGTTTTTGTTATAATATTTATTGTTTTTTAAATCATATTAAGTGATGAAAAGATCAAACATTGTTGTTTATATAAAATTTGGAAGAGGGATCTTATGTTATTTACTATTGTTATTCCTTATAAGGATACCAATAAAAAGTATACTGATAACTGCATGAAAAGTTTAGATGATCAAATTTTTAAAGATTTCGAAGTACTTTTGGTCCATCAAGATAGTCAACACCTAGAAGAAATTTTAGCGCCTTATACTTTTAATTATAGAACAATCAATATGGGACCTCATACAAATGCAGGCATTAGTAGAAATAAAGGCATAGAAGAAGCTCAAGGAGAGTACATCTTATTTTTAGATGCTGATGATTTCTTACATCCCAATGCGCTGATATATGCAAAGCAAATCATTGATCAAGAACAATTGAATGTTTTTAAGCTGAAAGTGAAAAAGACAATTGTAGACAGAAACACAACATTAAAGGAAAAGAAGCAGGCTTTGTATCAGCATGATACGTTGGATAACTTAAGTCATGTTTTGAAAAAATTAAATGTTGATGCAAATGAAAACGAAGTCATGCAGATGCTTTTTGAGGAGAATGTTGTATCAGCTCATTATCATGAAATTGCAAAAGAAAAGTTCTTTAAGAAGATTTCTTATCAATTAAAATCACATGGGTTCGTTGTTCAAAAGAAATATTTGTTGAACAATCAAATACAGTTTGATGAAAGCGCACCATTGTATAGTGATATTCCGTTCTTAATGAAAATTTATCAAGATGCATTCTCTATTTTGGAAACATCAATTTGTCTATACTATAAGCTGATCCATAACGATCCTATCAATTTCCCTTCACTTTCCCAGGAAGAACAGGATCATCGATTTGAAGAAATGTTCCGAACATTAAGCAAATCAATCGAACAATGTGACGATTTTGCTTTAGTGAAACAAGTGAAGCTTGAAGCGATCAGCCAATATTTATATAAGGTTGTAAAAAGCCCAGTGTTTAAAGAGGGCATTCAACGTTTAACGCCTATTTATCAGTCCTGTCAGACCATTTTGAATGCAGAGTCAAATCCAATCAAACTGAAGAGAAGACATTCAAAAGAAATTAATGCAATTAAGGTCGGGAATTATCATAAGGCATATCGTCTGAGTAAAAAGAGAGTTCTCTATTATAATCTGTATCAGGGCATAAAACCGAAAAAGAAGAGAGCGAGACAAAGAATCGTTCAACAATTGTTCTTCTCAAGATTGCCTATTAAACCTAACACCATTGTCTATGAAAGCTTTTTAGGAAGAAACTATTCGGATAGCCCTAAGGCGATATTTAAATATCTTCTTGAGCATGAGCCAAATCAATGGAAGCATGTTTGGATTCTGAATGATAAAGAAATGGTGGCAAATGAAGAAGAATTTCAGCACAAGAACGTTAAAGTAATTAAGCGATTTAGCTGGAGCTATTTTTACTATGTCACAGTGGCAAAATATTTTGTTTTAAACATGAGACAGCCAAAGTCGCTTTATAAAAAAGATGAACAAATTATCTTATCTACATGGCATGGAACACCACTTAAGAAATTAGTATTTGATATGGATAATGTAGTATCTGCAAATCCCGATTATAAAAAAGAATTTTATTTACAATCTCGAAAATGGGATTATCTAATTGCAGCAAACCCATATTCTGAAAAAATCTTCGAAAGTGCATTTATGTATCCGAAAGAAAAAATATTAACATATGGCTATCCAAGAAATGATATTCTGAAAAACTTTACAGAAGCAGATAAAGTGAAGATTAAATCGAAGCTTGGTATACCTGCTGATAAAAAAGTCATTTTATATGCTCCAACATGGAGAGATGATGAATTTCATAAAGCGGGGCAATACAAATTTAATCTCACTTTAGATTTAAATTTGTTAAAAGAAAAGTTAGGCGAAGAATATGTCATCATTTTACGAATGCATTATTTCATTTCAGATAATATTGATTTAACAGGGTTTGAAGGGTTTGCCTTTGACTATTCTAAATATAATGATATCAATGATTTATATATTTCAAGTGATATCCTTATCACGGATTACTCGTCTGTATTCTTTGATTTTGCAAACCTAAGGCAGCCGATTCTTTTCTTTACGTATGATATTGATAAATACAAAGATGTGCTGAGAGGTTTTTATATTGATGTCGAAAAAGATCTGCCAGGTCCGTTATTGTATACGTCTGAAGAAGTGCTTCATAGCATTCAGAACATTGAAAGCGTAAAAGATGCTTACAAGGAAAAATACGATGTATTCCATGAAAGATTCTGTTCACTAGAAGATGGAAAAGCAAGTGAACGAGTGGTGAAGGAAGTATTTACTCGTAATCATTAAAGTTAAACCTCTACTTGCGATGGGACAAGTAGAGGTTTTTTCTATTACTAAGTCAAGCGTTCCTCTGAAAAGACTGGATCATTCGAACAAACAAAGGACAAACCACAATCAACGCTATCATCATCAAAAGTCCATCCGACATGATCTCCACAAATGTTGTCTGAATCACATAAACCGCAAGCAGCAGCAAATAACTCATCAAAAATAACAGACCAGATCGTTTCTTTTGAAATGGCTTCTCTAAAAGAATCAGCATAAACAAACCTGCCATGATGATCAAAAAAGTCATCTCCTATCAAGCCTCCTTTTCATTCATCTCCACATTGTACAGATATTTCACTTGCAACAATATGCTTTATCCTTAAATTAAGTAAGAAGTAATGAATAGATGGGGCGCCACGACTAGTAAAATGACGAACGCTTTCCAAAAAACCGCCAACCAAATCAAAATCACATCTTCCCATTTGAGACGTCCTCATATATAGTAAGATTAGACTAGTTCTAAATAACTGAAATTGGGGCGTTTACATGGATTCGATTGTTTTACATTTTATTGTGATCATGAGTGTTTCTGGCATTCTGTCCGTAATATTATCAATCATTGCTCATGCAAATCGCCATCGGTATATTGGCTGTCAATTGTTTATGTATATGTCTGGAGCAACTGCGATTTATATTTTTGGACATACATTTGAATTATTGGCGCGCACCCCTCAAGAAATTACATTCTGGGTTAGTTTTCAATACATAGGTCTTCCGTTCATTGCACCGTTCAGCCTAATGATTGTGCTGCAGTTTACTGGTTTCCATCAATATGTAACAAAGCGCCGCGTGCTTCTCTTCTTGCTGATTCCAATTTTAACCACCATTCTGGTGTTCACCAACTCTTTTCATTCACTCTTTTACCGAAGCATCACGATGAATACAGTAGACGGGTTTTTATTAGCTGATTTTACCATTGGTTATTGGTATATCATTCATGGGGTCTATACATTTGGCTGTTCTATGCTCGCTATTTTTATGCTGCTTTGGTTTTTACGTGTGAAGAAAGAATATTTGAAACAGGTGCTGATCTTGCTCGTTGGAATATTATTGCCGATCACGACCTCTTTTATCTATTTATTAGGTGTCACGCCTTTTCACATTGACCCAGTACCAGTGGTGATGTTTTTAACCAACGCACTCTACTTATGGGCGATTATGTCTTTTCATCTCTTTAAGCTCTCTCCCATTGCGATGGAGCGTGTGTTTGAACATATGTCAGAAGGTGTTCTTCTATTGGATCGATACCGAACACTGATTGATTATAACCCTGCGGCTGCATTGATCATTCCTGTGCTCGCTAAAAAGGGAATCGGCTATAAAATCGATGATATATTCTCAGGGATCATCAAAGAGCCAGCGTTTATACAGTGGCTGCGTTCTCCGCAGGATCATTCACAGTATGATTTAATGTGGGAAAAAGAGCAGCCCTTCTATTATCATCTCACTGCTTCTTCTCTTTTTAATAGAAGAGGCGAAGTCGAGGGCAGGCAAATTGTGATCAGCGATGTTACGGAGCAGCGACTATTGCAGGAAGAGCTGGAGCGCCGAGCATATATTGATGGTTTGACGAATATCTTCAATCGGTCTTCCTTTATTGAACGAACGCAGATGTTATTGGAAGAGGATGCGCAGGATACTGCGATATTGCTATTTGATATTGATTTCTTTAAACAAATCAATGATACGCATGGACATCATATTGGAGACGAGGCGTTGCGTCATGTTGTGTCCATTTGTCAGCAGCATTTGAAGATGGATGATTTATTTGGCCGATATGGTGGAGAAGAGTTCGCCATTTGTCTACCACATCATTCATTTGAAGAGGCATGTCATATTGCGGAACAGATGAGACATTCATTTGAAGTGAGTTTCTTTCAGACAGATGAGAAAAAAGTAAGAGTGACAGCAAGCTTTGGCGTCGCCCATACAGCGAATGATCCCTCTATATTAGAAACGCTTCTATTTGAGGCAGATCAAGCCTTGTATATGTCAAAACGCCAAGGACGTAATCGGATTTATGCATCAACTGGTTCGGACTATATGCTGTACCAAAAGCAGGATCTTCCGCCTGCTTCTCATTGACTGTTGTCCTTCATTTAGATATGATAAATATAACATTTGAACGGTTTCCTAAAGGGGAGTAGCTTTTACGGTTTGGTCGTCATTACAGAAACATCCGTTGTTTCTCGGCCATTCCGGCATGAACATGTTAGCCAGACCTTTGCCTATCACACATGAGGCAAAGGTCTGGCTTTTTTTAAGATCTTTTTGCATCTGTGTGGTTGGGAGCTGGACAAATGAGGGGTTTCAACATACAGATGAAAGGATGATGGATCTTGAAACAATATGTGATGGCGTTTCTATTTACCGGTACGTTTTTGTTAAGTGGATGTTCAGGACTGTTAGACCAAGTGAACGATACAACGACATATGTCACAGAGGCAAATGAGTATGTGACAGATATTCAGCAATTCACAGAGGATTTTCCACAGCTTGCGGAAGAAGCTGTACAAGATGCTGCCAAAAGAGCAGATTTGACGCAGCAACTGGAATCATTGAAAGCAGACATTCAAGAATTTAATGACCTCACAGCCCCATCAATAGCAGAAGACCTGCATGCACAAATCATAGAGAAAAATAAAGTGCTGTCAGAGGAGATTCAAACCTATTTACAGCAATTGAAAATGGACAACTTCAATGCTGCAGCTATTTTAGAGGATCAACAAGGGCTCATGAAGCAGCTTCAGCAATCGGTCAGCCTTTTGCAAGATATTGAACAACTAACAAACTAGGATAAGCAAACGGTGATCACAGCATATCTTTGCCTTTTCAGGTGAAGATATGCTTTAATTGAATGTAACACAAGTATGATAGAAAAAAGGTGATCAGATGACAGAACAAGAAGAAAGACATATCGCTTCGCCTAGAGCTGAGAAGGAAAAAGAGCAATTAATCAATCGCTTAAAACGAGTGGAAGGTCAAGTGCGAGGGATTCAGCAAATGATTGAAAACGATCGTTACTGCATAGATGTCGTGAATCAAATTTCTGCTGTCAATGCAGCATTAAAAAAAGTGAGTCTTCAATTAATGGAAAAGCATACACATCACTGCGTAGCGGATGCCATTAAGAGCGGTAATGGGGATGAAGCCATTGAGGAGTTAATGAATGTCTTCACGAAGCTGACAAAATCGTAGCAAAAAGCGGATCATTTATGTTTACAATGATACCCTACTAGGGTATAGTAAAAATAGAAAATGATTGATGGAGGCGATGAGAAGTGGAACAAGCAACACTACAAGTGCAAGGCATGTCTTGCGGACATTGTGTGAAAGCAGTCGAAGGAAATGTAGGAGAATTAGCAGGTGTTGAATCTGTGAAAGTCCATTTAGATAAGGGTCAGGTGGAGGTTTCCTTTCACCCAGATCAAATCACGTTACACCAGATCTCTGATGTCATTGAAGAACAGGGATATGATGTCGTATAAAATGAGCATACGTGCTGCATAAGACAGCACGTATTTTTTTAAAAATAACAATACCCCCATGGAGTATGTGGAGAGGTGAGATAAATGAAAAAAGAAATTGATTTTCAAATTACGGGAATGACTTGCGCCGCCTGTGCAGGCCGCATTGAAAAGGGCTTGAACAGGTTGGAAGGTGTGGACGACGCCAGTGTGAACTTTGCGCTTGAAACATCCCACATTGTGTATGAAACAGAACAACTCACAACAGAGGATCTAAAACAAAAAATTCAATCTCTTGGCTATGATGTGGTGATGGAGCAAGCCGAATTTGATATAGAGGGAATGACATGTGCGGCTTGTGCAAACCGAATTGAGAAAAAAGTCAACCGGATGGATGGTATTGATCAAGGATCAGTGAACTTTGCGCTTGAGTCACTTCAGGTGACATATCATCCAGGGAAAGTATCTCCAAGTGACATAAAAGAGGCTGTGAAATCCATTGGGTATTCATTAATTGAACCAGCCGAAGAGCATGCAGAGGAAGGGAAAAAAGACCATCGCCAAGTAGCGATTGAGAAACAAACGGCACGCTTTTTGTTCTCGATGATTTTGTCAATGCCTCTTCTTTGGGCAATGGTCAGTCATTTTTCTTTCACATCGTTTATTTGGCTGCCAGAAGCGTTTATGAATCCATGGGTTCAGCTCGCATTAGCAGCGCCCGTCCAGTTCATTGTCGGCTGGCCTTTTTATGTAGGTGCTTATAAAGCGTTGAAAAATAAAAGTGCCAATATGGATGTCCTTGTGGCACTAGGGACATCGGCTGCTTTTTTCTATAGTTTATATGAAAGTATTCAGTCAGCGGTTCAAGGCACACATGAAGCGGCCCTCTATTATGAAACGAGTGCTGTGCTGATTACGTTGATTGTGCTCGGAAAGTTAATGGAAGCAAGAGCGAAAGGGAGATCATCAGAAGCAATTCAAAAACTGATGGGCTTACAAGCGAAAGAAGCTGTGATAGAGCGAGATGGGAAAGAAATGACCGTTCCTATTTCTGAAGTGAAAGTGAATGATCTTGTGTTCGTCAAGCCAGGTGAAAAAGTCCCGGTAGACGGAGAAATCATCGAAGGAACTACAGCGATCGACGAATCGATGATTACAGGGGAAAGTCTGCCGGTTGATAAAACCACAGGAGATACAGTCATCGGGGCAACCATCAATAAAAATGGATTTGTGAAAGTGAAAGCAACAAAAGTAGGAAAAGAAACGGCTCTTTCACAAATCATTCGAGTCGTCGAACAAGCGCAAGGCTCAAAAGCACCAATTCAAAGAATGGCAGATCAAATTTCAGGGATATTTGTCCCCATTGTTGTAGGATTGGCTGTGCTCACTTTTCTGATTTGGTATATCTTTGTTGATCCAGGAAATGTGACAGCAGCCCTTGAAACCTTTATAGCAGTCATCGTCATCGCATGTCCTTGTGCGCTTGGTCTTGCTACACCGACCTCTATTATGGCAGGCAGCGGCCGGGCAGCTGAATCAGGTATTCTGTTTAAAGGCGGAGAACACTTAGAGGTAACCCAATCACTAGATACAGTAGTGCTAGATAAAACAGGGACTGTGACAAAAGGGGAGCCGAGTCTTACAGATGTGATCGCGTCTGCCAATGCCAATTGGACAGAAGATACGCTGCTTCAGTTAGCAGGATCGGCAGAACAGCAGTCAGAGCATCCACTTGCCAGAGCGATTACAGAAGGCATGAAGAATCGGGGTCTCCAAGCGGTCGAGGTAGAAGCCTTTCAAGCAGATCCTGGTCATGGAATTGAAGCAAGAGCTGCAGGACATGAGCTTTTGATTGGCACACGAAAGCTCCTAAAGAAACATCATATCAGCTGCGAAGCACTAGAAGCAGTTGTGACTGAGCTTGAAGAACAAGGAAAAACGGCGATGCTCATTGCCATTGACGGCGAGCCAGCAGGTATTGTCGCCGTTGCTGATACAATCAAATCGTCTTCTTCTCAAGCGGTCGCTCGTCTCAAAGAGCAAGGGATTCACGTCGTGATGATGACAGGAGATAACAAACGCACAGCAGAAGCGATTGCGAGTGAGGCAGGCATAGATCATGTCATTGCTGAAGTTCTTCCAGAGGAAAAAGCGGCTCATATTGCAGCGCTTCAGAAACAAGGAAAAAAAGTGGCGATGGTTGGAGACGGCATCAATGATGCCCCTGCCCTTGCAACAGCAAATATCGGGATGGCTGTCGGAACAGGTACAGATGTTGCCATGGAAGCGGCAGATATTACGCTCATGACTGGAGATCTCCATGCCATTGCAGATGCACTTGAATTTAGCAGAAAAACGATGAGAAACATTAAACAGAATCTATTTTGGGCACTTGCTTACAATTGTATTGGCATACCAGTCGCCGCATTTGGGTTCCTGGCACCATGGCTTGCAGGAGCGGCAATGGCCTTTAGTTCTGTATCGGTTGTGCTGAACGCACTAAGATTACAGCGATTGAAACCTGTCAGAGAGGGTGTGGCAAAATGAAGCTGAATGTCAAATGGGTGTGGACGTTGAGTGCTGTGATTTATGTAGCCTTTGTACTGATAGGCTATGCGATTTATGTCGAACTTTCTCCTCTTCAAGAGCCGCCAGCTGATCATATGCAACATGAGACTTCATCAGAAGCGAAGTCCTCGCATTCGGTGTCAGTCCTGCGCTTCGGTGCTCGTCCTTTCTAGACTTCAATGGATTTCTTTCACAAAGAGCTAACATAAAGTTCATTTTAGCTCTTCTCAACAACCTGAGACTTCGCCAAAAGCGAAGTCTTTTTTTTTACAATTTTGTGGAAAAACCCACCTTTTAAAAGATTTTTCATAAAAAATTCACTTCTTTTTGTTCCTTTTTGTCGTTTTTTGTAGGTTCATCGTTAAGATGCGATTAGGCAACAAAGAAAGCGTTATCAAAAAAAGGGGGTCCACGTATGAAAAAGTTAGGGTTAGCTTCTCAAATACTCATCGCACTTGTTTTGGGTGTTGTCGTAGGAGCACTATTTTATCAAAATGAAACCGTTATTAATGTGTTAACGCCGATTGGCGATATATTCATCCACTTAATTAAAATGATCGTTCTTCCAATTGTTATTGCTGCATTGATTGTAGCCGTTGCAGGTGTAGGCGATATGAAAACCATCGGAAGACTCGGTGGGAAAACGATTCTTTACTTCGAAATTGTGACAACGATTGCATTAGCAGTTGGACTGCTTGCAGCAAACGTTTTCCATCCTGGTACAGGAATTGATATGAGTAACATGGAGAAAGGCGATATCTCTAAATATGAAGAGACATCTAAGTCTTCTGCCGAAAAAGCTAGTTTCTCTGAAACGATTGTGCATCTTGTGCCAACAAACGTGTTCCAATCCATTGCAGAAGGTGATCTATTACCAACAATCTTCTTTACAGTGTTATTCGGATTAGGAATTGCAGCAGTTGGAGACAAAGGAAAACCAGTGTTAGGATTTTTTGAGGGCATCCTCGAAGCGATGTTCTGGGTGACCAATAAAGTGATGAAGTTTGCACCATTTGGTGTATTCGCGCTCATCAGTGTGACGGTGATCAAATTCGGGGTCGGAGCGCTTCTCCCGCTAGGTAAACTGGTACTTGTCGTTTACGGCACAATGGCATTCTTCGTTATTGTCGTACTTGGCATTATCGCAAAATTAGCTGGAACAAGCGTCTTTACACTATTTAGAGTGTTAAAAGAAGAAATCATTCTTGCATTCTCAACAGCAAGTTCAGAAGCTGTATTGCCTAGATTAATGGACAAAATGGAGAAGTTCGGCTGCCCGAAAGCGATCACGTCGTTCGTTATCCCAACAGGCTATACCTTTAACTTAGATGGAAGTGCCATCTATCAATCCATTGCCGCCATATTTGTTGCACAAATGTACGGCATGCCTCTTTCCATCTATGAGCAAATTACGTTACTATTAATCTTAATGCTCACATCAAAAGGAATGGCTGGTGTACCAGGTGCATCGATCGTTGTTGTGATCACAACACTTGGAGCAATGGGACTTCCACTTGAAGGACTTGCCTTCATCGTTGGGATCGACCGTATCCTTGACATGGTTCGTACAACTGTTAACGTATTTGGTAACTCACTTGCAGCCATTGTCATGTCTAAGTGGGAAAAAGTGTTTGATCAAGAGAAATCGAAGAAGTATATTGAGGAATTAAAACAACAAACAAAAGCAGCGTAAAAGGAGATCTTTTCAAATGACGAAGCTACAGGACAAGCAAGTTCGTATCGAACGAGACTTTCTAGGTGAAAAGGAAGTAGACACTCAAGCGTATTATGGAATTCAAACATTACGTGCAGTAGAGAACTTTCCAATTACTGGCTACCATGTTCATGAGGAACTCATCAAAGCATTAGGGATTGTCAAAAAGGCAGCCGCACTTGCAAATATGGATACAAAGCGACTATATGCTGGTCTTGGAGAAAAAATTGTTCAAGCCGCAGATGAGGTTATTGAAGGAAAATGGAACAATCAATTTATTGTCGATCCAATTCAAGGCGGGGCTGGCACTTCAATGAACATGAATGCCAATGAAGTCATTGCAAACAGAGCGCTTGAACTACTAGGAAAGGAAAAAGGCGCTTATACTGAGCTAAGTCCAAACACGCATGTGAACATGTCGCAGTCAACAAACGACGTTTTCCCAACAGCGATTCATATTTCAACATTGAATATGATTGAAAAACTACTTTATACGATGGAAAACATGCATCAAGTCATGACAGAAAAAGCGCAAGAATTCGATCATGTCATCAAAATGGGACGTACGCATCTTCAGGACGCTGTTCCAATCAGACTTGGTCAAGAGTTTAGTGCATATGCAAAGGTTCTTGCTCGTGATATTAAACGAATCAAGCAGTCTAGACAGCATTTATATGAAGTCAATATGGGCGCAACAGCAGTTGGAACAGGACTGAATGCTGATCCTAAATATATTCGCCAGGTAGTTGGTTATCTAGCTGACATTAGCGGATTGCCGTTAGTTGGAGCAGAAGATTTGGTCGATGCTACGCAAAATACAGATGCTTATACAGAAGTATCAGCTGCACTGAAAGTATGTATGATGAATATGTCCAAAATGGCAAACGATATTCGTTTGATGGCTTCAGGTCCTAGAGCAGGCTTTGGTGAGCTGCACTTGCCGCCGAGACAGCCAGGTTCATCTATCATGCCAGGGAAAGTCAACCCAGTGATGCCTGAGGTCATGAACCAAGTGGCATTCCAAGTCATTGGAAATGACCACACGATCTGCCTTGCATCAGAGGCTGGTCAGCTTGAACTGAACGTCATGGAGCCAGTTTTAATATTCAACTTACTACAGTCTCTCAGCATGATGAAAAATGTATTTGAATCCTTTGTCGATAACTGCTTGCGTGACCTAAAAGCAGATGAATCTAGATTAAAAGAATATGTAGAAAAGAGTGCTGGTGTCATGACGGCGGTCAATCCGCATATTGGTTATGAAGCTGCTGCACGAATTGCGAGAGAAGCGATTCTTACAGGCGTATCTGTACGTGAGCTTTGTCTGCAAAATGATGTGTTATCAGAGGAAGAGCTTGATGTCATCTTAAATCCTTTTGAAATGACGAAACCAGGTATTGCTGGTGCATCACTTTTAGAAAAGGATCGTTTAGAAGATTAAGCGGCATCATGAGAAGCGCACACCGACAAATGTCCGGTGTGCGTTTTTTCATGGACTGTTTGTTTTTCTGAAGCTCACATAGTATACTATCGTCAATTATTAGGGATGTGACTGCGTTTGAATCTACTGAAAAAATGGTTGAATACAGAGCCTTATTTAATTATCATGCTCATTGTTCTGACTCCGATTGGGGGAGAGCTGAAATTTTATCCATTTGAGGATAGCTTTCGGGTCAGCTTTGGAACCGTTGTCTTTTTCTTTATCCTGCTTCAAATGAAAAAATTCCCAGCATGGGCAAGCGGCATCATTGCGGGGGGATCAGTGTTTGCATTCCGGGTGCTTCTTGATACCGCTGTGTCAGGCCACTTAGCGCTGGAAGAGGCCGTTTCTTTAAGATTTCCTTCCCTGCTGTATTACGTCGTCTATGGTACGCTTTTTTATGTATTACAGGTCAGACGTTTCCGTGATAAGCCTTGGCTCATTGGGGCAACAGGGATCATCATGGAACTATGTGCAAGTGTAGTCGAAATGATTGCACTCAGGGGAGCCATTGATGAAATTTTAACAGTGAGAACGCTGTTTCAACTATTTGTACTGGCGATTTTCAGAAGCTTTTTCGTATTGGCTTGTTATACGATGATTCGATTATACGAAGAACAGGCGAGAGAGCGCCAAATGAAGAAGGAAAAGGAACACCTGTTGATGCTGCTGTCAAATCTTTATACGGAATCTACATATTTTTATAAAACCCTTGCACATGCTGAGCACATTACAGCTACTTCATATCAATTGTATCAATCTCTGCATCATGCAAAGGATACGGAATCATTAGATTTGAAAAAACTCGGAAAAACAGCCCTACAAATTGCAGGTGAGGTACACGAAATCAAAAAGGATAATCAGCGGATTTTTTCTGCCTTATCAAAACTGATTCATGAGGAAAACTTTCAGGAGTATGCAAGTCCTGCTCATATCGCTGGACTTGTGATTCGTATCCATGAAAATTACGCGGAATCTCTTAAAAAACAAATCGTTTTTCATTATGATGAAGATGGGCAGCATCCCGCTTATCACGTGTATACCATTCTATCTTTATTAAATAACATTGTATCCAATGCCGTTGAAGCCATTCCGGTGAATGGAGAGGTATCACTATCCATTTTGCGGAAAGAGAATGATGTGATTTTTCAAATCAGTGACAACGGGCCAGGCATTAAAGAGCGTAACCATCATGTGATCTTTAAACCGGGCTTCACTTTAAAATACGACCAAGCCGGGAACCCATCAAGCGGCATCGGTCTTTCCTATGTGAAAGACACAGCCGAGAAGCTTGGCGGAAGTGTTGAAATGAAGAGTATCCCAAATCAACAAACGATTTTCACTTTAACGATACCAATTGATCAAGTCAGCAGAAAAGAGGGGAATGGGAGATGAGATTTTTTATTGTTGATGATGATGAAGCTGTTCGTTCTTCACTGGCACAGCTCATTGAAGATGAAGAGCTTGGCATTGTGGCAGGGGAAGCAGAGGATGGTGCTGAAGTAACAGCGAGCTACTTAAATGATTTGCATATTGATATCTTGTGTATTGATCTTCTGATGCCGGAAAGGGACGGTCTTGAGACGATTCGAGCGATCAAGGATGAATTTCATGGGAAATATTTAATGCTGTCACAGGTAGAAACAAAGGAACTCATCGGCCAGGCATATACACTCGGTGTCGAGTATTATGTGACAAAGCCGATCAATCGAGTAGAGGTCTTAAGTGTGCTCCATCTCATGATTGAGCGGCTGCATTTAGAGCACTCGATTGAAAATATTCAGCATTCGCTCAAATCGGTCATGCAGTTCCAGCAGCGCGGACAGACAAAAACGAAGCAACGCGGGAAAAGTCTTGCAGAGGCAGGTCAGTTTTTGCTCGCGGAGCTTGGGATTGTCGGTGAAAAGGGGTCTAAGGATTTACTAGATATGATTCTTTTCACAGATCAGTATTTAGCGTTACATGCCGATCAGCACGACTCTTTTCCTTCATTAAAAGTGATTTTTACTGGCATCACAGAGGATAAATTAAACGAACCTTTTACATCAGCAGACATCGCAAGAGAAGCAAAAGCAGCGGAACAGCGGGTAAGACGTGCGATCAACCAATCATTGAAACACATCGCCTCGCTCGGGTTAACCGATTTTTCTCACCCAACCTTTGAAAACTATGCATCAAAATTTTTCGATTTTACCATTGTGCGTAAGAAAATGAGTGAACTCACAAAAGAGACAAGTGGAAGAGAAGAGCACACACGTATCAATGTGAAGAAATTTGTACAGGTGCTTTATTACGAGGCAAAACGTATTTTTATGGAAGATTAAAAAGACATGCTCTCTATAAGGAGGGCATGTCTTTTTTTGTGATGGATTGAAGATGCATCTGCAGCACGGAGCGCATGAGCTGAGGCGGTAAACGATGGGGCTGTACGATTCCATTCAATGCAAGCCCATTGATGACCGCATAAAGCCGCTCAGTTTCTAATAAAAGATCGATATGATCTAGCAGTAGCTTATCCTCTTTCAATTTCATTAAGCAAAATTGAACGGTTTGAAAAAGCTCGTCATACATCTTTGCATTGAGCGGCTGTAAATCTGGTTCAGTCAGTGCCTTGACTGTAAAAGCCTGCCACACCTCCATTTCAAATATTCGTTCTTCGTCTAGTGGAAGAACCTGCTCCAATAAAGTGAATACATTTTCCTCTGTTGAACCGTTTAATGGAAGCCTAGCAATTCGCTCCTTCACTCTTTCCTGAATTAAATTCATGGAGAATAGAAACAATTCTTGCTGTGTGGAAAAATAATGACGCATAGAGCCGGCTGAAATGCCAGCTTCTACGGCTATTTTTCGTACAGAAGCGCTTTCCAATCCCTCTTGTTTAATCACTCTCATAGCAGCTTGAGCGACCTTTTGTTTTTGTTTATGGTGATCGACGATTTTTGGCATACGTTGATTTTAGCACAGCTATTGTTTTTTTAACACAGTTGTGTTATTTTTTATTTAATACAATCGTATTAAAAAGGATGTGGGGAAATTGGTCGGTTTATTGATTGTGGCATGTGAAATTGGTTTTTGGCTGTTTATTCTAATGGGCTTAACACTGCGTTATGTGTTTAAACAGAAAAAATGGGGTGCTTTCTTTCTTGTCTGTACGCCGGTTTTAGATCTCATCCTTCTTGCGGCTACTTATATAGATTTAAAGCAAGGGGCTGTGGCGAGCGTCATTCACGGGCTTGCGGCTGTTTATATTGGTGTGAGCCTGGCCTTTGGACATCAAATGGTGAAATGGGCGGATGCCCGGTTTGCTTATCGTTTTGCAGGTGGTCCTAAGCCAAAGGGGAAACCCAAGTACGGGAAGGAGCGGTCTTTGTATGAAATGGTGGGCTGGACGCGTCATTTCATCTCTTATGTCATCGGAGCGGGGCTATTATATGGATTGACCTATCTCATCCAAGCACCAGAACGAACGGAATCTCTGATGCAGCTTGTCAGTGTGTGGGGGATGGTCTTAACCATTGATTTCATCATTAGCATCAGCTACGTCATTTGGCCGAAAAAACACCCGGAAAATATAGCAGGATGACAAAAAAGACAGGCGGATTTACTCCACCTGTCTTTTCTTATGATGACAGTCCTTTATAAATGGTGTCAATATTCCATTTCATCATCTTATAGTAGCTGTCCCCATCTTCACCTTCTTTGCCAATAGAATCCGTAAATACTTTCCCCTTAATCGGAACTCCGGTTTCCTCAGATAGGCTTTCAAGGCTGCGCTTATCTACACTTGTTTCAAGAAAAAGGGCAGGAACTTGATGGTCTTTGACAAAATGAATGATGCGCTTCATTTGTCCAGGTGTTCCTTCACTTTCTGTGTTGATCTCCCAAATGTAGCCGGCTTTCAGTCCATACGCGTCCGCAAAATATTTGAATGCCCCTTCGCTTGTGACAAGGAGTTTTTTGTCTTTTGGGAGTTGATCAAACTTGTCTTTTGCTTCATCGTGAAGCGTTTGAAGCTTTTTGATATAGGTTTCAGCATTTTTCTCGTAATCCTCTTTATGCTCAGGATCTGCTTGAATGAGCGCATCTCTGGCATTTTGCGCATAAAGAATCCCATTCTCGACACTCAGCCATGCGTGTGGGTCCTGCTGGCTTTCAAGCCCTTTTGAAGACAAATGCTTCACTTTGACGCCTTTACTCAGTTCGGCTACAGGTGCATCATCCCCGTCCTTGCCGCTCGATTCAAGCAGTTTTTGAAACCAGCCATTCCCTGTTTCAAGGTTCAAGCCATTAGATAGAACAAGGTCTGCATCCGTCGTATACTGAACATCCTTTGGCAGTGGGTCAAATTCATGTGGGTCTGTACCAATGGGAACAATGCTGTGAATAGAGACATGCTGTCCTCCTACTTCCTTCACAATGTCATAAAGAATGGAGTAGGTCGTGACAACTTTTAATTTACCGTCATCTTTTCCGGAACTTTTTTGCTGAGTAGAACAGCCTGCGATGACCAAAAGGGCAATACATACTGCGGTCAAACGGATTGCTAATACCTTCTTCATATATGTCCTCCTTTTACATAGACGCTTCCTTTTTTAACTGTGTTCGTTTTCGCTTCGATTTTAAGGATCTCCACAATATCCCTTGTTTCGGTGAAAAGATAAAGGCACTGCCGAATAATATGGTCGCGACCAGCACAATGGAAGCACCAGACGACAAGTTATACGTAAAGCTGAGCCCAAGTCCTACAACGGCTGAAACTGCTCCAAAAAAAGCAGATAAATAAATCATGATCCATAGCCGGTCTGTCAATAAATAAGCGGTGGCAGCTGGTGTAATAAGCATTGCAACAACAAGAATAATACCTACAGTTTGCAGGGATGCCACGGTCACTAAGGTCAATAAGGTCATGAGGAAATAATGGATCATGCGATTCGGTAAACCGTAAACGGAAGAAATCACTGGATCAAATGAACTAATGAGCAGTTCTTTGTAGAAAACAATGACAGCCAGCAAAATGAAAATACCGATGCCAAGCGTGATCCACATATCAGATGAACGAACGGCTAGTACGTTTCCGAATAAGATATGATATAAATCGCTGGAACTTTTCAAAAATGTAATCAAAATGATCCCAATGGAAAAAAAAGCAGTGAATACGATCCCGATGGCAGAATCATTTTTAATACGGCTGTTTTGACTGACATATCCGATGCCGATGGCTGTCAGTACACCAGTTAGAACCGCACCAAAGAAAAAGTTAATGCCGAGCATATAAGAGATGGCGACACCTGGAAGTACAGCGTGTGAAATCGCATCTCCCATCAAAGCCATTCCCCGTAAAATGATAAAGCAGCCAATGACGCCGCAGATGATCCCTACCATAACGGATGTAAATAACGCTTTTTGTAAAAACGCATATTCAAAAAGTCCGGTTAAGAATTCCATTACGCGTCTCCTCCTGCTGATTTTAAAAATGGCAGCTGTGTTTCATATGCTTGGAGCATGACCTCAGGACGAAGAATATCATGGACAGGCCCTGCTTTGACCAGCTTCTTATTTAGAAGAACGAGATGGCTGAAGTAATCATCGGCTTTACTTAAGTCATGGTGGACGACCAGAATGGTTTTTCCTTCATCTCGTAATTCCTTCAAAATGCGGATCATCGTTTCTTCACTTGCCATATCAATTCCGACAAATGGTTCATCTAAACAAAAGAGCTGTGCGTTTTGAGCGAGTGCTCGCGCAAGGAAGACACGCTGCTGCTGACCGCCGGATAATTCCCCAATCTGTCTTTTGGCAAAGTCCTGCATCCCGACCTTTTCTAAGCAATGGTACGCATAGGCACGGTCTTCTTTTTTCGGTCGTTTGATCAATCCGAGCTTTGGGTATGTGCCAAGCAGTACGGTATCCAGTACATGGATAGGAAACGTCCAGTCTAGATCATTTCTTTGCGGTACATAGGCGATCTGTTTTCTCACTTGTTTAAAGGGTTGTTCAAAAAAACGAATGTCGCCTTGATCCTTTTCAATTAAATCCAAACATGCTTTCAATAAAGTCGATTTACCAGCACCATTTGGACCAATGATTCCAGTCATTGTTCCTTCCTGTATGGAAAGAGAGACGTTTTCTAGTGCATCCTGTCCGTGGTATGAGACATACAGGCGGTCGATTGTTAAAGCATATGACATCTCTTAAGGCCCCTTTCGATCATCAATTGCGTTTCCTAAAAATATATGCATACATTTAATAATTTTGACTAAAGGATTAAATGATTCTCTAACGCTAATTTGTTTCCTTAAGGAAACTTTTATCTTATTCTAATCGTATGTCCTTCTTTTGTAAAGAGAAATGCTGAATATTCCCATCAAGCGATCGTTTTTATGTTATGCAACGAAGAGGGGACATGAGCATGGATTATTGAAAATTCACGTGACATCCTTGATTACGAAAAATCTCAAACATTTGCTTATAAATGATTGACAGTTTGTAAGAACTCCTCATATAATAAGGGTAATTCAATATATGAATATGTGCTCATATATAATATCTACAGCAGCTGATAGGTTTGATTGAATCAGGGAAGGCTACTTATATAGAAAAAGGTGAGAACATGAAAAAGATGAAGGATGAATACGTATTAAGCGGTCTCGATTGTGGAAACTGTGCACGTAAAATTGAAACAGGTGTCAGCAAACTCGAAGGGGTTGAAGCCTGCTCAATTAATTTTGCGACGGGTACATTAACTGTGACACATGCTGATGCACAAGAAACGATGTCAAAGCGTATTGAAAAAACCGTTCAGTCCATTGAACCTCATGTGAGTGTATCACCAAAAGAAGAAGGACATCACCACGATCACGATCATGGAACAAAGAATTTAAAAACGATTGTACTGAAATTAATTGGTGGTGCAGTCATTGGAACGGCAGCTTATTTTATACCTGACAATGGCTTACTGAAGTTCATCATGTTTTTCGCCGCATATTTACTAGTTGGCGGAGATGTTGTCTTGAAAGCACTGAAAAATATTGTGCGTGGTCAAGTATTTGATGAGAACTTCTTAATGACCATAGCTACAGTTGGTGCTTTTGTGATTCAGCAGTATCCTGAGGCACTGGCAGTCATGCTGTTTTACCAAATTGGAGAACTGTTCCAAGGGGCAGCTGTGAACCACTCTAGAAAATCAATTAGCGAATTAATGAATATCCGTCCAGAATACGCAAACCTCAAAGTGGGGCAAGAAACAAAAAAGGTAAAGCCGGAAGAAGTCAAAGCTGGTGACCGTATTGTCGTCAAACCAGGTGAAAAAATTCCTTTGGATGGACGTGTGATAGACGGTTATTCTCTTGTGGATACCTCTGCACTAACTGGGGAGTCTGTTCCAAGAGATGTGGAAGCAGGAAAAGAAGTGCTTGCTGGATTTGTGAACCAAAACGGCATTCTTGAAATTGAAGTGCAAAAAGAGCTCAGTGAGTCAGCGGTTACGAAGATTTTGGATTTAGTCGAAAATGCAAGCAGCCGTAAAGCGCAGACAGAAAACTTTATCACAAAGTTCGCTAAATATTATACACCTGCTGTGGTCGTGCTAGCTTTATTGCTTGCCTTTGTACCACCGCTTCTCATCCCATCAGCTCAATTGTCTGATTGGGTGTACCGGGCACTTGTCTTTCTTGTCATTTCGTGTCCATGTGCTCTCGTTGTATCCATTCCATTAGGTTTCTTTGGCGGAATTGGTGCCGCATCAAAACGAGGCATTTTAGTGAAAGGCAGTAATTACTTAGAAGCCTTGAACTCTGTTCGCTATGCGGTGTTTGATAAAACAGGTACTTTGACAAAAGGGAACTTTACAGTCACTCATATCGAAGCAGCGAATGAAAAATGGTCAGAAGAGGAATTGCTTTCTTTTGCAGCGCTGGCAGAAGCGCATTCTTCGCATCCGATTGCAGAATCGATTAAGGCGGCTTACGGAGCGTCTCTTGATGAGAGCCAGATCGAATCTTACGAGGATATTGCGGGTCATGGGATCAAAGCGACAATTCGCGGAGCTCATGTATTGGCAGGTAACCATCGCCTTATGGAACGAGAGGGCATTGCTTTTGAAAAAGAAAAACGAAGCGGAACGGTTGTGTATTTAGCAATAGACGGTGAGTTTGCGGGATCGATCTTGATTGCAGATGAAGTAAAAGACGATGCAGTTGAAGCGATATCTTCTCTAAAAGCTGCGGGCATTCAAACCGTGATGCTTACAGGGGATGCTTCGCAAGTAGGAAATGCAGTCGCACAGCAGATCGGCATTGACGAAGTTCACACTGAATTATTGCCACAGGATAAAGTCGCCAAAATCGAAGACATGTATGAGAAAAAAGCATCTCAAGACAAATTATTGTTTGTTGGTGATGGCATAAACGATACGCCGGTTTTGGCAAGAGCGGATATAGGTATTGCCATGGGTGGACTTGGTTCAGATGCAGCAGTTGAAGCGGCTGATATTGTGATTATGACAGATCAGCCATCGAAGGTAGCGGAAGCTATTGCTGTCGCTAAAAGAACGAGAGCCATCGTATGGCAGAATATTGCGTTTGCTCTTGGGGTGAAAGCCGTCTTTCTCATACTTGGTGCATTCGGTATTGCAACGATGTGGGAAGCCGTCTTCTCGGATGTTGGTGTCACTGTACTGGCTGTTTTAAATGCGATGAGGGTCATGAAATAAAATTGTAAGGAAAAATTCATGAATAGCGTCTTTCATAATAGACCCCCTCTTGTTAAAATAGAAGAAGTTGGATAATGGCATTTTCCTGAGCTGTTATCCTTTTTCTTTGTGAAGGAATGAATGAAAAAGATAAGGTAGGTGCTTTTGTGAGTAAAAAAAATAATCAATCTTCATCCATCAAGTTTGCAGTTATATTAACCATCATTGCAGCTCTTCTCATCGGTATTTTCGTTGTGATCGGTAACAACAACAGCCAAGAAGCACAAACAGTCGACAGTAAGCCGTCTATTAAAGGACAGCCTGTCATGGGAGATCAAAAGGCAAAAGTGCAAGTTGTCGAGTTTGGGGATTACAAATGTCCATCATGTAAATCATTTGAGACTGACATTTTCCCAAAATTGAAAGCAGACTACATAGATAATGGCGATGTATCCTTCTCATTTATTAACTTACCACTGCCTGTTCATGGGGACGGTGCGGTATTAGCAGCACTGGCTTCTGAAGAAGTGTGGAAAGAAGATCCGAAAAACTTCTGGGCATTTCATGAAGCGGTCTACAACGCACAACCAGATAGTGAAGCAGAATGGGTAACGCCAGCAAAGCTCACCGAATTGGCGAAGAAGACAACGAAAATTGATACGGACAAGCTGAAAGATAACCTATCAAAGAAAACATATCAGCCACAGCTGAACACAGATGATCAGCTGGTGAATCAATACAAAGTAAATGCAACACCAACTATTTTCATTAACAATAAACAAGTCCAAAACTTTTATGACTATGATGAAATCAAAGAATTAATTGATCAGGAGCTGAAAGGGAAAAAATCATGAAAAATAAACTGATTTACTTATACAGCGCTTGGATCGTCTCAATTGTGGCGACGATGAGCAGCCTGTATTTAAGCGAAGTAAAGAAGTTTATTCCATGTGATATGTGCTGGTTTCAGCGCATTTTCATGTATCCGCTTGTGCTTTTACTTGGAATTGCTACATTCCGTGGCGATGTCAAAGTGAAGTACTACGTTCTCCCTTTGGCCGGGATTGGTGCTTGCTTTTCCATCTATCATTATATGGAACAAAAGATTCCAGGCTTTGCATCGATTCGTCCTTGTCTAAGCGGTATTCCTTGTTCCGTTGATTATCTGAACTGGTTTGGTTTTATCACCATTCCACTCTTAGCTCTCATTGCATTTATTCTGATCATCATTAGTATGCTGCTTTTAAATGCAAAAGAAGATTGAGGAGATAGCCTGCTTTTAAGCAGGCTATTTTTTATTTTTGCAAAAAGATAAAATTTAAAGAAAATTTGTATTGCTTTTCATTTGTGTCAGATATACATTAAGGGGAGAGTGTTAGATGATCAGACAATGGTAAGGAGATAAGCGGAAAATGGCATGGGAAGTGTTAAGTATTATTGGCATTGTGGCATTCGCCATTAGTGGTGCGATTGTCGCAATGGAAGAAGAGTACGATATTCTTGGTGTGTACATTTTAGGGATTGTCACAGCATTTGGCGGGGGAGCGATTCGGAATCTATTAATTGGTCTTCCGGTGTCTGCTTTATGGTCGCAGGGCAAAATGTTTACCATTGCCCTTGTATCCATTACGATCGTGTTCCTATTTCCAAAGCTTTTGCTCAAGCACTGGAGCACGTGGGGGAATTTCTCGGATGCGATCGGTTTAGCAGCCTTTGCGATTCAAGGCGCATTATTTGCTGTACAAAGAGAGCTCCCGCTCAGTGCGGTCATTGTGGCAGCCATTTTGACTGGAAGCGGCGGCGGCATTGTGCGTGATTTATTAGCAGGACGAAAGCCACTTGTGCTAAAAGCAGAGATTTACGCAGTATGGGCAGCCCTTGGCGGCTTACTCGTCGGACTCGGCTTAGCGCAAGGAGAGTTTGCTTTATATCTGCTGTTTGTCATCCTTGTCATATGCAGGGTTTGTTCCTACTTATTCAAATGGCGGCTTCCCGCTAGGTCTTATTTTTTAAATAAAGGGTAAAGAAAAGGGCGATGTCGCTCTTTTTTTTATGTATTATTCGAGCTTGATGTCAGCAGGTCAAACTGTTTTCGTGTAAAATAAAAGTAGGTTCTTTATTCATCATTGGAACAATACACGAGATGAAAATATTGTCATTTGACTGAATATGTAGATTCAGTCTTTTTTTGCCTAGATGGATTGTTATGTGTTGGTTTCGCTTTTTGCGGGATACTAAAAAAACGCTCATGACCGAACGGATGGATCAGAAAGAAATGAACACATCTTTGCATGTAAGCAAAACATGACGGAAAAAATGAAATGGGAGGGACATGTACTAGTGGAGATTTTTTTGGCAGTGCTCGTACTACTAGCACTCATTGCATCATCTAATATTATCAATCGTTTTCTGCCCTTTATTCCAGTTCCATTAATCCAAGTGGGTTTAGGGATATTGGTCGCAGCTTTTCCTTCAGGTTTACATATTTCTTTAAATCCTGAGCTATTCTTCGTTTTATTCATTGCACCGCTGTTATTTAATGATGGGAAGCGTACCCCAAGGGACGAGCTGTGGAAATTAAGAGCGCCCATTCTTCTATTAGCTTTAGGGCTCGTATTTGCGACAGTCATTGTCGCAGGATATACCATCCATTGGATGATTCCAAGCATACCACTTCCAGCTGCATTTGCGCTTGCAGCGATTTTATCACCGACAGATGTAGTGGCTGTAAGTGCCCTTTCCAGCCGTGTGAATATGCCGAAGGGGATCATGAGACTGCTGGAAGGCGAAGGGCTGATGAACGATGCGTCAGGACTTGTTGCTTTTAAATTTGCTATTGCAGCAACGGTTACAGGGGCATTTTCCATTGCAGAGGCATCCTTTAGCTTTGTTCTGATTGCTGCTGGCGGATTATTGACCGGATTTATTCTGTCGTTTTTTATCATTCGTTTCCGCTATTTTCTCCGCCGTTTAGGCATGGACGATGTCACAATGCACATCATCCTGCAAATCCTCACGCCGTTTGTGATTTATTTAGCAGCGGAAGAAATTGGCGTATCTGGCATTTTAGCCGTTGTTGCCGGTGGTGTGACACATGCCATCGAGCAAGACCGAATGGAAGCGAATTTAGCAAAACTGCAAATTGCTTCTTCAAACACGTGGAATATTATTTTATTTATTTTAAATGGCCTTGTTTTCGTTTTACTTGGATTACAAATTCCTGATGTATCGACCGTCATTTTCCAAGATGAAGCCTTTAATAATATGCAGGTCATCAGTTACATTTTAATCATTACATTCTGTCTAATGATTCTCAGATTCCTATGGGTATGGCTGTTCTGGGCAGGGAACTGGAGTGTATCGAAAAAGAAGAACACGAAAAAACCGAAGCTGCGTGCTTCCATGCTGATGACATTCTCTGGTGTTCGTGGTGCTGTTACATTAGCGGGTGCTTTCTCCATCCCGTTTACGCTTGCAGACGGCTCACCATTCCCTGAGCGTCATTTAATTATTTTCCTCGCAGCAGGCGTCATTTTATGTACACTCATTTTAGCGAGTGTGCTACTACCTATTTTATCGGAGAAAAAAGATAAGCAAGTGGATGTGGACTTAGATACAAAGATTCAGCACGCAAAACGGAAGCTGCTGAGAAGTGCCATTAAAACGTTAAAAGAAGGAATGAATGAGGACAATCGAGAAGTATCCCTTGCACTCATCAATGATTTCCGAATGAAGCTACGAAATATTCAGCGGGAACCGTACCAGTTTGGTATGAGAAAACAAGAGAGAAAAATCAGACTGCATGGTATTAAAGCAGAACAGATGAAACTTCAGCAGTTGATTGAGGAAGAGAAAATCGACAAAGAAGAAGCATATGAGCTGCAAGAGAGATTTCATGAGCTGGAAATGCTCTATTCCAACTCCTTTAAAATTCGTTTCTCAAAAGTGAAGTTTCTGCGCTTACTACAATGGCTTCAATTGTGGCACCCGCATCAGCGTATTTCGAGCGGCATATTAGAAAACGAGGAATCGTATAAACAAATCCGCAAGAAAACGGCTGAAGCTGCGGTGGATTCTATTAAGCACCATATGACCGAAGACAATCAACAAACGTGTCATCAAGTCATTGGGTTTTACAATCAAGTGATTTTCCGCTGTGAACATGGTCCTTCTTTCTTCCAGCAAAAGGATCGTACGTTTGACCGGAAGAAGAAAGAGCTTAACTTCCAAGCCGTACAGACGATTCGTAATGAAATCCAAACCTTATATGAAAATGGCGAAATCAATCGTGATATTGCCCATCATTTAAGGGAATATATCAATGACATGGAAGCAGTCTTACTGACCAATACATGATGTTGTCAACTTCTCCCCTTTGTTTTATGATGAAAAAAAGAGACGAGCAGGGGGAGAGGCAGGATGACATATTACGGAGCGATTGAAGCTGGGGGGACAAAGTTCTGTTGTGCCATTGGCAATGAGCATGGGGATATCATAGAGGAATTAACCATTCCAACAGAGCACCCGGAAAAAACCATCCAATCACTTATTCCATTTTTTCAGCAACATGAAATTGCAGCATTAGGGGTCGGTTCCTTTGGACCGATTTGTGTCCAGAAAGACGATCCTTCTTACGGTTACATCATGAATACGCCGAAAGTTGAATGGAAGCATTACCCGTTGATACCTGAGCTGGAGAAACAACTAGGTGTACCGGTGTCCTTTACGACAGATGTCAATGCCGCAGCATTAGGTGAACTGACAAAAGGGGCCGCCAAAGGGCTAAGCAGCTGTCTGTATATCACGGTCGGTACGGGGATTGGTGCCGGGGCTGTTGTGAAAAATGAGCTTCTCCACGGTCACTCACATCCAGAAATGGGACACATCCTGGTCAGGCAGCATGAATCAGATCAGTTTGCAGGTGTCTGCCCGGCGCATGGTACTTGCTTAGAAGGACTGGCGGCAGGACCATCTATTGAGGCAAGGTGGGGAAAGCCGGCTAAAGAGCTTACCGAAGAAGAAGAAGTTTGGTCTCTTGAAGCAGATTATTTAGCACAGGCATTAATGCAATACACGCTGATATTAAGCCCAGAACGCATCATCATGGGTGGAGGCGTCATGAAGCAAAAACAGCTATTTCCGCTCATTCGAGAGAAGCTGGCTGCGTATGTCAATGATTATGTCGACATGCCGCCGCTTGATACATACATTGTCTCTCCTGGACTTGAGGACAAGGCAGGTATGACAGGTGCTTTGCTACTAGCGATTGAAGCGAAGAGAAACGCCTGATAATAGAGTTTTCAAACGCAACATGAGATAATGAAAAAGATGGAATCTATGAAAAGGTGGTTGTTAACATGGTCAAAAGCTTGAATGATACCGTAACACTAAATAACGGAGTAGAAATGCCATGGTTTGGTTTAGGTGTATTCAAAGTGGAGGACGGCAACCAAGTGGTTGATGCCGTAAAAGCAGCCATACGAAACGGTTATCGCAGCATTGATACGGCTGCCGTTTATAAAAACGAGACAGGCGTAGGGAAAGCCATTAAAGAATCTGGCGTAAAAAGAGAAGAATTGTTCATTACGTCAAAAGTATGGAACACAGATCAAGGATATGACAAAGCACTCGCTGCATGCGACGCAAGCTTAAACCGGCTCGGTCTTGATTACTTAGACCTCTATTTGATTCATTGGCCTGGACCAAATGCAGATACATTTAAAGAGACATGGCGTGCGCTTGAGAAGCTTTATAAAGATGGAAAAGTAAGAGCGATTGGTGTCAGCAACTTCTACGTGCAGCATTTAGAAGAGCTGTTAAAAGATGCGGAGGTTGTTCCAGCGGTGAATCAAGTGGAGTTTCATCCAAAACTGACACTTGTAGAATTACGACAATATGCGAAAGAAAAAGGCATTCAAATTGAAGCATGGTCTCCGCTGATGCAAGGAAAGCTTTTGGATCATGACGTATTAAAGGAAATTGCAGCACAATACAACAAATCTGTGGCTCAAGTGATCTTGCGTTGGGATCTGCAAAGCGGCGTTGTCACCATTCCAAAATCAATCAATGAAGATCGCATTAAACAAAATGCCGACATTTTTGACTTCGAGCTTTCACAAGAAGACATGGAAAAAATCAATGCACTTAATAATAACGAACGTGTCGGGTCTAATCCAGAAACGATGACGGTAGGGTTTGAATAAATAAAAAATCCCCTCAGCGTGTAGACAAACCCTCGCATATTTTGTCAGTACGTGCTGGTGCTCACGAATGTCAAATTCGCTCTGCGCCAGTACTCGTCCTTCCTAGACTAGCAAAGGTTTTCTATCACGCTGAAAAGAAGACAAAGGGCTAAAATCAAGTTCATTTTGGCCCTTTGTCAACAATCTGAATCCCTTTCTCTTTTTGAGAAGGGGATTTTTTAATTCCTGCTTCGGCGCACAGCCAACAGCATGAGGAAAGACAGGATCACAATACAAATCGTCCAAGCCCACGCAAGTTCCATTCGTCCAGAATCAATCGCCACATAGATGGCTGTTGGGAGGGTTTGCGTTTTCCCAGGAATGTTGCCAGCGAACATTAAAGTCGCTCCAAATTCCCCTAACGCCCTTGCGAAACTTAAAACTGCACCAGAGAGAAGAGATGGCAGTGCGAGTGGGACGGTAATATAGGCAAAGACCTGGAAAGAACGCGCACCATCAACTTTTGCAGCACCTTCAATGTCTGACTCAATCGTAGAAAATCCAGCTTTCGCTGATTGATACATGAGCGGGAATGCGACAACTGTCGATGCAATGACCGCTGCCCAATAAGTGAAGATGACAGGCTGATGGAAGATCCATTCAATCGCTTGTCCAATCACGCTGTTCTTCCCGAACGCAACGAGCAGCAGAAATCCTACGACCGTTGGCGGAAGGACAAGCGGCATCATGAGGAGCGTTTCCACGATCATTTTTCCTTTGAAAGATGTACGCGCCATCCAAAAACCAATGGACGTTCCTAAAACGACAGCCAATAATCCACTGAAAGCAGCCACTTGTACGGACAGCCAGATAGGTGAAAGAAAATCTTCGGTCAGCATCGGCATTATTTCACTTGAAAGCCGTACTTTTTAAAAATCGCTGCGGCTGGATCTGATTGGATATATTGAAAAAATGCTTTCGCCTCTTTCATGTGATCGGTCTGTTTAACAATGCCAACAGGATAAATGATGGGGGAATGCATGTCTTGATTTGCCTCATCTACTATCTTTACTTTGCGAGAAACGAGCGCGTCCGTCTTATACACGACACCAGCTTCCACATTTCCTGTTTCGACATAGTTTAATACTTGACGAACATCCTTGCCATAGACAGCGTTCTGTTTCACTTGATCCCATATATTCAGTTTTGTGAAAATCTCTTTTGCATATGTACCAGCAGGAACAGATTCAGGTGTGCCAAGCGCTATCTTTCCTTTTATGTGATCAACATCGCGAAAGGTTTTGATAGAAGAGGAACCTTCTTTTGGCACGATGAGGACAAGCTCATTTTGTATGACATCCTTTGCATGATCCTGATCAATGTCGCCAGATTGAACAAGGTCATCAAAAGGCTCTTCAGCTGCTGAGAAGAAGAGATCCGCTTTTGCTCCTTGAGCGATTTGCTGTTTCAATGCGCCGGATGACCCGAAATTATTCGTGAGTGTCACGTTTGGATGATCATCTTCATAGGCAGATTCAATCTCTTTCAAAGCATCCTGCAGGCTTGCCGCCGCTGAAATCACAAGTTCTGTCTTTTTGCTTTGATCTGGTGACGTCGACTCCGTTTGACACCCAGTCAGGAGCAAACAGATGGCGACGAAGGTTAAGAATAAATATTTCATGATCACACCTCTTTATCATTCAACATCATGTGTATCCTTTATTATAATCAAACTTATTTGACCATTCATAGGCTTTCAGGAAAAGAGAAAAGAAAAAGCCGCCAGAGGGCAGCTTTTAATGCTGATAAAAACGTAGTAAGTTCCCGTTGATCACTTTATCTGATAGAGACAGCTCTTTATTGGCTTTTTCTATATAAGGCTGGCATACTTTATCTTCTTCAACAGGTTGTTTTGTTTTTTGATCATAGCACGTGTTCTTTGTATAAAGATAATCATCCGTAATAAAGTTTCCATTTCTCAGCACAGCGAACGGTGTCCGTTCATTGGAGAAAAGATCATTCCCAAATTGAATAGAATCTTTTGATTCAATGCCGAGTAAATGAAGAAGTGTCGGTTTGACATCCATTTGACCGGCTGTTTCAGAAATGGTTTGAGGGGCATCGTCTGTCACCCCAGGAATGTAAATCAAAAAAGGGACCCGCTGCAGTTTAACCGCATCAAACGGTGTGATTTCATCCTGCTTCAGCAGCTCTGCCATTGCCTCATGATGTGCTTCTGAAATGCCATAGTGGTCTCCCATCAGGACAAACATTGTATTTTCATATAGTCCTTCTTCTTTCATTCGTTCAAAGAACCTTTTGATGGCTTCATCTTGATAGCGGACGGTGGTCACATAGCGGTTTAAAATGGTGCTAGTCGAATCGTATTCATCAATGAACTGATCCTTTGGATCAATTTCAAATGGGAAGTGATTGGTTAAGGTAATAAACGTGCTGTAATAAGGCGTCTTCAGCTTTTTTAAATAATCGATGGATTGGTCAAAAAAGTCGATATCCTTTAAGCCCCAGCCAGTCGAATTCTGTTCATTGACATCAAATGAATCGACATCATAAAAGCGGTCAATCCCAAGAGATTCATACATCACATCACGATTCCAGAACGTTTTATTATTCGCATGAAATTGGACGGATTGATAATTCTCTTTTTTCAATTGTTTGTACAGTGTGTCATATTCGTTGTCACTCGCTGTGAAAAAGACAGCGCCACTGCTAGATGGATAGAGGGAGTTTGCGACGATAAACTCTGAGTCCGACGTTTTGCCTTGTTCTGTCTGCTGATAAAATTCATCAAAATAGAAGCTTTTTTTGGCAAGTTGATTTAAAAATGGTGTGATGTATTGTCCATTCACCTTTTGATTCATGACAAATTGCTGCGTTGATTCAAGTGAAATGAACACGACATTTTTGCCTTTAGCAAGTCCAAAGTAGTCTTCATTCGGTGCACTGTAATCAGCTTTTGTGTAGTTTGCCACTGTTGAAAGTGTATCTTCGTCAGCAAAGGCTTTTTGTCCAATTCGTGCTGTTTGAGCGGCACCGTCATACAAATGGAATTGAAACAGCCCAAGGTTTCGTACAATGACTTCTCGATCATATGAGCTTGTCAAAAATCGAGGGTGGTCCATCAAAGCTGAGCTGACATGGAACAATAGCAAGCTGCAGCAAACCACATAGTATGTTTTGATCGTCTTAAAAGACGCTTTTGGTGATAGCGGTTTCCGTTTTAAAAGCCATGCCAGCACCACAAAATCAATCAGCATGAGTATAAATAGCGGATGAAACAATTCAGTCATACTGCTGCCCATATCTCCCATGTTCTTTGCTTGAAATAAGACAGGAATGGTAATGAAATCAATATAAAAACCGTAAAAGATCGTATTCGATATCAAAATGGCTGTCAAAATAAAATTTGTGGTCAATAAAAAGACCTTTTGTTTCGTTTCATTTAAGAAAAGAGCAATCCCAAACAAAGGGAGCAAAAAGCTAAGTGGATTGATCAAAAGCAGCCATTCGTGAAACAGATTGGCCGTTCGTATATGAAATCCGAATTGATAAATGATGTATGTTTTCATCCACATAAAGAGGATGGAGTACACTAAAAACCAGTGATTTTTGAAAAACGCTTTCATTTATGTAACTCCTCACCATTCTGTATTCAGCTGCAAGGCAAAAACACTTATCTTAAAACTACTAAAAAAATGAGGAATGATCAATTCATATCCTGCTTTTTTGCAAAACTCTTTTTCTTTTTCTAAAACGGCAATGGGATGGATATTCCGCAAATGACAGCCATGTAATAGCAGGTGACAATGGTCAGAGCAGCTAGTACGACTTGTTCTCCTGTGCTGCCTGTTTTGACATAAAAGGGGAGACGTACTTTCATGGTTGCAGGGAACAAAAATTTAATACCGTTCACTGTGCCTGCATCAAGGATGAGGTGGCTTGCCATCCCAACTAGTAACCCGGTACTGAGGCTGTCATTTGGAATGTATGTTGTCGCAATAAAATAAATGATCAGCAGAAATAATAAACTATGTGTAAAGGTGCGGTGACCGAACACACTACTGATCAGTGTGGAAAGGAGCGGGAATTTCCTGCCGATTTTGCTTTTCGTATGACATAGATCTGGGATGAGGGCACCTACTGATCCAGCAGCAGCCATCGTCACTGGTTCGAATCCGTAATAATAGGCGACGGCTGTGGAGGCGGCAATTCCGCCCATAATATGTGTTTTTCCTGTCATGATGCGTACTCCTGTTCTGTTTTTTGTTCAAGTACTCACTATATCAAGGGTGAATCCATTCAGCAAGGCTTATTTCTAAAGAAAATGGGATAAAATAGTTGGCTGTTTGGAAAAACATTCTATAATAAGAAGGAAGTCATGTTGACACTAACGATAAGGATGCGATTCGGATGAGTAATGCAGACATTTTAAAAGAAATTGTTCTTGTACATTATGAAGTCAGCCGTAAATTAAACCGCAAGTTACTTGAGTTAGAAAAAGACATCACGCCTCCACAGATATATGCTCTTTCTATATTGATACAAGGAAAAGTATCACATGCTGAAGAGCTCAAACAAAGACTCTCTCTCAACCCAGGTGCCGCTTCCATAGCCCTCAATAAATTATGTGAGCAAGGCTACATTCAGAGAGAACGGGACAAGGACGATCATTCCCTTGTCCGGCTAGAAGCCACGGAAAAAGGGCTGGCTATTTACGAAAAGCATACACGTCTTTTTGGAAAGGTGATTCAGCATATGATGTCAGACTTCACAGAGGAAGACTTAAAGACCTTTCTAACGTATTTGCAAAAAATGAGACAGACCTTTCACGATGAATGAACCGCTCCTCTTTGTATAATGCTGAGCGCTGTAGCACAAATTAAACAGGCAAAGGCATTTTATGAAAAGGGGGGAAATAGCGATGTCATTTTTCCAAAAGGATAAAAAGGCGAAAAGCGAGAAAGACCATCAGCAGGTAGATCAGCTGTTAGAAGAAGCAAGTAAAGAACTAGCAGGCGATCCGCTTCAAGAAGCTGTCCAAAAGAAGAAAAACAACCATCAGTAAGCTGACAAAAAGGCGGAGAATCATTTCTCTGCCTTTTTTCTATGTTTTTCCCTTTGACAGATATGAGAATGTTTGATAACCTTCGTGTAGTAAAAATGAATAGAAATCCTCACGCTATGTCTCAGTGAGGTAGAGGTTGCGCGGATGATGAGTCACTCATGGGAGAGATGGAATCGTTGATCATGAGAAAAAAGGCATCAGCGCCGAAGTGTAGAGAGAGCTCCAACTTTCTTTATGCTGGGTCTGCATTGAACAAATGCAGGACTGCCACGTCTTTGAAGCGTGGAGGGCTATCCGGAGATCAAGGTGTATGTTTTGAAAAGCATGGACTTTTGTTCAGGCTTTTTTTTATGTTCTGATTGCCTAAGAAAAGGGTATGCTGGTAAGAAAGTGACCCAACATGAACATAAAGAATGCAAGTCATTGCTTCACAAATATATCAATGAAGATACTGCCGGGTCTGGTCCAAAGTGAATATAACGGAGGTACGAAAATGGAACAGACAAAAAAATGGGGTTTTTGGTTATTGACGGCTTTTGTCGTCGGAAATATGGTAGGTTCAGGCATCTTTATGCTGCCTAGTACACTTGCCCAGCATGCAAGTCCTTTAGGTGTGACGATGGCATGGCTTGTCACAGGTGGCGGTGTACTGATGATTGCCTTTGTGTTTGGACATTTGTCCATTCATAAACCGCAGCTGACAGCTGGACCACAAAGCTATGCAAGAGCGCTTTTTAAAGATCCGAAAAAAGGAAAAGCAGCCGGTTTTACAATGGTTTGGGGATATTGGGTGGCAAGCTGGATTAGTAATGTCGCCATTATCACAAGCCTAGCTGGTTATTTAACAACCTTTTTCCCAATTTTAACCGTGAAAACGGAGATCTTTACTTTTGGAAAAGAAGCGATCACACTTGGTCAGCTCACAACGTTTATCGTATGTACAATCCTTCTATGGGGGACGCATACGATTTTAATTACAAGCTTAAGTGCAGCAAGTAAGTTGAACTTTATTACGACCTTTTCAAAGGTGCTTGGATTCGTCCTTTTTATTGTCGCAGGCTTATTTGCATTCCAAACCGCATTATTTGAACATTATTACTTCCCTGTTGAAGCAGCAAGTGGTGAAGGAGTGCTCGGACTTGGAGGCCAAATTCATCATGCGGCCATTTCCACACTATGGGCATTTATCGGCATCGAATCTGCTGTCATTTTATCAGGAAGAGCCTCTTCGCAACGTGATGTCAAACGTGCGACGATTACAGGACTTTTAATTGCACTGTCTATTTATATGATTATTACCTTGATTACAATGGGGGTTCTGCCGCATGATCAATTGCAAGGTTCTGATAAACCATTCGTAGACGTGCTTCAGCTCATTATCGGACCGGCTGGCGGCATTGTCATGGCACTTCTTGCGATCATTTGTTTATTTGGTTCGATGCTTGGCTGGATTTTGCTTGGTTCTGAAGTCCCTTATCAAGCAGCAAAAGCTGGCGATTTCCCAGCAGTGTTTGCAAAAACAAACAAAAAAGGTAGTCCTGTTTTTGCTTTGACTGTCACAAATATCATGTCACAGCTGTTTATTTTCTCAGTCATGTCACGTACGATTAATGAAGCCTTTACTTTCTTAACAACATCAGCGACACTTGCGTATCTCATTCCGTATATCGTGTCGTCGATCTACAGCTTTAAGGTCATCATGCAAGGTGACACATATGAGCTCCAAAAAGGAAACCGGACAAGAGACGGGATCATTGCGCTTGTGGCCATGGGGTATTCCGCTTGGGTCATTATTTCAGGCACAGCTGATTTAAAAACATTTGGTCTTGGTATTGGATTGTTCTTAGTTGGCATTTTACTCTACCCATTCATGTCCAAAAAATTTGCCAAAGGTACAGTTTAAAAAATACGTTTCTCCAGCATTGGAGAAACGTATTTTTTTATGAGGCAGATGTTAATCGATCCACAATAAATTCGAGCTGACCTTCTAGTGACACAGGGTCATTAAAGAAGTAACCGACTGTATCTGTTTCAAATACACGTTTGTTTTGGACAGCAGGAAGTGATGCCCAGATGCTGCTTTTATACACTTGATCGCCATTACTTTTTGAACCGCTCCATGGGCTTGTGAAAATATAATCACCTGCAAATTCTGGAAGCTTTTCAAGAGAAATGTTTGCATAACCGACACCACTGTCGATGGCTTCTTTTTGGACAGCCTTCGGAGCTTTTAATTTCAGCTCGTCATAAATGATTTCACCACCGCGTGCAAAAGTGTTACCGAAAATGTAAATGCCCTTATCGAATGGTGATACGATCGAAACGGTTTTGTTTCCTACAGCTTTTGTTACCTTTGGTTTCACTTCAGCAATTTTGGCATCCCATTTTGTGATCCAATCCGTTGCTTTTTTTGATGTGCCTGTCATTTTACCGAATTCTTTTAGCTGGTCTTTAAACGAATATTGATTGTATTGAATGGCAATTGTAGGTGCAATTTTTTTGTATTGATCAAATTTCTCATCTTCTCCCCAAGCAATGATCATATCCGGCTTCAAAGAGGCTACTTTCTCAACAGAGGGAGATTTTCCAATATTTTTCACTCCATCTGTTTTTCCTTTATAGAAAGGGTTTTTAAAGATGGGCGCAGTGGCAGCAATTGGGGTTTTGCCGAGTGTGACGAGATCTCCGTAATAGCTTTCCGCCAGAAGCACAATACGTTGTGGGTTTTGAGGCAGTTTCACTTCACCCTTTACATCTTGATAGGTGATCGTGTCATTTTTTTTGGCTCCCGATTCTTTATTGGAAGTGCTGCCGCAAGCAGCAGTAAAAATCATAAGGGTCATGAAGGAAATCAAAAGAAGTCCAGTTCGTTTTTTCACAAAAGTTCGCTCCTATTCAATTGTTTATGATAATGATTCTCATTCGCGATTATATCTTAACATGATAGAAGAAAAAATGCATCGGCTATTTTATGACCAAAATGAAAATGGTGAAATTCTCCCGGTTTTTTGATGAAAATAAAGAAATTTATCAGAACAAGGATTTCAAAACGTGAAGAAAGTGATATACTAGACTCCGAGATTGATAATCATTATCATTAATAACGAATAGATATGAACGGAAAGGAAGAGACTGGTTTTGGGCTCACAATCGAATAAACAGCTGTCAGCTAAAGATGATGCGATAGATATTGTGACAAAGCCTTTTGGTACAGCAGCTGTTGTCATCATAGGAATCATTGCTTTAGCATTTGGTCTTTTTTTATCAGTATCGCTAGGAGCGGCAAACATTCATTTACACACGGTATGGGAAGCCGTCTTTCATTTTGACTCACAACAAACCTCACATCAAATCATTAGGGAACTAAGGCTGCCGCGTACAGTTGGTGCCGCACTTGTCGGTGCCTTTTTAGCAGTATCGGGTGCCATCATGCAAGGCATGACAAGAAATGCGCTTGCATCTCCTGAAATCATGGGTGTGACAAATGGCTCTGCATTTGCGATTGCCATTGCGTTTGCTTTTTTCCCAGGCCAATCTTCTTTTACATTAATTCTTTGGTCATTTTTGGGTGCAGCACTTGGCGCCTCTATTGTATTTGGGGTTGGAACCCTTTCAAAAGGGGGACTTACTCCTGTGAAGCTCGCATTAGCCGGTACGGCTGTTGGCGCACTTTTAAGCTCAATTTCCTCAGCGATTGCCATTCGATTTGACGTCGCGCAAGATATGAGTTTTTGGTACGCAGGCGGTGTGGCTGGTGTGAATTGGAGCAATATTAAGATCATCATTCCAGTTGCGGCTGTAGGACTGATCATCGCAATGATTCTTGCCCGCTCCATCACGGTTTTAAGCTTAGGTGATGAATTAGCAAAAGGGCTTGGACAATATACACGAACAGTCAAGGTACTTGGCATATTGGTCGTGATCCTTTTAACAGGTGCAGCCGTGTCAGTTGCAGGTTCTATTGGCTTTATCGGGCTTGTGATTCCTCATGTTACGCGTTTCTTGGTCGGCGTTGACTATCGCTGGATTATCCCTTGCTCAGCTATTTTAGGGGCTATTTTGCTCATTTATGCAGACATTGCGGCAAGGCTTGTCAATGCGCCGTTTGAAACGCCAGTGGGTGCCATTACAGCCATTATAGGCGTTCCTTTCTTCTTATATTTAGCGAGACGTGAAAGGAGCGGAATTTAAATGGAAATGGTGCAGCAGGCAAAGAAAAAGAAATACAAACGAACGATGGTCATGATCTTTTTAGCAATAGTGGCTGTGTTCCTGATTAGTTTAAATACCGGAGAGATACGGATTTCTCCGATGGATACATTCAAAACATTTTTTGGACTCGGAAGTGAAATGGATGAGCTTGTATTATTCGAGTTCAGACTTCCAAGGATGGTCATCGCTTTACTTGTTGGCGCTTCTATCGCTGTATCAGGAGCCATTTGGCAAGGTGTTTCTCAAAATGGTTTAGCTGATCCCGGCATTCTAGGTGTAAATGCGGGTGCAGGTTTTGCGGTGGTTTTGTTTATCTTTGCCTTTCAGGGCTCGATGTCGAACTTAGGTGATTTTACGATATTTGTACTGCCGCTTTTCGCTTTCGCAGGGGCAGCCTTTGCTGCATTTCTCATTTATGTGCTAGCGTGGAAAAAGGGCATTACGCCTGTTCGATTGATTTTAACTGGTATTGGGATCAATGCTGCATTTTCGGCAGCAATTGTGGTCATTCAATTAAAGATGAGCCCAAATGATTTTAACCAAGCCATTGTGTGGCTGTCAGGAAGTATTTGGGGCTCAAGCTGGACATATGTCTTATCAGTCGTGCCGTGGATGCTGATTTTTCTTGTATTAGCGATGGTGAGGGCACGCTACTTAAATATCATGAATTTGGGTGATCAGATATCTTATGGCTTAGGGATTTCAGTTCATAAAGAAAGAAGTTTTCTCATGCTGATTGCAGTTGCATTAGCCGGTGCAAGTGTCGCTGTTGCAGGGAGTATATCGTTCCTAGGGTTAGCGGCACCACACCTCGCAAGAAAGCTAGTTGGACCGAAACATCAAGGAATGATACCGGCGTCCGCTATGATTGGTGCACTGCTGTTATTACTTGCAGATACACTTGGGCGTGTCATACTTGCTCCATCAGAGGTGCCCGTTGGACTTGTCGTTTCTGCCTTAGGCGCACCTTACTTCATTTACTTATTGATGAAAACGAACTAATGAGGAAGGAGAGTACAACAGATGAAATCACTTGAAACAGAAAAGCTTTGTATTGGCTATCATGACCGTTTGATTGTAGACGATTTAAATATCAGCATCCCAAAAGGCAAGGTGACGACATTAATTGGGCCGAATGGGTGCGGGAAGTCAACGATTTTAAAAACAATGTCTCGTATTATGAAGTCCCATCAAGGTGCTGTTTATTTAAATGGCCAGGCTATCCATCAAACACCAACAAAAGAAATTTCAAAACAAATGGCCATCTTACCGCAGACGCCTGAAGCACCAAGTGGTCTGACCGTTTATGAGCTTGTGTCATATGGACGTTTCCCGCATCAAAATGGATTTGGCCGTTTATCAAATGAGGACAAACGAATCATCAGGTGGGCACTTGAGGAGACGGGAATGATTGCATTTCATGACCGGCCAATTGAAGCACTCTCCGGTGGACAGCGTCAGCGGGTATGGATTGCGATGGCACTCGCTCAGGAAACAGAGCTGCTTTTATTAGACGAACCAACGACGTATTTAGATCTTGCTCATCAGCTGGAGATCCTTCAGCTATTAGAACGCTTAAACAGAGAGCAGGGCAGAACGGTGCTGATGGTGATTCATGATCTGAATCATGCTGCACGTTTTTCACATTACATGATTGCCCTCAATCAAGGGAAAGTCATTAAAGATGGTACGCCTCATGAGGTCATGACAAAAGAGGTGCTCAGTCAGGTGTTCCACATCGATGCAGAAATTGTTCTTGATCCGAGAACGAATAAGCCGATCTGTTTAACATATGACTTAATGAATCATGAAAGAAAGCTTGAAGCTGTGAACGGATAATAGATGGACAAAAAACTCGGTATGTATGACCGGGTTTTTTTGCATTTTTTGGTATTACCTTGTTATGCCATTTTCTCCAGTAGATCTTTTTTCGCTTTTATGCAGAAAAGAGGTACTTTTTTACTTTGGACAATGGTAATATACGGTTAGAGATCATAGCTAGAAAGGAAAGAGATGCGTGGAAACAGCAAAAATATTGATTGCAGATGACGAAGAAGCAATTGTAAAAATGGTTGAACGCGTATTAAAAAAAGAAGGGTTTCAACATATTTATAAAGCCTATCATGCAGATGAAGCATTAGATATTGTCAAAAACGAGGACATCCACCTCTTACTTCTAGATGTGATGATGCCCGGTAAGTCAGGCTTTGATGTTCTGCCTGACATCAGGAAGATGACGAAGGCACCGATTTTCTATTTAACAGCAAGAACGTCTGATGTAGACAAATTGACTGGATTTGCACAAGGTGCAGACGATTACATCACAAAGCCATTTAATCCGTTAGAGCTAGTAGCTAGAATTAAGGCGCACTTAAACCGAACTTATATCTCCTTACAGGAGGAGCAGGAAGAAGCGCACAGTCAATATGAATATGCTCATTTCTCGTACCATCCTCATGCAGCCGAGTTAAAAGTAAGGGGAAAGGTGACGGCTTGCTCAGCTCAGCTTTTGTCCTTGCTGAAGTATTTTTGTGACCATCCGAATGTGGTACTTTCAAAAGATCAAATCTATGAGAAAGTATGGGGTGTTCCGTCATATGGTGACAACAACACCGTCATGGTTCATATCCGAAAGCTGAGAGAAAAAATAGAGTTAGATCCAAGCCAGCCTGAATATATTGTGACGATCCGTGGTATGGGCTATAAGTTCATTCCCCAACCTGTGAAGGTTCTTCAATAGTTTATGAATTTACGAACAAAACTTTTCTTTCACTTTGTCGGACAAATGTTTATTGTCATCGTCATTCTGACGATCGGGCAAACATTCTCTGAAAATCTTTATTTTCAAAAACGCTATGAGAATATGACTGAAACTGGTTTAACGAAGGCAGATGGAGATACACTCATGAGCTGGCTTTATTTTAACGAGGATGGAAAAATGGAAGCCGATGATCAGCTCAAACAAGCAGTGGAAAAACGTGATGGCTGGCTACAAGTGATTGATTCCAAAAAACGCAATGTCTATAGCTATCAACTCCCTAAAAACATTCCAACATCCTATCAAAAGGATGAAATGATCAAGATCTTTGAAAAAAGACAATTTAAAGATTACAAGATGTACTTCTGGCCAATTGAAATTGATCAAGAAAGCTTTATCGTCTTATATGGATTTAAAACGAACAGCACAAAGGTAGCCAATTATCTCAAGCAGCATGAAAAAAACCTGGCTGCATTGTCTCAATATTCAGTTGAAACAAAAGAATTTTTGAAAAGAATGAATGGATCGGTGCATCTGTTTAATGAAGAAGGAAAATACTTAAAAGGTATCCGAGCCAAAAATAATTTAAAAAATAATGTAACGGATGTTGAACTGCTCAAGTATCAATCAAAGCCTTGGGAGTTTAGAAGTGACTTGTCTTATATCAGAGTGAATAAAGATCTGTATATGATTGTTTCGGTGCCAAACAAAGTATACAGTCCAGACGAGCTTTATGATAAAGAGACAGAGGCTTTAAACCAATATACAACGCTTTTGATTGCAGGTCTTGCGCTTACGATTATTATCGTTATGACATTATGGTACTCGTATCGCTATGGGCTACCGATCTATCACATTATCCGCTGGCTGATTTTCTTATCAAGAAATAAATTGCAGGAGCCAACAAATAGAAAAGGTATTCCAGTAAGTAAAAATAAAAAGGGCCGTATTAAGCGAGAGTATCGGCTGTTTGAGGATATCCTTAAAACAATGGATCAGCTCACCAATACGTTAAAAGAGAATGAAGCAAACCGAAGAAAAATTCAAACCACAAGGGAAGAATGGATCGCAGGGCTGTCTCATGATCTAAAAACGCCTCTTAGCACGATTTACGGCTATGGATTAATGCTAGAATCAGATCAATACCAATGGTCCAAAGAAGAAGTCATGGAAATGGGACAAGTCATTCGTGAGAAATCAGAATACATGTCGACCTTGATTGAGGATTTAAACCTCACGTATCGATTGAAAAATGGTGCATTGCCTATTAATCGAAAACCTGTGGAGCTTGGTGAATTTTTAGCTTCCATTATGGACGAGTTTTCAAGAAGCACGCTTTCTGAAGATTATATGTCATCCTTTGAAGATCAAACAGAGGGTGTCATGTTTGAGATCGATAAAGCCTGGTTTAGACGAGTCATTGAGAACCTGCTGGCGAACGCAGTGAAGCATAACCAGAAAGGTACTCTTATTCAAGCTGTTCTATCTGAAACAAATGATGAAGTTCGGATCGAAATGAAAGATAACGGACGCGGAATGGCGCAAGAAACGGTGGATCATTTATTTAATCGTTACTATAGAGGGACAAATACGAATGATCCAACAAATGGAACAGGATTAGGACTGGCGATTGCAAAAGAGCTTGTCTTGCTGCACGATGGCGATATTCAAGTAGAAAGTGAATTAGGTCAAGGAACAACTATTGCGATTATCCTAAAGAAAACACCATCTGTAAAATAGCCAAAAAACGATTTTCTTTTCTAAAGGAGATCGTTTTTTCTTGTTTTAGGATTGAAATCGATTTTGTAAACGATTACAATAAAATTGTTAACGTGAACAAATTGATTTTCATCATTATAAGAGATGGGGGAGTTTGATGAAAGCCTTTTTAGATGAGCAGTTTTTATTAAACAGTCAAACGGCGGAAAAGCTATACCATGAGTTTGCAAAGAACCTTCCGATTATTGATTACCATTGTCATTTAAGTCCAAAAGAAATCTATGAAAATAAAACGTTCCAAAATATAACCGAAGCATGGCTTTACGGAGATCATTACAAATGGCGCGCCATGAGAGCAAATGGGATACCTGAAACACATATCACAGGAGATGCCTCAGATTATGAGAAATTTTTAGCATGGGCGAAAACCGTTCCGATGACGATTGGAAATCCTCTCTATCACTGGACCCATCTAGAGCTAAGACGATATTTTGATGTCGAAGAACTTTTGAATGAAGAAAGCGCAGACATCATCTGGAAAAAAGTAAATGAAAAGTTGCAAGGAGACGGATTTGGTGCGAGAGATTTCATTGTGAAATCAAATGTTGAAACGGTTGTGACGACAGACGATCCGGTAGATTCGTTGATTTATCACCAACAACTGCGGGAAGAAGGCTTTTCTGTGCAAGTACTGCCAGGGTTTCGGCCAGATAAGGCATTAGATATCACAAATGACTTGTTTATCGAGTATGTTCAGCAGCTGGCGGAGGTTTCATCTATCCAGATCGAATCCTATCAAGACTTCATAAAAGCACTTCATATGCGAATCGATTTCTTTCATGAACAGGGCTGTTTGATTTCAGATCATGCCATCAACGAAATGACGTACGAAGACACGACGGAAGAAGAAGCTACGATCATTTTTCATAAAAGAATGTCTGGACATCCATTGACGGAAAAGGAGAAGGTTCAATTTAAAACGCACACATTCATTGAACTAGGTCAGGCATATGCTCAGCGGGGATGGGCGATGCAGCTTCATATCAATGCGCTCAGAAACAACAATTCAAAAATGTTTAAGCGACTTGGACCAGATACCGGATATGATGCAATGAATGATGAAGACATTGCAAAACCTCTTTGCCGCGTATTAGATCGGTTAGAACAAGCACATGCATTACCAAAAACCATCCTCTATTCCTTGAATCCAAGGGACAATGTGGTGATTTCAACGATAGCTGGAAGTTTTCAAGATGGAAAGACCCCTGGGAAAATGCAGCATGGAACAGCTTGGTGGTTTAATGATACAAAGCAGGGAATGACAGAGCAGATGATGGCACTTTCCAGTATCGGACTGATCAGCCGATTTATAGGGATGCTGACAGATTCACGAAGCTTCCTGTCTTACACAAGACATGAATATTTCCGTAGACTGTTATGTGACATCATTGGAGATTGGGTGGAAAAAGGTGAAGCGCCTAATGATCTCAATTTGCTAGGGGGAATGGTAAAAGGAATCAGCTATGAAAATGCAAAGCAGTATTTTCAATTTGAACGGGCAAATGAACTTCCGCATAAAAGCAAGATGATATGAACAAAAAGCAAGAATATGAAAGCGTTTTTATGATAAGATGATAAAAAATAATAAAAGGCGGAATAGCATGACAGTCACAATCAAAGATATAGCAAAATTGGCAAACGTTTCTCATACCACAGTATCAAGGGCTTTGAATAATAGTCCTTTTATTAAAGAGAAAACAAAACAAAACATCTTGTCGATTGCAAAACAGCTGAATTACTCACCGAATGTCCATGCCAGAGGCCTTGTCTCGCAAAAATCATATACAATTGGTCTGTTTTTTACGAGTTTAACAGAAGGCACATCCTCAAGTTTCTTTGTTGATGCATTAAAAGGCGTCAACAGTGTGATAACAGAAAACTATCATTTGGTTGTAAGAGGAATTGACGATTTTCACGATTACACAACCATTCATAAACAGCGGTATGATGGTATTTTGCTCATGAGCCAAAGCGAGCATGATGAAGCGTTTATCCATCATGTGAAAAAGCAGGGCATTCCCATTATTGTACTGAATCGCCGTGTAGAAAGTAATCAAGTGATGAATATATTAGCGGATGATGGTGAAGGGGCATACCAAGCTGCACACTATTTCATTCAGCAGGGGCATAAACAAATTGCCATTATTGAAGGGAAAGAAGGGTTTAAATCCACACAGGAAAGAAAAGCTGGTTTTTTGCAAGCACTCATTGACCATCATGTACCCATGAAGAAGGAATACATGATCATAGGCGACTATCATATGAAGAGCGGCTATGAATCAATGGAAGCCTTACTCACTCTTGATGATCCGCCAACTGCCCTTTTTTGCTCAAACGATGACATGGCGATTGGTGCGATGAATGCATTGTTTGCAAAAGGTAAAAGGTGTCCTGATGATCTCTCTATTATCGGTTTTGATGATATTTCATTTTCATCTTATACAACGCCTGCCCTCACAACAGTCAAAAAGCCAATTGAAAAAATGTGTGCGCTTGGAGCAGAAGCCATCCTTTCAGTCATCAACGGTGAAAAGCAAGAAGACGATCATCTGGAAAAAGTGTATGTCCACACAGAGCTGATGATTAGAGATTCAGTAAAAAAGGTGCAGTAATCAGCATCTTTTAAATAAAAATGTTCACGTGTGCAAAAAATACGGGGAGGAAAAGCGTTTGAGACGATTATCCAAAGATGTGTACCCAGTGGCTGAATATCCTGAAACCATTCTACAAATTGGCGAAGGGAACTTTATGCGGGGATTTATGAATTGGCAGATCCAGAAGCTAAACGACTGTACAGATTTTAAAGGAAGAGCAGTGGTTGTTCCTCCTCGAAAAGGATCAGTGACCGCTCTAAATGAACAAGATGGTTTGTACACTTTATGTATTCAAGGATTTCATGACCAAAAAGAAATGAACGAACGGATCGTCATTCAATCCATCAGCAGGGGAATCAGCACATATACAGATTATGAAGCCTTTTTACATGTAGCGGAAAGTCCTGATGTGCGCTTTGTCTTTTCTAATACAACAGAGGCAGGACTTGTGTTAAGAAAAGAGGACCGATTAGAAGATCGGCCGCAAGTAAGTTTTCCAGGAAAGCTGACAGCCTTCTTGTATCACCGCTTCAAAGCTTTTTCTGGGGATGAGAAAAAGGGCTTGATCATTTTACCTTGTGAATTGATTGAACAAAACGGTGATCGATTAAGAGAATATGTGATCACAATGGCAGCTGAGTGGAATCTTCCGCCTGATTTTGTGGCTTGGGTCAAGGAAGCCAACACGTTCTGTAATACGTTAGTTGATCGGATTGTCCCAGGCTTTTCTCAGAAAGCAGCGGAGACTGTTCAAAAAGAAGAGGGGTATATCGATGAATTGCTTGTCACGGCAGAATATTACCACCTGTTTGTCATTGAAGCACCTCCGTTTGTTCAAAAAGAGCTTCCTTTTCAAGATGCAGGGTTAAACGTACTTTTTGTGGAAGATATCGCTCCTTATCGAATGAGCAAGGTTCGCATTTTAAACGGTGCACATACAGCGATGGTGCCGATTGCATATTCGTGTGGCTTGGACACTGTCAAAAAAGCGGTGGATGATGAGCATGTTGGTGTGTTCATTCGCCGCATGCTTGAGGAGGAGGTGCTGCCAAGTTTGCCACTTCCTGAAGAAGAGCTGCTTCTTTATACACAATCCGTTTGGGATCGATTCTGCAACCCTTTTGTCAAACATCAATTACTCGATATAGCCTTAAATGGTGTATCTAAATTTCGGGCGCGTATTCTCCCGTCTCTTCTAGATTATATAGAGCTAAAAAAACAGCTGCCTACGAAGCTTATGTTCTCACTGAGCAGTTTGATTTATTTTTATCAAGTCCATGCAGATCAAATAAAGGATGATGAGTCTGTGATGACATTCATGAAGGGAGCATGGGAGGAAGTGGACCATTCCTATGAATTAATGGTCGATCAACTTCTTTCAAACGAAGTTTTATGGGGGATGGATTTGACGAGGATCGCAGGGCTGAAGGATGCAGTAGCCGAGCAGCTCACCTGCATACATGAAAATGGCATGAGAGCTGCTGTTCACCAAATACTTCAATATGAAAGTCAGGGGGAGAAGGCATGAGAGACTTTGTTGTGATTCATCCTTCAGATAATGTTGGCATCGCTTTAAAAGTGCTTGAGCAAGGCGAAGAGCTTCAGCACCAAGGTCATACAATCATTTTAAAAGAAACCGTTGCTAAAGGTCATAAATTTGCATTGGCTGAGATCAAAGAAAAAGAGAATATCATCAAATATGGCAACCCCATTGGTCATGCATCCACTGCGATTTCGACTGGAGAATGGGTGCATACGCACAATATCAAAACGAATCTATCAGGTAAGCTCGATTACGAATACCGCCCTTCTTTAACAGAAAACCCCTATGAAAAAACGAATCTGACATTCAAAGGGTATAAACGAAAAAATGGCGCAAGTGGTATACGAAATGAGCTTTGGATTGTCCCAACAGTTGGGTGTGTCAATGGCATTGCCGATCAAATCATTCAAATATTTACCGCTGAAATGGGGGGAAGCATCCATCCTTTTGAAACGGCGTTAGTATTAAAACACAACTATGGATGCTCACAACTTGGGGATGATCATGAAAACACAAAAACCATCTTACAAAATGCCGTAAAGCACCCAAATGCTGGAGGGGTTCTTGTTCTAGGGCTTGGCTGTGAAAACAATGATATTGAGGATTTTAAAGCTACATTAGGGGAGTATGACCAGACGAGGGTGAAATTTTTAAGAAGCCAAGAAGTAGGGGATGAGATTGAGACGGGTGTCGCTTTGCTCAAGGAAATTTATGACGCAGCGAAAGAAGATCAGCGTGAAGACATTCCGTTATCTGAGCTGAAAATTGGCTTGAAATGCGGAGGATCAGATGGGTTTTCAGGCATTACCGCAAATCCACTTTTAGGTAGACTGTCCGATTTCATTGTGGCTCAAGGAGGGACCACCGTCTTAACAGAAGTACCGGAAATGTTCGGGGCTGAAACGATCTTAATGGAGAGAGCGGAATCAAAAGCGACATTCGACAATATTGTGCAGATGATCAATGATTTTAAACAATACTTTATGGATCATCGACAGCCAGTATATGAAAATCCTTCCCCGGGAAATAAAGCAGGAGGAATTTCGACATTAGAAGATAAATCTCTCGGTTGCACACAAAAAGCGGGTACTTCCGTTATAAAGGATGTTTTAACATACGGGGAGCTGCTAAAACGAAAAGGATTGAATTTATTAAGTGCGCCCGGGAATGATTTGGTTGCTTCATCTGCTCTCGCAGCGTCTGGCTGTCAGCTCGTCCTCTTTACAACAGGCAGAGGCACACCGTTTGGCACATTTGTTCCAACGATGAAGGTATCGACCAATACCGCTTTATATGAAACAAAAAAACATTGGATCGACTTTAATGCGGGGGAATTGCTTGAAGATGTACCAGAAGATGTGGTGCTAGAGAAATTCATTGCCACGGTGATTGATGTGGCGAGTGGAAAGCTGTTAAATCATGAAAAAAACAATTTTAGAGAGCTGGCCATTTTTAAAACAGGTGTGACACTTTAAGGCGTCTGGGGGATGAGGAAATGTCTAAAAAACGGAATTTGATGTATGTGACAGCAGGAACAGTACTAACAGGAATTGGACTCGCACGTTTAGCAAAGCAAGGGAAAAAAGACAAAGAAACAAATGGCATAGATCAGGTGTTAAAGCAGATAAAAGCGCCAAAGTTCCCAGATCGTGAATTCAATGTCATTCATTATGGTGCAGATAACAAAGGGATAGAGCTTTCGACAAATGCTATTCAGTCTGCCATCGATGATGCACATCGTTTGAAAGGAGGGCGTGTGCTGATTCCTGAAGGGACATTTTTGACAGGCGCTCTAGAATTGAAAAGCAATGTAGAGCTTCATCTTCATGAAAACGCCTATGTGAGCTTCAGCCAAGATACACGTGATTATCTCCCCCTTGTTCTAACAAGATATGAAGGAATTGAGCTTTATAATTATTCACCACTTATTTATGCCCATCATGCAGAAAACATCGCGATTACAGGAGCAGGCACGCTGGACGGGAGAGGGAATGAACACCACTGGTGGCCTTGGAAGTATGGAACAAATGGTCAACCCTCTCAAGATCGGGATCGTCAGCTTCTTTTTGAAATGGCTGAAAAAAGAATACCAGTGGAAGAAAGAGTGTTTGGCGAAGGCCATTATTTAAGATCAAGCTTTATCCAGCCATACAATTGCCAAAACATTCTCATTGAAGGAGTAACAGTAAAGGATTCACCGATGTGGCAAGTCCATCCGGTGTTAAGTGAAAACGTCATCGTCCGTGGGGTGAATATCATCGGTCATGGCCCAAATACAGATGGTGTGAATCCAGAGTCGTGCCGACATGTGCTCATTGAAGATTGTTATTTTGATAATGGCGATGATTGTATTGCCATTAAATCGGGCAGAAATGAGGACGGCCGGAGAATCGGTGTTCCATCTGAAAACATCGTCATTCGTAGAAATACGATGCGTGATGGTCATGGCGGAGTAACGATCGGGAGTGAAATCTCTGGAGGCGTCAAGTATGTATATGCAGAGGATAATGTCATGGACAGTCCGAACCTCGACAGGGCATTGCGCATTAAGACCAACTCTGTCAGGGGCGGTACCATTGAACACATCTATTTTAAAAACAATCTAGTGAAAAGCTTAAAGCATGAGGTGGTCTGTATCGACATGATGTATGAGGAAGGGGATGCCGGTCCGCATAGGCCTGTAGTCCGTCATATTGAAGTAGAAGGGTTAAAAAGCAGCGGGGGACGATATGGCGTGAAGATCGCCGCATACTCACATTCCCCGGTCACACACTTTAAAATGAAAGACTGTGTCATTGACGATGTCACGTACCCTCTTTCATTGGAACATGCAGTATCTCCTTCATTTCAGAAAGTTGTCATTAATGGTGAACATATCAACCAATAGCGGAAGTGAAAACAGCCACGTCAAAGGCTGTTTTTCTTTTATAAGGACAGACAAGACGTATTCGGAATCACATATACAACCTATCTGCACTGTAGTATAATATTCCCGAAATTAGAAAAGAATTGACGAAAGAGATGACGTCAAGCAGTACATAAAGCAGGGGGTTTATTGATGAAGAAGTTAACTGGTATTTGGCTATCATTGTTACTTGTGATCGGTGTTTTAGCAGGGTGTGCAGGTGCGGAAACGGACCAAAAAACAAACAGTTCAAAGCCTAAAGAGACAGCGGCTGCGGCATTTCCTGTATCCATCAAAGATGCAGCTGGTAAAACAGTTGAAATCAAAGAACAGCCTAAACGAATTGTTTCGTTAATTCCAAGTAATACAGAGGTTGCCTATGCCCTTGGCCTTGGAGATAAAATCGTTGGTAGATCAGACTTTGACAACTATCCAAAGGAAGTAGAAAAGGTGGAGAAGATTGGCGGTCTTGATTTCAATGTAGAGAAGGTTATTTCCTTAAAACCTGATCTTGTCTTAGCACATGCATCACAAATGAGTTCAAAAGACGGATTTAAACAGCTTGAAGATGCAGGTATTCAAGTGCTGACTGTTAATGATGCAGCTTCCTTCAAAGATGTGTATAAGTCTATTAATATGATTGGTGAAGCAGCTGGCGTAAAAAAGGCATCAACGAAGCTTGTAGACGAGATGAAATCAAAACTGAATGACATCAAAAAACAAGCAGAATCCATCTCCAAAGACAAACAAAAAACAGTTTTTGTCGAAGTATCAGGTGCGCCTGAAATTTATACAACAGGTAAACAAACGTTTATGGACGAAATGTTGTCTGTCATTCATGCAAAAAATGCTGCTGGCGACCAAACAGGCTGGGTGCAAATGACGGAAGAATCAATTATTAAACGAAATCCTGATGCCATCGTTACGATTGATGGCGCAAGTTTAGCTGATCTGAAAAAAAGAGACGGCTGGAAGGCGATCAAAGCAGTCAAAGAAAAACAAGTCTTTCAATTGAATACGGATCTGGCATCAAGACCGGGACCGCGATTGGTTGAAGGAGTGGAGGCTCTTGCGAAAAGCATCTATCCTGACACGTTCAAATAAAATCATCATCGCATACACAGCAAGTGTCTTACTTCTTGTGGTGAGCATTGGAATGGGAATCTCATTTGGCAGTTTAGGGATTCCCATTCCTTCTATACTTCGGATTTTTGTTCATGAAGTATTTGGAATTCAGGCCGGAATCATTGATGCGATTGACCGCAATATTATGATGAATATCCGGCTGCCGAGAGTGATATTAGCGGCGTTAGTCGGAGCAGCTCTGGCGTTATCTGGTGCAGCCTTTCAAGGTTTATTAAAAAATCCCCTCGCTGACCCTTATACACTTGGGGTATCTCAAGGGGCATCTGTGGGGGCTGTAGCCACATTGTTTTTCAGTTTGCAGTTTCCTTTGCTTGGCAGTTTTACACTGCCTTTTTTGAGTATGACAACAGCGCTTGTCACACTATGTCTCGTCCTCTTTTTTGCCCGTATGGTTCACCGAGGAATGAGCATTTCTTCTTTAATTTTGACGGGGGTCATCTTTAGCTCTTTTTTAGGAGCCCTCATTTCATTAATGATTGCGTTAACAGGTGATGATTTAAAAGAGATTATTCATTGGCTTCTAGGCAGTGTGTCTATGAGAGGCTGGCGATATATTGCTCTTTTCCTTCCTTTTTTCCTCATTGGTACATTTGCATTGATCTTGATGGGAAGAGATTTAAATGTGATGACATATGGCGAAGAAAAGGCAAAACTGTTAGGGGTTCATGTGAAACGGAGCAAATATGTGGTGTTGCTTGCTGGTTCGATTCTGACTGGAAGTGCGGTGGCTGTGTCAGGAACGATCGGATTTGTAGGACTGGTGATTCCACATTTTATCCGTCTTTTATCCATTACGGATCATCGTCATTTGCTGCCTTTGTCGATGCTGAATGGTGCTTCCTTTCTCGTTTTAGCAGATGTGCTCTCCCGTACGATCATTGAACCGACTGAATTGCCTATTGGCATCATTACGGCGTTAATTGGTGCTCCTGTCTTTGGTATCATCCTCATCCGCAGATATAGAGGAGGGACGCATCTATGATTCAAGTGAAGGAAGTTAGAGGAGGATATGGTGAAAAAGAGGTCATTCATGGCGTGAGTTTTGAAGTGGAGCGAGGGGAATTCCTCGGCATCCTTGGTCCGAATGGGAGCGGTAAGACGACGCTACTTAAAATGATCGCAGGTATTTTAGCACCTGAGAGCGGCCAAGTAACACTAAGTGGCCATCCAGTTCAATCCTACCGGCCAAAGGCACTTGCGCAAAAATTGGCGGTTCTTCCCCAGAAGACCGATCAAGCCTTTTCATTTACAGTGGAAGAAACGGTCCAGTTTGGGCGTTATCCTTATCAGAAAGGATGGCTACAATCTGTTACAAAAGAAGATATCGAGATTGTCAGCAAGGTGATGGACCAAACAGATATTGCTCAATTTAAGGATCAATCCATCCATGAGTTAAGCGGTGGAGAACAGCAGCGGGTTTACTTAGCTCAAGCGCTGGCTCAGTGCCCTGACTATTTATTGCTGGATGAACCAACCAGTTTTCTTGATTTAGCTTATCAAAAAGAGTTACTCGATTTGATTAAACAAGAGACGGTTTCCTCTAACTTAACGGTGATCGGTGTGTTTCATGATGTGAACATTGCCAGTTTGTATTGTGACCGTCTGCTTTTGCTGAATGAAGGAAAGTTGGACATGCTGGGAGAACCGCATCATGTGTTGACCACCGAACGGGTGAACCGGGTGTATGAAACAGATGTAACACCTCTCCAACATCCACTGCGGGCAAACCCTCAGCTGGTAATTGAACCTGCGTCCATCTCTGAACATTCAAGGCTGAACTTAGCGAATGGGTGGAAAACATATGGCGCAAACGGAATGACATTTTCTACTCATCATCCATTGCGCATCCTTTCATCACATGAGAAAAGCGGGGGTTTCTTTTGGACACGGTCCCTTGGAACGGGAACTGAAGCACTCCATGACATGCTGGATGATGAGGAAGGGTACTTATTTCTTGGTCAATCTGATGGGCCGAAGCAATACGCCGCTGAAGATGATGATGAAGATGTCCTTCTTTATGGGATGCATCAAGAAGGAGAGCTGTCCGTTTGGCTTGTGCTGAAAGGAACGATATCAGATGGTGCGTCTGTCCAGCTAATGGGCGAGCTGATGCACTTCATTAAACAAGAGACAAGTATCCAGGTACATCATCTTTGTATCGCTGCTGCCAATGCAGAAGAAAAGGAGCATACTGCTCATTTACATGAAAGAGTCAGACTGAAAGTGAAGCATCTTCTTCATACATTGAATGCCATGAAAAAGTGAACCGGTTGGTTCACTTTTTTTGTTGAAAACATCAACATCTACTTATGTCACCCACTGAATATTTGAAAAAAACGAAAAAAGATGTTGCTAAATAAATCATATTACTTTTATAATAAGAATCATGAAAGCGTTTTAATAATTAGTTGTTTAAAAATGCAACAACTAGAAGGGGAGGATCATTTGAACATTCAGGGAATCATTCCAGCTATTTTGACACCGCTTACAGAAGAAGAGCATTTTCATCCAGAAGTGACAAAGCAACTTATTGATCATTTAATCGACTCAGGTGTGCACGGCATCTTTGCTTTAGGGACAAACGGCGAATTTCATTTGTTTTCAGAGGAAGAAAAGCTTCAAATTGCTGAAACTGTTGTAAAGGCTGCGGGCGGCAGGGTGCCTGTATACATGGGAGCAGGTGAGAATAGCACTGAGGCAACCATTAAGCTGTCAAACAAGTTCGCAGATTTAGGCGTAGATGTCTTGTCGGTTATCACCCCTTATTTTGTTGCGCCATCACAAGAGGAGCTGTATGAGCATTTTCGTCATATTTCAGAAAATGTGACCATCCCCATTTTACTTTATAACATTCCATCAAGAACAGGTGTGTCACTTGCGCCAGAGACGGTTGCAAGGCTCAGCGTCCTACCGAATGTGTTAGGTATTAAAGACAGTAGTGGAGATATTGCCAATATCAAAGCGTATCTCGATGTCACAAAGGATGAAGAGTTTGTCGTGCTTGCAGGAACGGATTCCCTCATTTTAGAGACATTGAAGCTAGGCGGAACAGGTGCAGTGGCGGCAACGGCAAATGTGCTTCCCAAAACCGTCGTTGGCATTTATGAATCGTTTCAGCAAGGAAATCTTGACCAAAGTGAGCAATGTCAGCAGCAGCTGCAGCCGTTAAGAGCGACATTCACATTAGGAACGTTACCAGCACCTTTGAAAAAAGCAGCTGAACTTTCAGGGATTCCTGTAGGTCCGCCAAAAAGCCCGGTCAAAGCATTATCCGACGAGGCTTTAGAAGCTGTGGTGAACATGATGGAGAATTATCGGATACAAGCAAAAGCAGCAAAGGAGTCGTGAAGAGATGACAATATCACATTATCACTTTCAAACGGCATCACACATTGTTTCTGGCGCCCACTCTCTAGAGCTCCTTGGGGAGAAACTAGAGCTATTAGGACTTAGCAAGTTGAGATCGATTTTTATTTTAACGCAGCCATCCATCGTGTCTCTTGGTTACGCTGATCAAATCAAAACAGAACTTGCGAAAAAAGGGATTGCGAGTGAGATCAGCACAGAGATTAAGCCTGAACCAACGGAAGAAAATATCGAGGACGTATTCCAGACATTTTTAAAAGGGGAGCATGAAGCCATTATTGGGATTGGTGGCGGGAGTGTGCTGGATGCGGCCAAAATATTAGCTGTTCTAAAGACGAATGATCAGCCAATTTCTGATCTCGTTGTCACGAACCTTGTTAAAAAAAGAGGAGTTCCAACGATTCTCATTCCAACAACCTCAGGTACGGGATCAGAAGTGACACCAAACGCGATTGTTACCTTTCCGGAAAAAGAATTAAAAATTGGCATGGTCAGCCCATACCTTTTGCCTGATCTTGTGATCTTAGATCCCGCACTGACACTCAAATTGCCAAAAGCCATTACCGCAGCTACAGGGATGGATGCGTTTACGCATGCGCTTGAATCGTATATTTCAAATAAAGCCAATCCATTTAGTGATATGTTTGCACTCGAATCGATGAGGCTCATTTCAGCAAGTATTCAGGAGGCCTATCATCACGGGGATAACATGACAGCAAGGGAGGATATGCTGGTTGGTGCCATGTATGGCGGGATGGCGCTCACAAGTGCCGGAACCGCTGCTGTTCATGCAATGGCTTATCCGTTAGGGGGGAAATACAAGATTTCACACGGTGTCGCTAATTCCATGCTGCTTCCTCATGTTACGGCGTTTAATGCAGACCATATCAAAGATCGTCTTGAAGATATTGCTAGAGTGATAGGGATCGAAGAGAAAGGATCAAAGCATACGCTTGCAGAGCAAGTGATTCGTCAAATTGAAGAGTGGACAGCGGATTTACACATTCCTCAACAACTCAAAGCCTTCGGTGTGTCAAAAGAAGATGTGCCGGCACTTGCTGAAGCTGCTTCGGAGGTGAAGAGATTAATGGATAACAACCCGAAGCCGATGTCTGTCTCTGATATTGAACAGGTCTATATGAAACTGCTCCACGTTTAACACTTCATACGTCACTGGGATGGGACATAAGAAGTTGCTTCATACGGCTTGCACACAAAGGGGGATTTTAAGTGAATGTCTTAAGCAGTTCTGTCATCACATTTATTTTAATCGTCATTATTCTCTATATTCTGTTTACGACCTGGCTGACGATGCGTTTCCGCAGTAAGTCTAACTCAGAATTTAACAATGCCGCTAAGTCACTTCCAGCTATTGTGGTCGGTATTTTGTTAATGAGTGAATTCATTGGAACGAAGTCAACTGTCGGAACAGCTGAATCTGCTTTTACACACGGGCTTTCCGCTTCATGGTCTGTTATCACAGTTGCTATTGCCTTTTTTATTTTTTCCTTTTTCTTAGTGGGAAAGTTTTATCGAACAGGACAATACACGATTTCAGGTATTATTGATCAAAAATTTGGAAAATCAACAAAGCTTGTTGTCTCTGTCATTATGATTGCAGCCCTGCTCTTAGTGAATCTAGGAAACTATTTAAGTGGTTCAGCTGCCATTGCATCTATTCTTGGCCTTCCTTTAATGACCTGTGCCATCATCACGGCGGTTGTGAGCACATTTTATTTTACTTTCGGAGGAATGAAGGGGGTTGCATGGGTCACGATCCTTCATTCAATTGTGAAGTATGCGGGGATTTTAATTACACTAGGGGTAGCCCTTTATTTAACAAAAGGCTTTGAGCCAATGAAACAAACATTACCCGACCATTTCTTTACATGGGATGGGACCATCGGTTGGGGAACGATTGGAGCTTGGTTTATAGGAAATATGGGGGCCATTTTTGCGACGCAGTTTATCATTCAAGCGATCACCTCGTCGAAAAGTGAGCGAGAAGCGAAAAAATCGACCCTGTATGCAGCACTCCTTTGTTTGCCGCTTGCCATTGCGATCGGGATCATCGGTATCTCAGCCCGTTATTTGTATCCAGACATTGACCCTATTTATGCTTTCCCTGTCTTTTTACAGCATATGAATCCGATTTTGAGCGCTATTGTGGCAACGTCGCTTGTCGCATCCATTTTTGTTGGTGTCTCGACGGTTGCACTTGCTACAACCACGTTAATTATTGATGACTTTTATGTACCGAAAAAGAAACCATCACCAGAGCAGCGTATGAAGGTGACTCGGTATGTAGCTGTCATGGTTGGGATTGTGCCGCTTGTGGGGGTCGCACTTGCACCAGAGTTGCTGTCACTTTCCTTTTTTACACGAGCACTTCGAACATCGATTGCAGTTGTAGCAGCAATGGGCTTTTACTTGCCATACTTTAATTCAAATAGAGGAGCAACCATTGGTCTTGCCGCTTCAGGCATCGCCACGACGGTGTGGTATTTACTCGATAATCCATTTGGAATCGATAATATGTATGTGGCCATTATCATTCCTTTCCTAGTTCTGGTGATGGATCGATGGATCAGCCCGCCAGCTAAAAAGGATCAATCACTGAAAGGAGAATTATGATGACAAATGAAGACATCATGATCAAAATAGATGGAAAATTGCGACAAAATGAACAAGACGCAGCAAGAAAAGAAGCCTTTCTACCAACAGATTGCGTGCAAAACCATGCGGCTAATCTCATCGAGCTGGATAATGGAGATTTGCTGTGTGTATGGTTTGGCGGTACGCAAGAAGGAATTCCTGATATCTCTATCTATATGTCAAGGCTCAAGCTAGGAAGTAATCAATGGACGAAGGCTGTGAAGCTGTCTGATGATTCTACACGATCTGAACAAAATCCAGTTCTTTTTCAAGAGAAAGATGGCAGGCTGTGGCTGCTTTATACAGCACAACTTTCTGGCAATCAAGATACAGCTCTTGTGAGATATCGTTTATCGGAGGATAGAGGAGAGACTTGGGGAGAGATTGGTACTTTATTTGATCAGCCGGGGACGTTTATACGACAGCCTATTGTTGTATTGGATAATGATGATTGGCTCTTTCCGGTGTTCTATTGTAAAACGATTCCTGGCGTAAAATGGACAGGAAACCGTGATGTCAGTGCTGTGAAGATTTCCTCAGATCAAGGGAAGACCTGGGAAGAGGTCACTGTGCCAAACAGTACTGGCTGTGTTCATATGAATATCGGAAAATGTGCGGATGGTTCCCTGCTTGCCCTCTTTAGAAGCCGGTTTGCTGATTCGATTTATATGAGCCGTTCAGTGGATCATGGACGGACATGGTCTGAGCCAAGAGCAACAGAGCTGCCAAACAATAACTCATCCATTCAATTTACGGTGCTCCATAATGGTCATCTTGCCCTCGTTTATAACCATATCAATGCGGATGATCAAACAGAAAGAAGAGCGTCCTTGTATGATGAGATTGAGGATGAAGGCGATACACGAACGGCTGTTGATACAGAGGCGCGTCCAGCCTTTTGGGGAACACCGCGTGCGCCAATGACACTTGCCATCTCGACGGATGACGGTGCGACATGGCCCGTCAGACGTAACCTTGAAATTGGCGATGGATATGCCATGACAAACAACTCAAAGGACAAATTGAATCGAGAGTATTCCTATCCATCCATCACAGAAGGAAAAGATGGTAGTCTGCACATTGCGTTTACTTTTTACCGGCAGGCCATCAAGTATGTGTGTGTGAAAGAAGAATGGACTCATCACACGTCGTAACCGCAAGGGATCAGTGTTTCCGTGAATTGTAACCCTCATTTTCTTCATTTATAATTGATGTTTGGAGGGTTGTCTCAATTTGCTAACATTTGGACTCCCTCAACGTATGTCTCACGATGAAGAGATAAAAAATGGGGGGTCCTTTTCATGAGTATAAAAGTATTAGGTATTGCGCCGTATAAAGGATTAGGCGATGTATTAATCGACCTTGCCAAAGACGAAAAAAGCATCACATTCCAGCTTGAAGTCGGAGATCTTAGGTCTGGTGTTGCACTGGCAGAACAGGCCGAGGCTCAAGGAATGGATATTATTATGAGCCGCGGGGGGACAGCTGCGCTTATTCAAAAGCACGTCAACATTCCAGTGGTGGATATCCCTGTGTCAGGCTACGACTTGCTTCGTGCCCTCACGCTGATTAAAGATTACCAAGGGAAAAAAGCAGTAGTTGGATTTGAAAATATTACACAAGGTGTACGCACCATCGGAGAGTTATACGGGATCAAAATTGATATTTATACGATACAGCAAGAGGAAGAAGTGTGGGATCTTTTACAGCAGTTACAGGAACAAGGGACACAGGTTGTGCTGGGGGATGTGATTACAGATAAAGCGGCCAAGGAGTTGGGGATGCAAAGCATGCTCATTACCTCAGGACGTGAATCTGTCAAAGAAGCGTTTCATCAAGCAAAACAAATGTACCGTTTATATAAAGAGGCGACAGCTGAGCAGCGCCTCTTTCGTGAAATGATTGACCAGGAGTCAAAAGGGATGCTGATCATTGATCAGCACAATCAGCTTTATTTTATCAATCAGCAAATGAAAGAATGGACAGAAAAAGGGTTATTTGCACCGTTTACGTCTCATGTTGATGTGATGGCATGGTGCCCGGCGCTTGAACCAGCAGTAAAAGCGGTTCGAGAAGGAAAACAAAGTGGATATTCTCAAATCTCCTTTCAGCAGCAAGTGTGGCATGTCAAAGGAAGCTTGTTATCTAAAGGGGAGCTGTTTTTGACGATTGAGAAGCCTTCTGCTGTGATCAATAGAGAGGGTCAGCATATATGGACGCTGGCCGCACCTGTTCATTCAGCACATCCATTTGCTCTTTTTACTGAGCAGAGTTCAAATATGAAAGATGTGATTAAAAGAGCAAAAGCGTTCAGCCAAACAGATCGATCGATTTGTCTCTATGGTGAACAAGGAACTGGTAAATCAAGCCTTGCTTTCGCTATTCATCAAATGAGCGAGAGGAAAAATGAGAGCTTTATGACGGTGCATTGCAGCCGTTTGGCGGAACCAGATGATGTAAAAGCAATTCCGGTGCATCAAAAAGGGACGATCTTTCTGAAGGATATTGATCGTGTCCCAATGGCTATGCAGCCCATCATGGCCGAGCAGCTTAGTCATCATCAGCAGAACATTCGCTGGATGGCTGCATCTACAGTTGATTTGTTCAAATTGATGCAATCTGGGGCGTTTCATGAAGACCTATATACGTGTTTGCAGGAGCTCGTCATTCATGTCCCGCCGTTATCTGAACGGGCAGAAGATATTGAGGATATGAGCCGGTTATTTATAGCTGAATTAAATTCTCTTTATGGGACGCAGGTTGTTGGGCTGTCAGCAGAAGTGATTGCCGCCTTTCAAAACGAGCGATTTAGAGAAAATGTCCGGCAGTTCAAGCGGATTATGGAAGAACTGGTGCTGACAACAAAAAGTGGATATATCACGTTGAGTAAAGCAAAGCCGGCAATTGAGCAACTTGCTTCTGAGAATGAAGAAAAACAGCTGTCCAGCTATTTACATGGCACGCTTGACGAGATTGAAAGACGAATCATTCGGACGGTGCTGGAAGAAGAAAATATGAATCAATCAAAAGCAGCAAAGCGGCTAAATATTAACCGCACGACGCTGTGGAGAAAGCTAAAGGAATAATATGCAATGAGACCGAGGTGTCTAAATGACAAACGATCTATTAAAAAAAGGAGCGAACTTAGAGCAAAAGGTGATCATTGTGGCTGATGATTTAACAGGCGCAAGTGATACAGGTGTTCAATTTGTGAAGGCCGGTTTAAAAGCCTCTGTGCTGTTCCAGCCGTCACTTGAGGATATGAGCCGGTACAAGGAGGAAGATGTACTGATTGTCGATACAGACTCACGAAGTATGTCTTCTGAAAGAGCGTATAATGAGGTCAGTCAAGTGATTCAGCCGTTTCTACAAGGGGATTCGCACCTTTTCTTTAAAAAAATAGATTCAACGTTAAGAGGAAATATAGGAGTAGAGCTTCAGGCACTAATGGATCTTGGCCGGTTTGATGCGGCAGTCATTGCCCCCGCTTACCCCGATGCGAATAGATCTACGGCCTATGGGATTCATTATGTGGAGGGTGTGCCTGTTCATCTATCAGAAGCAGCGAAGGACCCAAAAACGCCTGTTCTGACATCCAGTATTTCAGACTTAATTGACGAGCAGACAAACATCAAGCCAAAACATCTTTCGCAGCAAGCGGTCTATTCAGAGCTAAACGAAACGAGTCATGACATTTCATCTTTATTAAAACATGGTCATCAATGGTTTGTGTGTGATGCAGAAACGAACAATGATTTAACACAGATCGTTGATTTGTTTATGAAGATCAATCAAAGAGTGCTTTGGGTCGGGTCAGCCGGACTCGCTGGCGCATTATCATCCTATGTCGCGAAACACTGCAATCTTTCTCATGCAAAAAAGCATGAATCTGTTCTCATCGTTTCAGGAAGTGCTTCTCAAAAAACAAATGAGCAGTTTGCTTTTTTAAGAGAAAAACACGATTGTCTCGAGGTGAAAGTGAACCCGTTGAATGTATTAAACGGCCGTGAAGCATGGGAAAGGAAATCAGTCATGGATCAGCTGCTCATGCGTCAGGATGAAGATATTCTCCTTTATACAGACGCAAGGCCAGAAATGGTTGAACAGATGTTGGCATACGGTGAAGCGAATGGCATGACAAGACAAGAAGTAGGAAGTACCTTATCTGTCTGTCTTGGTAAGATCACAAAAGACATTGTTGAATTAACAGGGATGAAACGCCTTTTTTTAACTGGTGGAGATACGGCGCGTGCGATATGCCATGAGCTTGGAGCAGGCGGGATTCAGCTGTTGAAAGAAATTGAACCCGGCATCCCGCTTGGGCGGCTCGTTGATACGAGTGTATATGCGGTCACAAAAGCAGGGGCATATGGTCAAAAAGATTCTGTGCTCCATGCGGTTGAAGTGTTGAAAAACATAGAGGGGGTAGACGAATGGCAAAACCAATCATTGCTGTAACGATGGGAGATGCTTCTGGGGTTGGTCCTGAAATTATTTTAAAAGCCTTCCAGCAAAGTCGTTTACATGAAGAAGCCGTTCTATTTGTCATTGGAGACACCCATATATTAAATAGGGCGAAAGATTTTGTGAATACAGATGTGGAGATTGTCAGTATTAAAGAACCAGAGGAAGCGGAACAAGTAAAATCTGGTGCCGTTCCTTGTCTTGATCTTCATCTATTAACAAGCGATATTCCAGTAGGAGAGATTTCAAAAGAAGCAGGGAATGCCGCTTTTCGATATCTTGAAAAAGCCATTACACTTGCGAATGACCGTAGAATTGACGGCATTTGTACAGCGCCGTTAAACAAGGAAGCACTTCATAAGGCTGGTCATATGTATCCAGGGCATACAGAAATTTTAGCTGACCTGACAGGTACGGACGATTATGCCATGATGCTGGCAGCTCCTAATTTAAAAGTGGTGCATGTGACGACACATATCGGATTAATGGATGCCATCTTAAAAATCAATCCTGAGCGTGTATACACAACGATTAAACTGGCTCATGATACCCTCGTTCGATCTGGTATCCCTGCACCTAGAATTGCTGTGTGCGGGATTAATCCACATGCCGGGGAGAATGGTTTGTTTGGAAACGGAGAAGAAGAGGAGAAGATCATTCCAGCGGTAGAACGAGCACAGGATGAAGGGGTTCAAGTATTTGGCCCGCTACCAGCTGATACACTGTTCTTTAGGGCGACAAGAGGCGACTTTGATATCGTTGTGGCGATGTATCATGATCAAGGGCATGGGCCAATCAAGGTGCTTGGCTTAGAATCAGGCGTGAACATTACAGTTGGATTGCCTATAATCCGTACAAGTGTCGATCATGGGACGGCATTTGATATTGCAGGAACAGGAAAGGCTGATTCTGCGAGTATGGAAGAAGCCATTCGGCAGGCAATCATGCTTTCTGGTACGAGAGAGAACCGATAGTAAAAGAGAAAGAGCCTTCAAATGGAGGCTCTCAGCGTGTAGACAAACCCTCGCATTCGGTGTCAGTCCTGCGCTTCGGTGCTCACGAATGTCAAATTCGCTCCGCGCCGATGCTCGTCCTTCCTAGACTGCAAAGGTTTTCTATCACGCTGAAAAGAAGACAAAGGGTTAAAATAAAGTTCATTTTAACCCTTTGTCAACAATCTGAGAGCCTTCCAATGGGGCTCTTTCTTTAGTTCATATACGTTCCGCCATTCATATTGATGGTTTCCCCTGTGATGAAATCTGACTGATCAGAGGCTAAAAAGGTAACGGCGTTTGCGACTTGCTGCGGTGTTCCAATTGTTTTCAGAGGAATTCTTTCTAAAACAGATCTACGGTATTCATCACTCCACTGTTTGCTCATGTCTGTCTCAATTGGCCCAGGACAGACAGCATTTACATGAATGTGATGTGCTGCTAATTCTTTGGCAAGATGCATCGTTAAGTAATTGATACCTGCCTTTGAAACGCCGTAAGCGGGTGATGCATTGTGATGAGGGGTTTTGCCAGTAGTTGAACTCATGTTGACAATCTTCCCGCCTTGCTGTTTGATCATGTCAGGAATGACTGCTTGACACATGAGAAACGTACCCGTCAAATTAATATCAATTAGTCTTTTCCATTCATCAACAGATGTATCGACTGTTGATTTCCGCAAATTGATCCCAGCATTGTTGACCAATATATCAATCTGTCCAAAATGGTTTTTTGCCTTCTCAACGAGGGAGGCAGCTGTCGCTGGTAAACTAGCATCACCAGCGACAGAAACAGCGCGTGTCTCTTTTTTATTCAGAGAGGAGCAAACGTCTTGCAATAGCACTTCATTCGTTCCGTTCAGCACCACTTTAGCTCCTTCAGAGACAAATGCCTCCGCAATGGCGCGGCCAATCCCTCTGCTTGCACCTGTAATGATTGCTACTTTGTTTTGTAAAGTCATCTATCATCCCACCCATCTGTCATAATTAAAAAGCGCTTTCATTTATTATAAAATGTGATGTTTCATCATTCAACATATAAAGTGGAAATGAAGAGGTTTTGAATAAAAGTGTTTCATAATAAAACAAATACATCTTTTCCACTTCAGGGTATACTAAAAGGAACAAGCAATGGATAAGGGGGAACCTCAATGAAACTTTATACAAAAACCGGAGATCAAGGTCAAACAGGCTTGATTGGCGGGCGGGCTGATAAAGATGACGCAAGAGTAGAAGCGTACGGTACATTAGATGAGGCGAATAGTTTGATTGGACTAGCCCATGCAAACTTAAGGCAGCATGGCGAATTGTTTCAAGATATTCTATCTGAGCTGATGGTCATTCAGCATGAACTGTTTGACTGCGGCGGTGATTTAGCAGCGGTGAAACCACCGAAAGAAGGCAAGTTAAAAGAAGAATCTGTCACAGTCCTTGAAGAGCGAATGGACGTGTATGTAGAAGAAGCCGCACCGCTGACTAAATTTATTTTACCTGGCGGCCAGGAAGGTGCTGCCCTCTTACATGTAGCGCGAACAGTCGTCAGGAGAGCCGAGCGGCATATTGTGACACTCGCAAAGCAGGATGAGATTCCAGCAGTTACGCTCACATATGTGAACCGTCTATCCGATTATTTATTTGCTGCCGCCCGTATTGTGAATCATCGGCTTGGTGAAGCGGATGTTGAATATGAACGAAGTGCAGATGTGTTTCGTTCTTAATGAGGAAAAGCACTCTTCTAGTCGAAGAGTGTTCAGCGTGTAGACAAACCCTCGCATTCTTTGTCAGTCCTGCGTGCCGGTGCTCACGAATGTCCAATTCGCTCTGCGCCCAGTACTCGTTCTTCCTAGACTGCAAAGGTTTTCTATCACGCTGAAAAGAAGACAAAGGGCTAAAATCAAGTTCATTTTAGCCCTTTGTCAATAATCAGAGCACTCTTCTAGTCGAAGAGTGCTTTTTCTATAGATTCAACCGCTCAGTCTGAGCCATGTTACGACTCTGGTCGCAATCAAAGATCAATCTACGACACGTTTTGCCGGCTTCCTTTTTTGACTATAGTTAAAGCAAGGAGCAAGAAAGGAGGCATGAAGATGAAAATCACAAGTAAAACCATCATCGGTTCAATCCTGATGTTTATCGGTTTATCCATCTTCTTTGGTGGTTCATTGGGCGGGCTGATCCCGACTTTGATTGGGGCGTGGCTCATTTATGTAGGTGTCAAAAAATATGATAAAGGCAGTAAAACAACAGGGGTCATACTCTCTATTATCGGTGTATTGCTCGTCGCACAGTCACTGCCATTTTTACTCGGAATCGCATTTGCTGGAGTACTTCTCTACTTTGGTTGGAAGATGATCAATGGTGAATCTGCAAAGGAATCATCCGGCAGAACAACATATATGGAGCCAAACACGGAACCGAACATGGAAGAATCTATGCACACGTCATTTGATCAAGAATGGGAAGACTTTTTAAAGAAAAAATAAAGGGAGGAATATGAAATGGTATTAAGAAGAGTACGTGATATGTTTGTTGCAACAGTCAATGAAGGCTTAGATAAATTGGAGAATCCGCGTGTCATGCTGAATCAATATGTTCGTGATATGGAGGACGATATTGCCAAAGCGAAGCATGCGATCATTAAACAGCAAACCATTCAGCAAGGTTTCTTGAGAAAAGCAGAAGAAACAGAAGAATTTGCTGATAAGCGAAAGAAACAGGCGGAGCTGGCGTTTCATGCAGGAGAAGAAGAACTTGCACGGAAAGCACTGACTGAAATGAAGTATTTTGAAGAAAAGCACAACGAATATCAAGAAGCCTATCAGCAATCTGTTAAACAGCTGAAAGAGCTGAAAGAACAGTTGCAGCATCTAGAAACAAAGCTGCGTGATGTTAAAGACAAGAAGCAAGCGCTGATTGCAAGAGCCAATGCCGCACAGGCAAAGCAGCATATGAATGAATCTATGAATAAGGTTGATAGTGAAAGTGCTTATAAAGAATTTCTACGCATGGAGAACCGTATAGAGGAAATGGAGACAAAAGCGGGTAGCTATGCACAATTTGCCGATCAGGGTGCTTATGCTCATCTTGATTACGCTGATGAGGTTGAAAAGGAATGGCAAAAGCTTAAGCGATCAAAGCAGCTTGAGAAACAGCCGGCAAACTAATGGAAATGTGTCAAAACGGAAGAAAAACAGGATTTTTCTTCCGTTATTTGATTTCTTTCTGTTTCGCTTTTCCTTATAATAAAAAGGTCAAAGGATAAAGGGATGATATAAATGAAACGGTTCATTGGTCTAATTTGTATACTTGTTGGTGTTTTTTTGATGATTGGGATGCTTTTCAAAAATGGAGATCTCTTTCATTTGAGCTTTTCTCGTGATAAAGCGGTCACAACAGCTTCAGCGAAAAAGGATGAGGTTGAACAATTAGATATCTCTCTTTCTGGATTTCGCATCAAGGTGAAGCCGGAAGATCGTTCGGATATTTCTGTGATGGTTGTGAATGGAAAAGGGAAAATGTATGCGGAACAAACAGGCGGAACATTCAAAGTCCGTGCTGAAAATAAAGGATTTTTGTTTTTCTCTGCATTTGAAAAAGGAGAACTCTTAGTCAAAATTCCAACAGATTATCATAAAGATGTGAAAATAACAGGTGGAATCGGCGTGAGCGAAGTAAATGGCGAAGGAAAGCTGTCTCTTCAAGATGTGACGCTGAAATCAACGAGCGGAAACCTCACAGCTGAGAACTTCTCAGCAAATCGTGTGGAAATCAAAGCGACTTCTGGCAGACTTTCAGTGTCTCATATTGATGCGAAGGAAAGTGATATTGGTGCCACTTCTGGTCGTGCTGATATTCAAGATGTAAAAGGAAAGCTGCAATTAGGCATGACAAGCGGCAGGCTGACAGCAAGCTTTGATACAATTGATTCACCAGTCGACTTTCACATGACATCAGGCAGTGCGAAATTTAACTTGCCAGATGAGGGAGATTTCAAAGTCCAAGTGAAAAAAACGAGTGGACGTATTGATCATTCGTATGATTTTGACCAAGCGGATAGTGAAGGCCGAGGTTTTACCGGCACGCATGGGAAAGGGACACACTTAGTCGATATTGAGATGACAAGCGGAAACTTAAAATTGCGGTAAACAAACGTAAAAAGGAAGGAGGCGAGTCAACTGCGTTTTTCTAGAAATCAAATTTTAGGCATCATTGTGGTGATTTTCGGTATAAATCTTTTTCTCAAAATTATTGGGATTGGGGCAGACTTATTTTGGCCAGTGTTTTTTGCTCTAGCTGGTTATTGGCTGCACTCTCGATCTAAACGTTGGCTCGGTTCGGTTTCCTATATTTTTGCAGGCTTTCTCTTCTTGAAGTTTCTACTAAATATCACGTTTAGTTTGACTGGGTATTTATTTGCTGCCTTTTTGATCTATGCGGGCTATCGTTTATTGAAAAACAAACCTGTTTTTGATGTCGATAAAAAGGAATCATCAGACGATGGAAAGCCTTCACTGAAAGTCAATCTTGAAAAAGAGGGCGATCAGAAGAAAACAAAAAGCCAGACAAAGCCGCGCAAAGAACATGATTTCTTCATCGGTGAAGTCAGGCTGATGAAAAAACCATTTCAATTAAGCGATTTGACCATTTCAGGTTTTATTGGCGATGTCAAAATCGACTTATCAAAGGCGATCATTGCAGAGGAAGAGAGCACGATCGTCATTAGTGGGCTCATCGGAGATGTCGATATTTATGTACCGCAGGATATTGAAGTGTGTGTGAGTGCTTCGGCTGCAATTGGTGATATGAAAATCATTGATGAAAAAAGAAGCGGGTTCGGCAGTAAAGTGTATGTCATGACAAATGATTATGATGAGAGCAAGCGAAAAGTGAAAATCTCCATTTCTCTCCTGATTGGGGATGTGGATGTGAGGTACTTATGAGGAAACTGCATTTAGGCATCCAGTGGCAATCTGTTCGTCTTGCAGTCGGTATCTCGCTTGGTGTTGTCATCATGACGACACTCCCGATGTTTTTTTATTACCAGCTTGATCCTATGATTTTGCTGTCTACGCGGTGGTTCGGCATCCCGTTTTTTTGTATTTTACTCATTATTAGTCTCGCCATTGGTGTATCAGCGGGGCATGTGTTTGGCTATCAGCATAAGAAGCGGTTGGATCAGCTTGTAGAGTCGATTTTGAAATTTGAAAATGGGAATTTTGCCTATAGACTGCCTTCTCTAGGTGATGATGAAATTGGTTTGGCGGCAGATCAATTAAATGAAATGGCGAAACGAGTGGAAGGGCAAGTAGCCTCCTTACAAAAGCTTTCAAATGAGCGAGCTGAATGGCAGGTTCAAATGAAAAAATCGGTTGTCTCAGAAGAGCGTCAGCGTCTAGCGCGTGAGCTGCATGATGCAGTCAGCCAGCAGCTATTCGCCATTTCGATGATGACGTCTGCGATTCTTGAAGGGATGAAGGAAAAGGATGAAAAGATTTTAAAGCAAATGCGTCTTGTGGAACGAATGGCTGGCGATGCACAAAATGAGATGCGTGCACTCCTTCTGCATTTAAGACCGATCACCCTTGAAGGAAAAGACTTGAAAAAAGGCTTGATTGAGCTACTCAATGAATTTCAGGCAAAGCAGCCAATTGATATTGATTGGGAAATAGAAGATGATGCTCCGCTGTCTAAAGGGGTGGAGGACCATCTGTTCCGAATTGTGCAAGAAGCCCTTTCCAATGTGTTTAGGCATGCAAAGGCGACAAAGGTGACAGTACGTCTGCTTATTCGGAACCGTCAAGTTCAGTTGAAAATTATCGACAACGGGATTGGTTTTCAAACAGATCATGTGAAGACTGCTTCCTACGGACTTGAATCGATACGAGAAAGAACAAGTGAAGTAGGCGGTGTCGCAGAGATTATGTCATTTGAGGGAAAAGGCACACAAATTGATGTGAAGGTTCCCATTTTTGATGAAGGAAAAGGAGAGAACGTTCGATGATTCGAGTGCTTTTAATTGACGATCACGAAATGGTGAGAATGGGTCTTGCTGCTTTTTTAGAGGCACAGGCGGATATTGAAGTCATCGGTGAAGCGTCAGATGGACAAAAAGGTGTAGAACTAGCGGTTGAATTAAAGCCAGACGTGATTTTAATGGACCTTGTTATGGAAGGCATGGATGGCATCGAAGCAACGAAAAGAATTTGTCAAGAAATAGAGGATGCCCGGATTATTGTACTGACGAGCTTTATTGATGATGATAAAGTGTATCCAGTTATTGAGGCTGGTGCCTTAAGCTATCTTTTAAAAACATCGAAAGCAGGAGAAATTGCTGATGCCATCAGGTCTGCGAGTATCGGCGAACCAAGACTTGAATCAAAAGTAGCTGGAAAGGTCATGAACAAACTCCGCCATTCATCAAATGGGTCCATTCTGCACGATTCGTTAACCGCAAGAGAGATGGAAATATTAAAGCTGATTGCCGATGGAAAATCGAATAAGGTCATTGCTGAGGAATTGTTTATTACCATCAAAACAGTCAAGACGCATATTACCAACATTCTTTCCAAGCTTGATGTAGAAGACCGCACACAAGCAGCCGTGTATGCACATCGCCATAAGCTGATTCAATAAAAAAACAGCTTTCAAATGAAAGCTGCTGGAACATGCGCAAAATTAGTCCTTCTGTCCTGTGATTGGACGTTCGGATAGTTGATGGAGCTCAGGAACTGGAAAAGCCTCCTGGTCCTCGGCCGATTTGTCTTCCAGGGTTTTCTTCATCTCGGAAAGCAGTTTGACGCTTTCCTTTGCCACTGCCGCTTTTTTCTCTTGCAAATCAATGATCTGTGAAAGTCCAACAAATAAACCGCCTCCAATCAGAAGGAGCGCAGGGGTTTGTCCATAATAAATCACGATCAAAAATGTGCTTGAAAAGCTGTCGGCTTCAATGAAGAAATCTTCTTTTGATTGCATGAATACCACGACTAACAGAAGTATTCCTAGAATCAAAAATAGAATGCCGGCCGAAAGTAAAGCTCGTTTCATGATTGACACCCTTTTTTTCTTACCATTTTAACATACTCTATAAGGATTGTGTTGCGCCCTTAGTCCCGAAGTCACGGATTTTCACATTTACCTTGTAACGAATATCGGATTCACTAAAAATGTCATCCCAATGTTTTGCTTCTTTTCGGAATTCCTTCGGATAGGCAATACTCGCTTTTTGATAAAATCCACAAATATCTGCTTTGATCTCATGCTGTAATTCCCCGATAAAATCTTTTACATTTTCCTCCAGTCGATGTGCCACGACTTTCTCAATTTCTTGGAGGTATTTTTCATTAAATGAATTTTCCCGTTCATTCCAATCCTCAGACAATCTTCCATCAAGCTCCACTGACACATCAAATTCATATTTGCCACTGGCTGTTTTATGGGTGTCAATGTTGTGTTTGATTTTAAAGATCTCAAAAGAATAAATGCTATGTTCATATTGGAATTCAATCACTCCGCCTGTTGCATCTCCAGTCAGCAGGTTGTAGGACTGCACCGCTAAAGGAGAGATGTTGGTGAGAAATCGTTTGTTCTGAATAATCGAGGCACCATCCAGCATTAATTTGCCCTGACTGACACTGACTTTCGGAATGGCAAAGGATACGTTGTTTTGCATAGCAGAAGAAATATCTCCTAAGGAAACGGGCTTGAACATACGAATGGTCGTTTTTGTATTCGAAGAAATATCGTATAAGGTGGAAGCGGCAGGCTGCCCGTCGTCATTGATTTTCAACATATCTCCAGGCTTCTCAGAAGCCATAAAGACAAGGCTTCCTCTTCGTGTTTCATTGTCCCGAATGAATTGATTGATGACCAAATCGAAATTATTTTCATTGATAAGGTCTTGAGAAAACAAATAAACCCTCAGCTGCTGAGCAAAAATGCGGTGTGTTTTTAGGGCCGTTGTACGAAAAATTTGGTGTATGGAATCACCGCTTGTCTCAATAATCTTCGTCGGATCTTTCACGCTTGATTCTTGCTCAATTTTTTGCGGAACGAGCACCTGCATAGACAGCTTCAATTTATGTCCGTCATCTCCTTTATCTACAGCAAATCCAATTGCCATGTTGAGCTCCTCGATATTTGTACTATCCCAGCACCCGCATAATAGAATCAGTGAGAAGAGCGCAAGAACCGCTTTCTTTTTCATGCTGTTTTCCGCCTCCTTTTGAAAAATACGATGATAAATAAAAGAAACGGGAGTATACCAAATAGAAGAAAGAACAAGTTGTTTACGTAGGTTAAATAGTCTCGGACCGTATCAACATCTTTTGGGAAAAGAGCGGCAAAGAAGATCACAATGCCCATCAAGGCGAGCGCGATTTTTTTAGGGAATTTAGTCAATTTGATGACTCCTATCGTAGCAAAAAACGTATATCCTACAAAGCTCGTATAAAGCTGGACAAGCCAAACAATCAGCAAAAAGGATTCAATCCGTTCAATAAAAATCCCCTGAATATCAAATGATTGAAATAAGGCAATGGTCGGCCACGTCAGAGTCGCCGTTTCTTTCACCGTGAGCGCACCAACCACAAGAATATAGGTGAAAATATAGATGATCGCAGGAATCAAAAAGCCGATGGAGCCATATGCAAAAGTGTGTTTTTGCGTATTCATATAGGCAGGCATGAAAAGCATCATTTCAATGCCGACAAACGAAATGGCCGAAGCATTCAAGGAATTGAAAACAGGGGAAATGCCCTCTCCTAAAACTGGCCGTAGGTTATCGAGCTTAAACTCTTGTACACTAAGTCCGTAGGCTACAAATAAGATGATGAGTGTGACAATCAGAAAAAAAGGGCACAGTCGGGCAAAATCACCAATCCCTCCAATCACAAGGTAAAAACCAACCAAAATAAAGCTGATCATCGTCACGGCTACAGGTGTGTTTTGAAGTAGAAAGAATTTCACCATCTCAGACATGGCTCGCACTTCATAGCTGGCAACGCCGAGAAAGTAAATAATAATCAACAGGTTGGCAAGTGAGCCAATCCATTTCCCAAGTCCTTCTTTTGTATAGTCATAGTAGGAAGAAAAGGAGACCTTTTTCATCATGAGCACATTGACAAAAATGAACACAATGTATATCACACTCATGAGTAAGAGTGCAATCCAGCCGTCAGGTGTAGGCGCAGCTTGAGCCATTGATCTTGGCAGAATCATCATACTTGCGCCTAGCGTGGTATTGGCGATAATGGCACTTGCCTGATAGCTTGTGATCGACTCTTTATGATTGACCATGTCGTTCCCCTTTCTTTTGATTTTTCAAAGGCAATCTGATGATGGAATTGTCCTCATTTTTATAACTGAACACAAAATCTGGTGAAAAATATGGGGTGCCAAAGCTTTTTTGTCTTGTCAAATGAGTGAGTAAGACGAGCATAAACAGGACAAGTCCATATAAACCGAATGCAGCTGCAGTAAACATGGATACAAAGCGAAGGACACGAAATGATATCCCCATTCCATATTGAGGAAAGGTAAAGGATGCAAGTGCAATGACGCTGACAATAATGACCATAATGGAGCTGACGATATGGGCTTGTACGGCTGCCTGCCCAATGACAACACCGCCCACAAGTCCGATTGTTTGTCCAAGTGGATTAGGAAGCCTTAACCCAGCCTCTCGCAGCAGCTCAATGGTCATTTCCATGATGAGTGCTTCCACAATAGGAGGAAAGGGGACATTCTCTCGTGTGCTTGATATGGAAATAGCTAAAGTTGTGGGCAAAAGACCTTGATGGAAGGACACAAGGGCAATATAAATGGCTGATAAAAACAATGTGAGAAAGATGGACGTAAAACGTAGCAAACGAATAAGAGAGGCGGCGATCCATCTTTCATAATAATCATCAGGTGACTGCATAATCGTCGCGAGGGAAGCAGGCACAATTAAGATAAAAGGCGAATGATCGACAAAGATGGCGACGCGCCCATTGTTTAAAGCAGATGCCACTTTATCAGGCCGTTCTGTGTTTTGAATTTGCGGAAAAGGAGAATACACATTGTCTTCAATGAGCTCTTCAAGGACGCCAGAGTCTTGTATATCATCAATGGTGACTTGTTTGAGACGCTTTTTTACCTCTTTTAAAACAGAGGGCTCAACGATCCCGTCAATGTACATGATCGATACTTGGGTGTATTTCTTTTCGCCGATTTTCATGTCTACTGTTTTGAGATCAGGATTTTTCAAACGCTGTCTGACGAGAGCTAAGTTCGTGTTGATATCTTCAATGAAACCAATCTTTGGTCCTCTTACGACGGTTTCAGATGTAGCATCTCCTAAATTGCGTTTCTTCGTTCCATGTGTTTCTAAAATATAAGCGTGCTGAAATCCATTAATCAGTACGACACAATGTCCTTGAAAAATAGCATCTACTAGTTCTTCAGAGGTTTTTACCGTACGGGTAGTCATCATCGATAAATTGGATTCTAGCTTCTCTTTTGTTAGAGAGGCATGATCTTGCAATAGCAGCTTTAAGAAGGTTTGAATCTGCATCGCTTCGTTCATTTCTTTAATGTATAAATAGTAGACAACCTGTCCATGAGGCAATGTTTTTTTCTCATGGATCAAATCATCCATGTCCTTTAACTGAGGGAGAATGACAGAGAGATTATCGTATAAGTGCTCTTTCAATGGAGTTTGATTCAAATGGATCACCCACCTCAATTTCTTTTTCTTAGCATTACCTGCTTGAAAAAACAATATTCTGTGTTACATTATTTTGTGGTATATGAAAGAATCACGGTGTTGGAGGAAAGAAGATGGCGCAAATTCGTTTAGCAGGAACAAAAGAGGAGATCGACCTTATTCTACAGTCGTTTGACAAGCATTATGAGGTGACTTATACGTCAAAAGATTACGGAAAAACAAATCCAAAATACAAATATTCCAAAGATGTTCGTGTTTATATTGAACTAAAATTAAAATAAAGATAAAATTTTAATTGAAAACGCTTAAAGGATTTTCGTTTTTTGTATAGAATAGAGTTGAGTGATGAAGCTATGGAGGGATACATAATGACAGAATTTAGAATCGAAAAAGATACAATGGGCGAAATCAAGGTGCCACAGGACAAGTTCTGGGGTGCACAAACACAACGAAGCAAAGAAAATTTCAAAATCGGTTCTGAGAAAATGCCAAAGGAAGTTGTGAATGCGTTTGCAATTTTGAAACGTAGCACAGCGATTGCGAACGAACGTCTAGGCAACTTAGAAAGTGAAAAAGCAGAAGCGATTGCTGCTGTATGTGATGACATCATCAGTGGAAAGTATGACGAGCATTTCCCGCTTGTTGTATGGCAAACAGGAAGTGGAACACAAAGTAACATGAACATGAACGAAGTCGTTGCAAATAGAGCAACTGCTTACTTGAAAGATAAAAATAGTGAATTCAGCATTCACCCGAATGACGATGTCAACCGCAGCCAAAGCTCAAATGATACATTCCCAACGGCTATGCACGTGGCAGCTGTTTTAGCTGTGTACAAAAAGCTATTGCCTGCGATTGACCAGTTAAGAGCGACTCTTGATGAGAAAGCAAAAGCATACCAAGAGATCGTGAAAATTGGCCGTACGCATTTGCAAGATGCAACACCTCTTACAGTGGGCCAAGAGATTAGCGGCTGGGTGTACATGCTTGATCGTTCAAAAGAAATGATTTTAGAATCTACTGAAAAAATGAGAGAACTTGCCATTGGCGGAACAGCTGTTGGTACGGGAATTAACGCACATCCTGAGTTTGGTAAATACGTGGCAGAAGAAATCAGCCAGTTAACAGGTCAAACGTTCAATTCTTCACCAAACAAATTCCATGCGCTGACAAGCCATGATGAAATCACATATGCACACGGTGCGCTTAAAGCACTTGCAGCTGACTTAATGAAAATTGCCAATGATGTGAGATGGCTTGCAAGTGGTCCTCGCTGCGGAATTGGTGAATTGATCATTCCTGAAAATGAGCCAGGCAGCTCCATTATGCCAGGAAAGGTCAACCCAACTCAAAGTGAAGCTTTAACAATGATTGCCGCACAAATCATGGGGAATGATGCAACGATCGGTTTTGCCGCAAGCCAAGGAAACTTCGAGCTGAACGTATTTAAGCCGGTCATCATCTATAACTTCCTGCAGTCAGTTGAATTGCTTGCTGACGGTATGAACTCATTCCATGACAAGTGTGCCGTTGGAATTGAACCAAACCTAGAAACGATCGAGAAAAACCTAAACAATTCATTGATGCTTGTGACGGCACTCAACCCACACATCGGATATGAAAATGCAGCGAAAATTGCGAAGCTTGCGCACAAAGAAGGATTAACACTAAAAGAAGCTGCCCTTCAATTAGAACTATTAACAGAAGAGCAGTTTGAAGAGTTTGTGAAACCAGAAGAAATGGTGACACCGAAAGCAAAATAAGACACCAGAGGCCTCTGTGCCTCTGGTTTTTTTATGGAAACTCCCTGAAATCACAGAAAAGAAGTTTGATTGTTTGTCACAATCATAAACCCAGGGCAACCAAGCCCTGGGTTTTATAAATGATCTTCTTTTAGAATGCGTAATAAGGAGCCTGAGACCGGCTGAAGTGGTGTGTATAATTTCAATTGGTAAAGCATGCCTTTGACGATGACTTGTCTTGGTTTTTGTTTGTTTAACTCATTTTCTAAAATGCCAAGCGCTTCAAATAAATCTGGCTCGTCTTTCACTTCATAATGTGCTTCTGCCAGTTCTCTTAATTCTTTTAATAGTGATTCTGTGAGCGGGTCAAATGATCGTTCATAAATAGGGCCGAACCAGTCGCTTGCTTGGTCCACAGAAATGAGTGGATGGTCATTTCGCTTCATCATACCGCCCATTAGATCATCGATACGGTGAATCATTGTTGCGGCAAGCTCCTCTGCTTCGAGTTGAAAATCATATAATATGGCAAGCTCAAAGTAAACGTGACTCATGCCCTCAATCGTTAAACATAGATCAGCCATATAAGGAATGGCTGCATCTCCATACACTTGCTTAATGTTATCAATGTGTAACTGAATCGTCGCAAGTCGAATTTGCTTTGCGAGCTGCTGCGTTTCTTCGTTCAATGGGAGCGCCCTGTCGCTTAGCTGCATTTTAATAAAATCTTTTTGCTGCAAAATATTATCGTAATAGACAGTGAGCTGTTTCCGGTAGGCCTCTTTTGGTGTGCCGCCCTCTGTTTGAACCTCGTGAATCCGGGTAAATACCTTATCGTAATAGTAATGCAAGATCGAAATAAGCAGTGCTTCCTTCGATTTGAAATAAAGGTAAAACGCACCCTTTGACATGTGGCATTCATCTGCAATTTCCTGAACAGACGTTGTATTATAGCCTTTGCTGGCAAATAACTTCATACCAGCCTCAATAATCATTTTTTCTTTCTTTTTCAATATGAATGTCATCCTTTCTTACCGAGAGACAAATGTCTTAGGAAACGTGCGCAAAGAGATGTGACTTATCGGTCATAAACGACAAAACTTTTCAAAAATTAATCAGATTGTAACTTGTTTTTTACAGTGTAATTCTTTATATTATAAAGTAAGGTGACCAACCGGTCAAAAAATGTGAAAGGATGATGTTCCATGAGAGAAATTGATGATATGATTAGACGCTTGAAAACAAAAGGAATTCAAGTAGAAAAAGTCAAAATGCCGAAAGAGACAACCATTGAAAAGAAATGGATGTATCAAGCTGGCAAGAAAATCAAAGCCACATACCGTGATTTCAATGGGTATTCATTCATCTAAAAAAGACTGCGGTGTAAAACCTACAGCCTCTTCTTTGGAACAGTGATCGTATAGCGTACACCTAGTTCATCATTTTCAATTGATATGGACGCTTGATGCATTGAAAGAATTCGTTTGACAATGCTTAATCCAATGCCGAATTCGCCCTTTTTTCCCTTACTAAAAGGTTCGTATAGGCTGGATAGCATGTGTTCTTCAATTGGAGGGCCATCATTACGAATGACGATGCGAATTTGATCCTCTTCCTGCTTCATATGAATATCAATTTTACTTTTTGCGTAGCGAAGTTGATTTTCTAATACATTTTCAAATAGTTTGCTCCATTGTTCTGGATCGCCTTCAAGTGCAGCCTCATCATCTAAGTCCACGTTCCACTGCAATTCATTTTTCGACCAGCGTAAACGGTCAACCACTTCCAGCATTGTATTACTCACAAGGAAGGGAGAATGCGCCGGATGTTGTTTTGATAAATAATCAAGCTTTGTTAAATACAGCAAATCTTTGATTTTCTTCTCAAGCTTTTCCGCTTCGCCTTCAATCACTTCCACCGTTTGTTCAAGATCTCCTTTAGGGAAAATTCCATCTTTAATAGACTGCGTATAACCGCGGATGACCATCACAGGTGTTTTTAAGTCGTGTGATATATTTTGCAAAAGCGTTCGTTCTGTTTCATCCTTTTGAATGAGCTTTTGTCTCATTTCTTCAATCGTATGCCCCAGTTTGCCAATTTCATCTTGCCGGTCAACAATCACAGGATCGTCCCAGTCTTCTTGTGCAATGCGCTTGACGTGCTTTTCAAACGCGACAATTGGACGTGATAAGTAGCGGGCGAGCCAAATCGATGGAATCCAGCTTAGTAAAATAACCGTTCCTAAGATGAAAATCAGCTGTTTAAACAGTGTAAAGGACAAGTCATCTCGATAAGAATCGGGTGCATATGACAAGAGAATATATTGTGTATTGCCTGTTGAGACTTTTTTGATCACAAAAAAGATATGCTGACCATTCACTTCTTCAGAATAGCGTTTTGTTGCGCTTTTTTGTTTTTTAACAAAGGACTGCACTTTTTCAATAAAGGCATGCGGGAAAAACTGAGCCATTTGATTTAATTCATCTGACGGAATCAGAATGTGCTGAACCGAGCGGTTTTCTGGTGTCGACTTTGGTGAGCCGTCTCGATTCAGAGGGTATTCTGTTAACACTTGCTGCTCGTTTTCGATGTTTTTATAAATTTCATTCGTAAAGAAGCTGCGTAATGTATTTGAAAATAAAATGATCAGGACAATCGAGATGGTGAGTAAAATGCCAGAGATGACAACCCAAATTTGAAAAGCGAGTGGTTTGTTCTTCATCCTTTTAGCATCCTATAGCCAAATCCATAAATGGTCTCGACTTTTAAGTCAGGCATTTTTTTGCGCAGCCGTCTGACAAGATCATCGACCACACGATCTGTCCCGAAGTAATCGTGCCCCCAGATCTTGACGAGGATATCTTCCCGGGAAAAGGCATGTCCTTGATGATGGGTAAATAAGAGCAGCAAATCAAATTCCTTAGACGTTAAGTTAATCAGCTGATCTCCTTCATACACCTCTCTTACGTCCTCATGAATGATATAGGAAGAAACGGGTGTGACGCTTTGCTGCGGTGTGTCACTGTTTTTATATACAAGCTCCAGCAGCTTTTGCACACGGATGATCAGCTCGCGCGGAAGAAAGGGTTTCGCAATATAATCACTGCTCCCGAGTTCTAAGCCAAGCACACGATCAATATCTGCATCACGTGCCGAAATAAAAATGACCGGTACGTCAGGCGAGGCTGCTTTGATTTCTTTAATGAGTGTGTAGCCGTCTGTATCAGGCAGCATAATATCTAAAATCCATAGATGCGGGGGCTTGTTCATTGCTTCGCGTGCCGCTTCTCCGGTTAAAAAAGAGGACACATTCCAATTTTCACTCTCTAAATATTTGGTTAACAGTTCATTTAAATTCTGCTCATCTTCAACTAAATAAATGGTGTACGACAAAGTCTTCCACATCCTCTCAACGTCATTATAACGGGATACAAAGGCGGCATGTCAACAATCACACGCTTTTTTCACAATTTCACATATTCTTCTCATCATTATCCCATAATGTTTGTTTATGATAAGCTCAAGGGAAAAAAGGGCATAGACAAAAGGCTAATGAATAGGTGCTTTTCACCAATGTGCACACCTTGCTTTTTTTCTATGAATAAGTATTATATAATTTGACATATTGTCATAAAGAATTTTTCAATGATATTGCCATTAAGAGGACATGAGTCCTGTCTAGACATATGAATGAAGCATTTCATGAAAATGATGCAAAGGAGTGCAAGCGATGGATTTCCGAAGAGAAGATGAAGAGAAAAAGATGAATGATCAAGAACACGCACATCAAGAGAATGAGAAACAAATAGAAGAACCAGAAAAAGAGAAAGAACTCGTTTTTCACCACCATGAAAACGAAGCATCTGCCTCTCAGGAGAGGGTGACAAACGGATCTCCTCAAGTGATTGATGACCGTTCGTCTAAAAAGGAGAAAAAACGGAAGGCTGCATGGCTGAGTCCTATTCTTGGAGGGATTATTGGAGGCGGTCTTGTGCTTGGCATTACACCGCTTTTACCGCAGTCACAAGATACAGCGGCAAACACTCAAACCCAAACAGCATCAAGCGAACCGGCTTCATCTGAAAATTTCTCAACAAAACAAATCACCAATGCGACGAATGTTGCTGATATGGTAGAAGATTTAGAGCCGACGATTGTAGGGGTCTCAAACTATCAATCTACACAAAACTCGTTCGGTCTTAGCGGTGATTCAACTGAAGCAGAAGCTGGAACGGGTTCTGGTGTCATCTTCAAAAAAGATGGCAAAAAAGCATACATTATCACAAATAACCATGTAGTCGAGGGTGCCAATAAATTAAAGGTCACACTATACGATGGAAAAACAAAAGATGCGAAGCTTGTCGGCAGTGACGTAATGACAGATTTAGCTGTCGTGGAAATAAATGCTGACGGCATTGATAAAGTTGCAAGCTTTGGAGATTCTTCTAAGCTTCGTGCTGGGGACAAAGTCATCGCAATCGGGAACCCGCTCGGTGCACAGTTCTCTGGTACAGTAACAGAAGGGATTATTAGTGGTCTCGATCGTACCGTTGAAGCCAATACATCATCTGGAACTGTTGAGATGAATGTGCTTCAAACAGATGCAGCCATTAACCCTGGAAACAGTGGCGGTCCGCTGATCAATACAGACGGTCAAGTCATCGGCATCAACAGCTTGAAAATTAGCGAAAGCGGAGTAGAATCACTCGGATTTGCGATCCCAAGTAACGATGTAAAACCGATCGTAGATCAGCTGTTGAAAAATGGAAAAGTCGAACGTCCTTACCTTGGCGTACAAATGATTGACCTTGAGCAAGTGCCTGAAACGTATCAGGAAAATACACTTGGCCTATTTGATAAACAAATCGGTAAAGGCATTTATGTAAAAGATGTTTCAAAAGGATCTCCTGCACAAAAAGCAGGCTTGAAGTCTGGAGATGTCATCATCAAGTTCAAAGGAAAAGATGTAGCGAACAGCTCACAACTGAAAGAAATCCTTTATAAAGAAACAAAAATTGGCGATAAAACGACAATGACTGTCATTCGTGATGGAAAGAACAAAAATCTTGATATTACCCTTGGGCAGTCTGATAACGAATAAAAGAAAACAGGTGGATAATCGATCCACCTGTTAGATTGTTGACAAAGGGCTAAAATGAACTTTATTTTAGCCCTTTGTCTTCTTTTTTTCAGCGTGATAGAAAGCCTTTGCAGTCTAGGAAGGACGAGTACTGGCGCGGAGCGAATTTGACATTCGTGAGCACCAGCACGCAGGACTGACAAAGAATGCGAGGGTTTGTCTACACGCTGACAGGTGGATAATCGATCCACCTGTTTTTTTGTGCCTATTTTTTTGAAGATAGTGTCCGTAAAATAATGTTTTCCCATACATTCCAAGGCAGGAGCTGCTTTGCTATGAATGAAAGCCGAACACCTTTCCCCACAAGATACCTTAGCTTCTTTAGCCGCTTCTTCTCTGCAAGCGAAACCACAAGCTCTGCAACTTCACCGGGATCTCCATAGTTGTTTTTTTGCGCCTCTATATAGGACATCATGTTTTGATAAATAGTTGTGTATTTAGAACCTGCTACGGGCGGTGTCATTTGCTCATTCATGGAGGTGTTCCAAATGTTCGTTTTGAAAGAACCCGGCTCAATCAAAGCGGCTTGAATGCCAAACGCAGCAAGTTCAATTCGCAAACTCTCTGTATAGCCCTCTAGCGCAAACTTTGACGATACATATGGAGAGAGTGCGGGCATTCCCATGAGTCCGCTGATACTGCTCATATTCAATATTTTTGCACCGCTCGTCATCAACGGAAGGACTGCTTGTGTCATTTCCATCACACCAAAGACATTCACTTCAAATTGCTCACGGTACTGATCAACAGGCACCTCTTCAGCAAAACCAGCATAGGCCGTTCCCGCATTGTTCACAAGCAGGTGAATGGGAGCATAGGCATTAAGCCTTTTTTGAAATGCTTGAATGGACTGTGTATCTGTTACATCTAATGCTTCAATATGTATCGATTCGGATAAAGCGGCGTTCTTTACTTCTTCGGCAAGCTTTTTCGCATTGGTTTCCTGTCTTACGCCAGCAATCACAGTGTACCCTTGCTGAGCAAGACGCAATGTGATGAGCTTTCCGAAACCGCTGTTGGCACCAGTCACAATGGCTGTTTTATTCATCATCCGGTTCTCCTTTTTGTTTTAATCTACCATAGTCTGCTGTTTTATTGAATAACGAAAAGGGGCTTGGAGAAGAATAAAAAACGATGCTATGAAATAGGAGGAAACACATGATGTGCTGGAAGAAGGCGGGACTGCTAGGAGTGCTGTTCTTTATGCTGTCTGGCTGTCGTTCAATCGAACCAATACAACATCCACATGAAGCAGAAGCTGAAAGTCTGTCAGCTGTTCAAATGAAGGAACTGCCATTTCAGCATTTGCAATTGCACGTACAATATGGACAAAAAAGCGAATTATATGAAGCTACCTATCGTCAAGCTGGTGGAAGAGAAGAAGCACTAATTCGAGATCATATGAATGGTGTCCGCTATGAAGGGGAAGAAGCTTTACGTGAAATGAAGATGAAGCTCAATGATATGTCGATTCCTAGTGCAAAGCTGAATGAAACATATGTCAATGAATTATTATCTGCTTTTAATTTAGATGATGATTATCAGCGGATACGAGTCGATATCAAGCTCGAAGATGGGACAAAACGTGCATTCGAAAAGAAAAAGTAAACGAGACTTTCTCATTTTTTAATTGAAAATGATTTTCAAGATCACTTAAATCTGATACACTAAATTGAGATAAGTGATCTTTGACGTCTACATAGACGATATTCAATATAAAAAATTTGGATGAGAAAAGGAGCGTTTGAGCGGAATGAGTGCCATTTCTACTGAAGGTTTAAGCTTAGGTTACGGAGAAACAATGATCATAGACGAACTAAATGTGTCAATCCCTAAGGGTGAAATCACAGTATTTATTGGCAGCAATGGATGCGGTAAATCCACGCTACTTCGCTCTTTGGCCCGTCTCATGAAGCCAATGGGTGGTTCTGTCCTGCTTGAAGGTCATTCCATTGCCAAATTACCAACAAAGGAAGTGGCGAAACAGCTCGCCATTCTTCCGCAAGGACCGGAAGCGCCAGAAGGGTTAACGGTACATCAACTCGTCAAGCAAGGGCGATATCCTTATCAAAATTGGCTGAAGCAATGGTCAAAGCAAGATGAAGAAGCGGTAAATCGTGCACTGAAGTCAACGAAGATGGAAGACCTTGCTGATCGAACGGTTGATTCATTATCAGGTGGACAAAGGCAGCGTGCATGGATTGCGATGACATTGGCACAGGAGACGGATATTATTCTATTAGATGAGCCAACAACGTATTTAGACATGACGCACCAAATTGAAATCCTGGATCTTCTTTTTGATTTAAATGAAAAAGAGCAGCGCACGATTGTCATGGTTCTGCATGACCTCAATCTCGCTTGCAGATATGCACATCACCTTGTGGCCATTAAAGACAAGTCAATTTATGCAGAAGGAAGACCGGAAACTGTCATTAACTGTGATCTTGTGAAAAATGTCTTTGATATGAACTGCCAAGTAACAACAGATCCTTTATTCGGAACACCGTTATGTATTCCGCACGGCAGAGGACGCTGTATTGTCCAACAGGCACAAGCTGAGACATTTCTTGCTGCAAGATAATCGTATGTGAAAAGCCTGACATCTGTTACACGCAGAGTCAGGCTTTTTTCTGAAAAAAAGGAGCGGAATACAAATGGGAAATGAATTAGATGAAAAGCTCGAAGGCCTGCTTGATAAATATACAGAGCTGCTGCTTGGTGAAACGAATGAGGAACTGAAAAGAGATGTCTCGCAGTGGATCATCTATTCTCATATTGCCAAAAGCATGCCGCCTTTAGCCAAGCATTTTAATGATACGTATCCAGAGGCAAAAGAAGACATCAAAGAAACGATTCAGCGGATCAAGCAATTAAATGAAGCTCATCGTGCCAATAAAGACCGTTAAAAAACTGCCAGTACGAGCTGGCAGTTTTTCTTTATGACATGGGTGATGATCCGTACGGTGATTGATCTGTCAGTGTTTGCTGGAACTTCTGATGTGCCTGCTGGAGCTTCTGCTGGTCAGCGGCTTCGACAGAGTACCAGCCATATTTGAACATGACATCATATAAATGTCTTTGCGTTTTTTGTGTTTCTAGCGCAATTCGCTGAATATCTTGGTAAAGAGATTCATGGCTGAATTCATTGAGCGCTGTGTTATATCCGCTTGTCATATATTTTTCAGTCGACAAAAGGTCTGTGACCAAGTCGCGATCGTTCATGTTTGTCGTTGTTGGAACCGGCGTTTGTGGATTCCCGATTTTTTGTTGGTTTTGCTGTTCCATGTCTGTTACCTCCTATTGCATAAAGCCAGAAGACTGGCCTTGCCCTGAGCTGCCTAAATGTTGAAGTATTTGTGTGTAATGCTGATGGTGCATTTGACCAACTTGATTGAGTTCTTGTTTCAATGTTTGATCCTGACAATGCTCGGCCATAAAGTGGGCCTTTTTCATCGCGATCAAATTCCAGTTCAGCATATCCTCTAGGTACAAGGAATCCTTTACTGAAATTACCTGTGGGGGCATATTCATTTGCTGGTTGTTCAAGATGTGTTCCTCCTTACGATTTCTTTTTATATTGCTGATTTTGACTGGTCTTTTTACCGCCTAGGTCTGCTTCTTGTGATGGACCTGCGTTTCCTTTCACACTTGCAGCACTTACGCCTGCTTTTGATGGGTTCTTTTGCAAACGAGACATGTGGACATCACCTCCATTCTTACAATTCCCCCTCGTCTTTAATTCATACGCTGTAAAGAAAGACGCATGAGAATGTGTAAATTTTTGAAATCTGCTATTGAACTGTTTCGGAAAATCTTTTAAGATAAAGAAAGAGGCATTGCTTTTTTTTGGACAAAAAATGAATGACTGTTCATTCAAAATGTTTAGGGGGATATTTATGGGCAAACATATTCGCAAGGCGGCTGTCATTGGTTCAGGTGTCATGGGCTCAGGCATTGCTGCACATCTAGCCAATATCGGGATACCAGTAACATTGCTAGATATTGTGCCACATGAACTGACAAAGGAAGAAACGGCAAAAAAGCTAACGCTTGATCACCCTAGTGTTCGGAATAGATTAAGCCAAGACGCAATGAAAAAATTGTTAAAGCAAAAGCCAGCACCTCTTACTTCAGCCAAAAACCTATCATACATCACACCCGGAAATCTCACAGATCACCTTTCCTTATTACACGATGCTGACTGGATCATTGAAGTCGTCACTGAAAAGCTCAGCATTAAACAACACGTATTCTCTCTCATCGACGAACACCGCAAAGAAGGCAGCATCGTATCCAGCAATACATCCGGTATTTCTGTTGAAAAAATGGCAGAAGGCCGATCAGCTGATTTTAAACGCCACTTTTTAGGCACTCACTTTTTTAACCCAGCTCGTTATTTAAAGCTGTTAGAAGTAATTCCTATTCAAGAAACAGATCCAGAAGTACTCTCATATATGAAAACATTTGGTGAAGATGTACTTGGCAAGGGTGTGGTCGAAGCAAAAGATACACCGAACTTTATTGCCAACCGAATTGGCACTTATGGGCTTCTTGTCACAGTGCGTGAAATGCTTGAGAACAAATACACGATCGGAGAGGTCGATTCTGTCACAGGTCCTCTTATTGGCAGACCGAAAAGTGCGACCTTCCGCACACTTGATGTGGTGGGGCTCGACACATTTTCTCATGTAGCCCGCAATGTGTATGAACAGGTAGAAGGAAAGGAAAAAGATATTTTTCAGCTGCCTGAGTTTATGGAAAGAATGCTCGAAAAAGGGTGGATCGGCAGCAAAGCAGGGCAAGGATTTTATCAAAAAAACGGAAAGACCATTTTAGAGCTTGATCCTGTCACACTCACATACGGAGAACGGACAAAGCTAAAGGATCCGGGCATTGACATTGCCAAGCAGCAAAAGGGGACAAAAGCGAAATTGAAAGCGCTTATTTATCAAGATGGCCGTGCTGGGCAATTGCTTTGGAATATGACCGCACCTGTTCTTCTTTATTCAGCTCATCTAAAAGGCGACATTGCGGATGATATTCAGTCCATCGATAACGCCATGAAATGGGGATTTGGCTGGCAGCATGGCCCGTTCGAGCTGTGGGATGCGATTGGCGTGAAAAAAGCCGTCAGTCGAATGGAAGCGGAAGGGCACAGCATCCCGACCTGGGTGCGAGATATGCTTTCACAAGGACATGACACATTCTATCAAGAAAATGCCGAAGGAGACCGTGCATTTTATCAGAATGGTGCTTATGAACAGGAAAAGGGAAACGAAAAGAATATTTCGTTAGCTAGATTGAAAAAGAAACACGATGTCATTTTTAAAAATACAGGTGCAAGCTTGATCGATATCGGGGATGATGTTGCCTTGCTTGAATTTCATTCGAAAAGTAATGCCATTGGGCTTGATGTCATTGATATGATCAATCGTGCTGTAGATGAAACGGAAAAGAATTATAAAGGGCTGGTCATCGGTAACCAAGGAAAGAACTTCTGTGTTGGTGCGAATCTCGCCTTAATTTTAATGGAAGCACAGGACGACAACTTCTTTGAAATTGATTTTGTCATTCGCAGGTTCCAGCAGGCGATGATGAAGGTGAAGTATAGTGACCGTCCAGTTGTGGCTGCACCATTTGGTATGACACTTGGCGGAGGGACGGAGCTTTGTCTACCAGCAGCCGCTATCCAAGCGTCCAGTGAAACGTATATGGGGCTTGTCGAAGCGGGGGTCGGACTCATACCGGGCGGAGGCGGAAACAAAGAACTCTATATTCGCCATCTGCAAGGAGCGGAAAAGCCATCAGCAACTGCAATCCAAGATGCTACGCTACAAACCTTTGAAGCCATTGCGATGGCAAAGGTATCTACATCAGCAGAGGAAGCGCGTGATATGAAGATGCTCCGAGTGAATGACCGGATCAGCATGAATGGTGATCATTTAATCCATGATGCGAAACAACTCGTTCTTTCTCTTGATGAAGCGGGTTATCGTGCACCTCTGAAGCGAAAGGTGCCCGTGATGGGGGAAACAGGCTACGCAGCAATGGTGCTGGCTGCTGAAAACATGAGATTGTCTGGATACATTTCAGACCATGACATGACCATTGCGAAAAAACTAGCGCATGTCATTTCTGGCGGCAAATTGCCATTTGGTACAGAGGTGGATGAACAATACTTATTAGAGCTTGAAAGAGAAGCCTTTTTAAGTCTTGTAGGGGAAGTCAAATCTCAGGCACGCATGCAGCACATGCTTGTTAAAGGAAAACCTTTACGTAACTAGGGGGGAGTCAAAATGAGAGAAGCAGTGATTGTAGCTGGCGCAAGAACACCAGTAGGGAAAGCCAAAAAGGGATCATTAAAATATGTCAGACCTGATGATATGGGCGCATTGTGTGTAAAAGAAACGCTAAAGCGTGCCGGTGATTATGATGGAACAATCGATGATTTAATCATCGGATGTGCGACACCAGAAGCAGAGCAAGGGCTGAATGTGGCCCGGAATATTGGGGCGTTAGCAGGTTTGCCATATACAGTACCTGCTATCACCATTAACCGCTATTGCTCTTCTGGTCTGCAGTCAATTGCTTATGCAGGTGAACGAATTATGCTTGGGCAGGCAGAAACCATTTTGGCCGGAGGCGTCGAATCGATGTCGCAAGTCCCAATGATGGGTCACTCCATTCGTCCAAACGCTCTTTTGGCAGAGCAAGCGCCTGAATACTATATGAGCATGGGCCACACAGCGGAGCAAGTGGCGCAAAAGTATCAGGTCACAAGGCAAGATCAAGATGCTTTTGCGGTGAGGAGCCATCAAAAGGCAGCAAAGGCACTTCAAGAAGGGAAATTTTCAGATGAAATTGTTCCCGTTGATGTGACAGAAAGACGGGTAGGAGAGCAAAATCAACTAGAAGAACGCCAATTTACGTTCTCACAAGATGAAGGTGTCAGAGCGGGCACAACAGAGGAGGTTCTCTCAACGTTACGACCTGCCTTCTCAACAAAAGGCACAGTGACTGCAGGAAACTCTTCGCAGACGAGTGATGGAGCGGCATGTGTCATGATGATGGATCGCGAAAAAGCATCTTCTCTTTCTCTTCAGCCGCTCGCCAAGTTCAGAGCGTTTGCTGTTGGTGGTGTACCACCTGAAGTCATGGGAATTGGGCCGGTTGAAGCCATTCCGCGTGCGTTGAAAATCGCTGGTCTAGAGCTGAAGGACATCGGGCTGTTTGAATTAAATGAAGCATTTGCTTCTCAGGCGATTCAAGTCATTCGTCATTTAGGGATCGATGAAGAGAAGGTAAATGTCAACGGCGGCGCCATTGCATTAGGACATCCGCTAGGCTGTACAGGAACGAAACTCACGCTGTCCCTCATTCATGAAATGAAACGGCGAAATGAACAATTTGGTATTGTGACGATGTGTATCGGCGGGGGCATGGGAGCGGCAGGCATTTTTGAATTGATCTAAAGGGGGAAAACAGGATGAAAGCAATGGAAGATGTAAAAAAGGGTGGCAGTTTCTTAATAGATGAGACGAATTATGAGCATATCTTTACACCAGAGGATTTTTCTGATGAACATCAAATGATCGGGAAAACAACAGAAGATTACATTTTACAAGATGTCGTTCCGCACATCGATCAAATTGAAAATCATGAATTCGAGCATTCTGTTCGTCTCTTGAAAAAGGCTGGAGAGCTTGGCCTGCTTGGTGCGGATGTTCCTGAGGAATTTGGCGGGCTTGGGCTAGATAAAATCAGCTCAGCCATCATTACTGAAAAATTTGCAAGAGCAGGCAGCTTCTCTCTTTCTTACGGCGCCCATGTCGGGATCGGTTCTTTGCCGATCGTGCTGTTCGGCAATCAAGCGCAAAAGGAAAAGTACCTGCCAGGACTCGCCTCTGGAGAAACAATTGCGGCATATGCCCTAACAGAGCCAGGGTCAGGTTCTGATGCGCTAGGTGCGAAAACAACGGCAGTCCTGAATGAAGCTGGAACACATTATGTCCTCAATGGGGAAAAACAATGGATCACAAACTCCGCATTTGCCGATGTGTTTGTCGTGTATGCGAAGATTGATGGTGAACACTTCTCTGCTTTCATCGTAGAAAAGGATTTTCCTGGAGTCAAAACAGGACCTGAAGAGAAAAAGATGGGCATTAAAGGGTCATCGACGAGAACGTTAATCCTTGAAGATGCCGAAGTGCCAAAGGAGAATTTGCTTGGTGAAGCAGGCAGAGGTCATGTCATTGCCTTTAACATTTTGAACATTGGACGCTATAAGCTGGCTGTAGGGACAATCGGAGCATCAAAACGAGTCATTCAATTATCGGCAGAGTATGCCAATCAGCGCAAGCAGTTTAAAACACCAATTTCTCAATTTAGCTTAATTGGCGAAAAAGCAGCCAACATGTCGGCAAAGCTTTATGCCATGGAAAGTGCTGTATACCGCACAGTCGGGTTATTTGAACAAAGAATGGGTCTGTTAAGTGACGAGGAGCAAAAGGATGGGAAACAAATTGCGCAATCCATTGCAGAATATGCGATTGAATGCTCTCTTTGTAAAGTGCTTGGCTCTGAAACGCTCGATTATATTGTGGATGAAGGTGTGCAGATTCACGGCGGATATGGTTTCATGCAAGAATACGAAGTCGAAAGAGCCTATCGCGACTCACGAATTAACCGTATTTTTGAAGGAACGAACGAAATTAACCGATTGCTTGTGCCAGGCACCTTCTTGAAGAAAGCGATGAAAGGAGAGCTTCCGCTTCTTCAAAAAGCGCAAACCCTACAGGAAGAGCTGATGATGATGATGCCGGAAGAGCCGGGTGATCAGCCGCTTGATCAAGAGAAATACTTACTTGCCCATGCGAAAAAGATCGCCTTGATGGTGGCAGGTATGGCTGCGATGAAATATGGGAAAGCATTAGACAAAGAGCAAGAAATCCTTGTGAATATAGCAGATATCGTCAATGAACTCTTTGCTGCTGAGTCGGCGGTCTTGCGTACGGAAAAAGCAATCGCAGCATCAGGCACAGAAAAAAATGCACAAAAGCTTGCGTATACACAAATTTTCACGCAGGAAGCCTTTTTAAAGATTGAAGCTCATGCGAAAGAATCATTGATTGCCATGGAAGAAGGAGATTCACTCCGTATGAGTCTGTCAGCCCTTCGCAAGCTGACAAGATTCACGCCAATGAATGTCATCGCCAAAAAGCGCGAAGTGGCGAAACGAATCTTTGAAGCAGAGAAATATATCGTATAAGACGGCTGAAAAGGTGCGGATATCATGTCGCACCTTTTTGTAAGCATACATTTAGGTTTTTCATATGTTTTGTGATAAAATGTTGTCACTATTTGCAGGAGGTGAAAATGGTGGCTTTAGATTTTTACGAATACCCATCTTGCGGTACATGCCGAAAAGCAAAGAAATGGCTGGAAGAACACAATAAAGACATCAACAGCATACATATCGTCGAAGAGACGCCTGATAAAGAAACATTAAAAGCCCTTTACGAAAAAAGCGGTTTAGAGCTGAAGAAATTTTTTAATACGAGCGGTCAGAAATACAGAGAGCTGCAACTGAAAGATAAACTTCCTGCAATGTCAGAGGACGAGCAGCTTGAATTACTTGCGTCTAACGGAATGCTGATCAAGCGTCCAATTACAACAGACGGCAAACGAGTGACAGTTGGATTTAATGAAGATACATTTAAAAGCGTCTGGAAATGATGTAACTTTCATTCAGATTGTGGTATCTTCAATATAGATTGTAAGAAAAGACTGGAGGGGTATGAAATGAGCACACCAAAAGATTTACGTTATTCAGAAGAACACGAATGGGTCAAAGTAGAAGGAGATAAGGTGCGTATCGGTATTACGCATTTTGCTCAATCTGAGCTAGGTGATATCGTGTTCGTTGAGCTTCCTGAAGTAGGAGACAAAATTACAGCGGACGAGCCTTTCGGAAGTGTAGAATCAGTCAAAACAGTTTCTGAACTATACGCACCGATTAACGGCACAATCGTTGAAGTAAACGATGAGCTTGATGACAGCCCAGAGTTCGTCAACGACTCTCCATACGAAAAAGCTTGGATGATCGTAGTAGAGCCAGCGGATGCATCTGAAATCGAGAACTTAATGACTGCTGAGCAATATGAAGAAATGACAAAAGAAGACTAATTCATGTGAAATTGGACACTCTACCTTTATGGGGGGTGTCCAATTTGTCTTTTCAAAAAGAACAGGTGGATATAACAGAGCATGTCACTGGACGATTCAAAGAGAGCGGCATGGTGCTTTACCATCAAAACGAAGAGATTGGTACGATGATTAGTGAAAATCAATATGAATTAAAATCAGGTTATTCCTATGATCAAAACCGTTTTTATCGTCTGTCAGATACATTGACCCATGGGACTGAAAAATATGTAGATTGTGACGATGAAAATGGCTGGTGCTGATCACAGATAAGGCTGCAGTGAGTGCTGCAGTCTTTTTGTTGATCAATTGCCCAATCTTTACAACCTGAATGAAAGATTGTAATCTAAGGAAGAAGTGAATCAACGTCAAAAGGGCCGGGTGATCGTGATGAATGTCGAGATAGAAAAGGTCATCATTGTAGAAGGTAAATCAGATAAACAGAAGCTAAAAGAAGTCATAAGTGAACCTGTTACCATCATTTGCACCAATGGCACGATCAGTACATCGAAGCTGGATCAGCTTGTGGACGATTTATTCGGGAAAGACGTTTACATATTAGCAGACAGTGACGATGCTGGCGACAAACTGCGGAAGCAATTTCGAAAAGAATTCCCTGAAGCACTGCATCTTTTTGTCGACAGAACGTACCGCGAAGTGGCCGCTTCACCGTCAGCCCACATTGCATCTATTCTATTAGCTGCAAACATTGATGTTCATTCGAAATATTTATAAGGGTGACGTATATGAAAGAGATTGAAGAGCATGAATTCAAGGAGATAGAGGACGATTTATTTCTTTTGTACTTATATACACCATTTTGCGGAACATGCCAGCTGGCAAAGAAGATGCTGGCAGTGGTTGATGCCATGCAGCCGGAAGTTCCTTTTTATGAGAATAACTTAAATTACTCGCCAAGTTTTGCGAAAGCATTTGAGATCGAAAGTGTCCCTTGCTTTCTCCTGTTTAAAAAGGGTGAAATCGTGCAAAAAGGCTATGCCTTTCACTCCGTTCCATATCTTCACGAAATGATTGAAACCGCTAAATAAAGCGGTTTTTTGTCATATTTCAAGCAATTCATTTGAAAATTTGTCGAGCTATTTATAAAGGACAAGCCGATGTTTGTAGAGAAATGTTATGTATAACCAAATGACAGGGAGGTTATACATGTGGAAAATGTGAAAGCCCATGGAAGTGCGGGGCAGCGATTATTGTTAAAGCCGTTGCTCTCATCATCATCCTTGAAGATTACATTTGAGGCGGAAACGGACTCTTGTACATTGATTGTGGATGAACGTGGTGAAGTGAAGAAACTACCTGCAATTGAGTTATCGGATCTCATCTTTTATGGTGAGCGAAAAGAGATTTTGCAATTATTAGATGGAGACATGTCCTTACAGCAGCTGATCAGCAGAGGACAAGTGAAAGTGAAAGGCTCATTTCGAGCACTTCTTCGACTAGAAGCAGTACTTTGGCTGACGAACGGTTTTTTTCGAAAAATGATAACGTAGTCGTTTACTTGGAAATTAGCGATTTACAGCGTTGACATATCTCAGATAGCATGATATTCTACGTTAGTAAAAACATGAACATCACATAAAACAACATATTTTCTCTTATTAAGAGAGGTGGAGGGACGTGCCCTATGAAACCCGGCAACCGTCAGCATAGCTGAAATTGGTGCCAATTCACTCAAAGCCGCAATGCTTTGAAAGATGAGAGAAAGGCGTATTTGATATAAAAGGCCTTTCTGCTTGCGTTGCAGTTAGGTCTTTTTTACTGACCTGGCGTCAGGCTAGCGTCATAACAGTCGGAAGAATAATTGAACGTATGTGATGGCAACCTATAGATTCAGCAAGAAAGCAGGTGAACAGACTGTGATCCATTTACAGAATGTATCAAAAACGTATCATTCAAAAAGCGGAAATGTTGATGCCGTGAAAGACGTCAACTTGGATATCGATAAAGGTGAAATATTCGGAATTATCGGGTATAGCGGCGCAGGGAAAAGCTCCCTGATTCGCCTATTAAACGGTCTGGAGCTGCCAACAGAAGGAATCGTTGAAGTGGCAGGCAATCGGATCAATGAAGTATCGAATGCGAAACTTCGGAAAGCAAGACAAGAAATCAGCATGATTTTCCAGCACTTTAACTTGCTCTGGTCAAGAACAGTGAGACAAAATATTATGTTTCCGCTCGAGATCGCAGGTGTACCAACATCAAAACGGAGAGCTCGTGCAAACGAACTGATTAAATTGGTCGGTTTAGAAGGAAAAGAAAATGCCTATCCTTCTCAGCTCAGCGGCGGGCAAAAGCAGCGTGTAGGGATTGCGAGAGCATTAGCGAATGACCCAAAAGTTCTGCTATGTGACGAAGCGACATCTGCTCTTGATCCACAAACAACAGATTCCATCCTTGAGCTTTTAGCCGATATTAATAAACGACTAGGACTCACCATTGTATTGATCACACATGAAATGCATGTCATTCGCAAAATTTGTCACCGTGTGGCGGTGATGGAGAATGGCCGTATTGTCGAAGAAGGCGAAGTATTACGTGTCTTCAGACAGCCGAAAGAAGAAATGACGAAACGATTCGTGAAACAGCTTGCTGAACCAGAAGAAGCAAAAGAAACGATCGAGCACGTCCTAGAGAGAGTAAAAGAAGGTCAGGTCGTCCGGTTGTCCTTTATCGGAGATTCTGCCGAACAGCCGCTGATCACGGAAATCATTCGATCCTTCAAGGTCGATGTGAACATCCTGCAAGGAAAGATTTCTCAAACGCAGGAAGGCGCGTTTGGAACACTCTTTATCCATATAAATGGAGACGAGAACGAAGTTGAAAAAGCCATCGCCTATATCCAAAGCAAACAGGTTGAAATCGAGGTGATGACACATGTTTGAGAAATGGTTTCCGAACGTTGATCTAGAGGTTATTTGGAACGCGACGGGTGAAACGGTCTATATGACACTCATTGCATTAGCGTTTGCTTTTGCTATCGGCATCATTCTTGGGCTGTTGCTCTTTTTGACAAGTAAAGGCGGTTTGTGGGAAAACAAACCAATTAATGCTGTCATCGGCGCAGTCGTCAACATTTTCAGATCGATTCCCTTTATCATATTAATCATTCTATTATTAGGATTTACTAAACTAATTATGGGCACGATATTAGGCCCAAATGCAGCATTACCAGCCCTTGTCATTGGCTCAGCTCCTTTCTACGCACGTCTTGTTGAAATTGCACTGCGTGAAGTAGACAAAGGAGTCATTGAAGCAGCACGATCTATGGGAGCGAAAACGTCAACAATCATTTTCAAAGTATTGCTGCCAGAATCATTGCCAGCCCTTATTTCAGGAATTACTGTAACAGCGATTGCTCTGATTGGCTCTACTGCGATTGCAGGAGCAATTGGAGCAGGCGGACTTGGTGACCTTGCTTATGTGGAAGGATACCAATCTGGTAATACAGATGTCACACTTGTAGCCACTGTGTTTATTCTGATCATCGTCTTTATCATTCAAATAATCGGTGATTTGATTACAAATAAAATTGATAAACGTTAAGGGAGGAATTATTCATGAAGAAATTGATTTTAAGTGCACTATTTCTAGCATTTGCAGGCATTTTAGCTGCGTGCGGTTCATCAAATAACGCAAGCGATAACAAAACCATCACGGTTGCCGCTTCAAAAACACCACATGCCGAGATTCTTGAAGAAGCAAAACCACTTCTAAAAGAAAAAGGCTACGATCTAAAAGTGAAAGTACTGAGCGATTATAAAATGTACAACAAAGCATTAGCTGAAAAAGAAGTGGATGCGAACTTTTTCCAACATATCCCTTACTTAAACGAAGAAAATAAATCAAACAAAGATTACAACCTAGTGAGTGCTGGTGCCGTTCACCTTGAGCCTTTCGGTATCTACTCTAAGAAATACAAATCAGTAAAAGATATTCCAAACGGCGGCACGATCATCATGACAAACAACGTAGCTGAGCAAGGACGTATGCTTGCCCTATTACAAAATGCTGGTGTGATCAAGCTTGATCCAAAAGTAGATACAATCAACGCAACAGTCAAAAACATCAAAGAAAACCCGAAGAACCTAAAATTCAAAAAAATCGCTCCTGAACTAACAGCGAAAGCTTATGAAAACAGTGAAGGGGATGCAGTATTTATCAACGTTAACTATGCGATCCAAAATAAATTGAATCCGAAAAAAGATTCAATCGAACTTGAGCAAACGAAAAACAACCCGTATGCAAACATCGTCGCTGTTCGCAAAGGTGACGAAAAATCAGAGAAGATCAAGGTATTAATGGAAGTTCTTCACTCTGATAAAATCAAAGAATTCATCGACAAAAAGTATGATGGTGCAGTATTGCCTGTATCTGAATAACAACTTGTAAACCTCGCTTTCATCAAAGCGAGGTTTCAACGTGTAGACAAACCCTCGCATTCGTTGTCAGGTCTGCGCTCCGGTGCTCACGAATGTCAAATTCGCTCTGCTCCGGTACTCGCCCTTCCTAGACTGCAAAGGTTTTCTATCACGCTGAAAAAAGAAGACAAAGGGCTAAAATAAAGATCATTTTAGCCCTTTGTCAATCATCTGCAACCTCGCTTTCATCAAAGCGAGGTTTTTTTGTGTATTTTTTCAAATCTCGCTCATAATAAAAACGAACAAATGACCTGAAGGGATGGAATGAAGATGAATGAACAACATATGAGCGGATCGATGCAGCAATCACTGACGGATTATAAAACGGCAATGGGTGAATTTCAGAAGAAAATGCCGGTGTTTGGCAAGAAATTCAATGAATTTACGGAGCAGTGCTTTCAGAGTGATTCCTTAACACAAAAAGAAAAACAAATGATTGCCCTCGGCATCAGCATTCATGCACAGGATGAATATTGCATGATCTATCATACAAAAGGAGCGCTCGATCAAGGCGCAACAGAAGAGAATTTGCTAGAGGTCGTCAGTGTGGCGGCAGCGTTTGGCGGCGGTGCTGCGCTAAGTCAAGGCATCACAGTTGTTCAGCAATGTATTGACGAATTTGGAGGACAGACGCATTAAGGGAAGGATAAGATGGTATTTATCCATCTCAGGGAGTTGAGTCGTTCTCAGCCGGTTGTGTGAGAAAATATGCCAGCATAGCGCGCTATATCCCTTTTGAGTGAAGCAGCGTGCCTTTGATACAATGAAGCTACACTCAAAGAAGGGAATGGTTTATTATTTGTTCGGACCATAGTACACTGGGATTGGATTATACCGCCGAGATGGAAAAGGCCATGCATAAAGCTCATGGCATGAGCTATGCAGAGTACGAAAGAGACCATGACTTAAGGATGAAAGTGGAATATAAACGAGAGCAGTCCTATCGAGATGAGAAAAGGCAGCTCGCAAAAATGAATATACAAGGCTATTAAATAGCTAAGGGACGGGGAGAATAGTTTCCCGTCCTTTCTTTATGAAAACTGTCTTTTCGACATAAATCCTTTTATCTACCTGTATTTTTTGTTAGAATTTTGAGAGCATCCTCTCACGCTTGTCGTGAATGTGTTGTATTCACTTTTAATTTGTTATAAAATTAGAATGAGAATAAATTGAGAATAATGATTATTTTGGAGGTATCGATATATGACTGCTTCGACATTAACAATTAAGGACTTGCACGTTGAGATTGAAGGGAAAGAAATCTTAAAAGGTGTAAACCTAGAAATAAAAGGTGGAGAATTCCACGCAGTAATGGGACCAAACGGAACAGGTAAATCTACTTTATCTGCTGCTATCATGGGCCACCCTAAGTATGAAGTGACAAAAGGCAGCATCTTGCTTGATGGCGAAGATGTTCTTGAAATGGAAGTAGATGAGCGCGCGCAAGCGGGTCTTTTCCTTGCAATGCAATATCCATCTGAAATTAGTGGTGTGACAAATGCAGACTTCCTTCGTTCGGCTATTAACGCACGCAGAGAAGAAGGCGATGAAATCTCTCTCATGAAATTCATCCGCAAAATGGACGAAAACATGGAATTCCTTGAAATGGACCCAGATATGGCACAGCGCTACCTAAATGAAGGTTTCTCAGGCGGGGAGAAAAAACGCAACGAAATTCTTCAATTAATGATGATTGAACCAAAAATCGCCATTCTTGACGAAATCGATTCTGGTCTTGATATCGATGCGCTGAAAGTTGTTTCTAAAGGAATTAATAAAATGCGCGGCGAAAGCTTCGGCTGCTTAATGATCACTCACTATCAGCGTTTATTGAACTACATCACACCAGATCACGTTCATGTCATGATGCAAGGACGTATTGTGAAATCTGGCGGACCAGAACTCGCGCAGCGTCTAGAAGCAGAAGGTTATGACTGGATTAAAAAAGAGTTAGGAATTGAAGACGAAACTGTTGGTCAAGAAGCGTAAGCGTTAGGAGGATTATTGATGACATTAGAAACGAAATTATCAGTAGATCAAGATTATGTCAAAAGCTTCTCCGAGAAGCATCAGGAACCGGCATGGATGAGTTCCCTTCGCTTACAGGCTCTTGAAAAAGCAGAAGACCTTCCAATGCCAAAGCCTGACAAAACGAATATTTCTAAATGGAATTTAACCAATTTCAAACAGCATACAGTCGAAAGTGCGCCATTTGGATCTTTAGAAGAGCTTCCTGAAGAAGTGAAGTCTCTTATTGATTTAGAGGACACAGATAAGACAGTCTACATTCAGCGTGATCAAACGCCAGCATACTTGTCTCTTTCTACGGAAGCAAAAGACAAAGGCGTGATCTTCACTGATATCCATACTGCGATTCGCGAACATGGAGACCTAGTGAAGAAATATTTCATGACAGATGCAGTGAAAGTGGATGAGCACAAACTAACAGCTCTACATGCTGCTTTAGTGAATGGCGGAGCTTTCCTCTATGTACCGAAAAACGTAGAGCTTGAAGCACCAATTCAAGCCGTTTATCTTCATGAAAATGATGAAACAACGTTGTTCAACCATGTCATCGTTGTAGCAGACGATCATAGTGCTGTGACATATGTCGAAAACTACATCAGTACGGCAACACCAGAAGAAGCGATCTTCAATATCGTGTCTGAAGTCTTCACGGGTGCAAATGCCCGCGTCACTTACGGTGCAGTGGATAACCTTGCAGAAGGTGTGACAGTCTATGTGAATAGACGTGGTATGGCAAATGGCCGTGACAGTAAAATCGAATGGGCGCTTGGTCTGATGAATGATGGAGACGTTGTGTCTGAAAACATAACGAAGCTTATGGGCGACGGTACATTCGGTGATACAAAATCAGTTGTTGTTGGCCGCGGGAATCAAACGGAAAACTTCACAACAAGCATCATCCACTTCGGTAAAAACTCTGAAGGGTATATCTTGAAGCATGGTGTCATGAAGGATCAAGCATCTTCTATCTTTAACGGAATTGGTAAAATCGAGCATGGCGCAACGAAGTCAAATGCAGAGCAAGAATCTCGTGTTCTCATGCTGAGTGAGAAAGCACGCGGTGACGCTAACCCAATTCTTTTAATCGATGAAGATGATGTAACAGCAGGGCACGCTGCTTCTGTTGGGCGTGTTGATCCAATTCAACTTTATTACCTCATGAGCCGTGGGATTTCCAAAGAAGATGCAGAAAGACTTGTCATTTATGGCTTCTTAAATCCAGTCGTCAAAGAACTCCCGATTGAAGGAGTTAAAAAGCAGCTCGTTTCTGTGATTGAAAGGAAAGTAAAATAATGAATATCAAAGACGTTCGTGAGCAGTTTCCAATCCTTCATCAGCAAGTGAACGGACATGATTTGGTGTATTTGGACAGTGCAGCGACATCTCAAAAACCACGAGTTGTCATTGATGCAATGAATGAGTATTACCGGTCTTACAACTCGAACGTCCACCGGGGTGTTCATACCCTTGGCACAAAAGCAACGGACGCATACGAGGGTGCAAGAGAAAAAGTTCGTGCATTCATTGGCGCTTCTTCTGTCCAGGAGATTATTTTTACTAGAGGTACAACAACCGCACTGAACACAGTGGCAATCAGCTATGCTAGAGCAAACCTTAAAGAAGGCGATGAGATCGTCATTACGCATATGGAACATCATGCGAATATCATCCCTTGGCAGCAGGCAGCAAAAGCAACTGGCGCCACATTGAAATATATTCCGTTACAGGAAGACGGCACGCTGTCGCTTGAAGATGTGAAGCAAACCATCACACATCAAACGAAAATCGTTGCTGTCACACATGTCTCAAACGTATTAGGAACCATCAACCCAATTAAAGACATCGCAAAGATTGCTCACGATCACGGTGCAATTATCGTCGTCGATGGTGCCCAGAGCACCCCTCACATGCAAATTGATGTTCAGGACTTGGATTGCGACTTTTTCGCCTTCTCTGGGCATAAAATGTGTGGACCGACTGGCATTGGTGTTCTTTACGGGAAGAAGGACCTTTTGAATAATATGGAGCCTGCTGAGTTTGGCGGTGAAATGATCGACTTTGTGGATCTATATGATTCTACATGGAAAGAGCTGCCGTGGAAATTTGAAGCGGGAACACCGATTATTGCAGGAGCAATTGGGCTCGGAAAAGCGATTGATTTCTTAAATGACATCGGAATGGAGGAAGTCAGCCGTTACGAGCATCAGCTTGCGACTTATGCACTTGAGCGCTTTAAGGAGCTTGAAGGTGCCACGGTTTACGGACCGCAGCACCGAGCTGGACTTGTGACGTTTAACTTAGACGACGTCCATCCTCATGATGCCTCAACTGTTCTAGATACGGAAGGTGTCGCCATTCGTGCTGGACATCACTGTGCACAGCCGCTCATGAAATGGCTTGGTGTATCAGCGACTGCAAGAGCAAGCTTCTATCTGTACAATACAGAAGAGGAGATTGACGAGCTCATGGCAGCGCTCCGTAAGACAAAGGAGTATTTTACGAATGTCTTTTAATGTAAACTTAGACACACTGTACAGACAAGTGATTATGGATCATTATAAAAATCCGAGAAACAAAGGTGTGTTAAACGACAGCATTGTCGTCGATATGAACAACCCTACGTGTGGTGACCGCATTCGTCTCACGATGAAAATCGAAGACGAAAAAGTCATCGATGCGAAATTTGAAGGAGAAGGATGCTCGATTTCGATGGCATCTGCCTCTATGATGACGCAGGCGATTAAAGGGAAAGATATTGAAACAGCTTTGAAAATGTCTCAGATTTTCTCCGATATGATGCTAGGAAAAGAATACGACGATTCCATTGATCTTGGTGACATTGAGGCGCTGCAGGGAGTCGCAAAATTCCCAGCGCGCATCAAATGTGCAACATTATCCTGGAAGGCGCTTGAAAAAGGCGCATCTGCCGAAGATAACGGCAAATCATAAGATTGGAGTGAAAATGGATGGCTAAAAAAATGCCAGATGTTGGTGAATATAAATACGGCTTTTCTGATAAAGACGTTTCCATTTTCCGTTCAGAGCGCGGACTGACAAAAGAGATCGTTGAAGAAATTTCTCGTATGAAAGAAGAGCCTCAGTGGATGCTCGACTTCCGTTTGAAATCTCTTGAGCACTTTTACAACATGCCGATGCCACAATGGGGCGGAGATTTAAATGCATTAAACTTTGATGAAATTACGTACTACGTAAAACCATCAGAACGCTCTGAGCGTTCTTGGGATGAAGTACCAGAAGAAATCAAACAAACCTTTGATAAGCTTGGAATCCCTGAAGCAGAGCAAAAGTACTTAGCAGGTGTATCTGCTCAGTATGAATCTGAAGTTGTGTATCACAACATGAAGCAAGATCTTGAAGATCTAGGCATTGTGTTTAAAGATACAGACAGTGCATTAAAAGAGAACGAAGACATCTTCCGTGAGCACTGGGCAAAAGTCATTCCTCCGACTGACAACAAATTTGCTGCGCTTAACTCGGCTGTATGGTCTGGTGGTTCATTCATCTACGTACCAAAAGGCGTAAAAGTAGATACACCACTTCAAGCATACTTCCGAATCAACTCTGAGAACATGGGTCAGTTCGAACGTACACTGATCATCGTTGATGAAGGCGCACACGTGCATTACGTAGAAGGTTGTACAGCTCCAGTTTACACAACAAACTCACTTCATAGTGCGGTTGTTGAAATCATCGTGAAAAAAGGCGGCTACTGCCGTTATACGACGATTCAAAACTGGGCAAACAACGTCTTCAACCTTGTGACAAAACGTACAGTATGTGAAGAGAATGCAACAATGGAATGGATTGATGGAAACATCGGTTCTAAGCTGACAATGAAATACCCAGCGGTTATCCTAAAAGGTGAAGGCGCTCGTGGTATGACATTAAGTATTGCCCTAGCAGGTAAAGGTCAGCACCAAGATGCAGGTGCAAAAATGATTCACCTTGCACCAAACACATCTTCAACGATCGTATCGAAATCGATTTCCAAACAAGGCGGTAAAGTCACATACCGTGGAATCGTACACTTCGGACGCAAAGCAGAGGGGGCACGCTCAAACATCGAGTGTGATACACTCATCATGGATAACAAATCAACATCTGATACGATCCCTTACAATGAAATCTTAAACGACAACATTTCATTAGAGCACGAAGCGAAGGTATCGAAAGTATCAGAAGAGCAGTTATTCTACTTGATGAGCCGCGGAATTTCTGAAGAAGAAGCAACAGAAATGATCGTCATGGGCTTCATCGAACCATTCACAAAAGAACTGCCAATGGAATACGCCGTTGAAATGAACCGTTTGATTAAGTTTGAGATGGAAGGTTCTATTGGTTAATAAATAAAAAACCTTTATATATCAGGGGTTTGAGAGGATTTCATATCGTGCCAAATTTGTGCCAGGTTGAAATTATCTTTTAGTGTAGGAGGCGAACTTTTTTAGTTCGTCTTCTTCAATTTTTTCAGTAATATTAAGATAAGTGTCGACAGTTGTTTTGATGGTTTTATGCCCCAAACGATTTGATGCATATTTAAGGCTTGCACCTGATTCAAGCAGTAGAACGGCATGAGTATGCCTAAAGAGTCAGTAGCCGGATTTCTCCATCTCATTCGGCTGATTCAATAAATTCCTGTTCAGGCAGTATGGGGGCAAAGGAGGAATAACAATGTACACTATGATTGAAGAAGGATGGAAAGCATATTATCGCCAATATCGGCAGAAACCAGAAAACAAGAAAAAGGCTAGTATCCTATCAAGTTCATCGTTCAGCCGATTATATGGAATATCGAAAATCCAAATTAAAGGATGTTAATAAAAAATGTTTTGTTCAAAAGGCTTGAGAAGTTAGACGGAAAGACTTAAGCCTAATATGTCATTTATTTTTAATAGCTTTTTGTTATTTTTAATTGAAAACACCCCCTCCAATCGTTTAGCAGCTATTTTATGTAGTTGCTCTTTTTATTGAATTAAAGGGACAGGATAGTTGAAGAAGGAAGGTTCGTAACATAAACTAAATATGTACATAAATATTGAAGGATTGTTAGAAAAGAAACCTACTATACCTGGTTCAATAATCAAGATAGGGGAAACATTTTCTGAAAGGAATGAAAGGAAATTAATATGAGTGAAACAATGCAGCGGATTAATCAATTTAGAGATGAGCGCAATTGGCGGCAATTTCATAATGAAAAAGATTTGGCAATTTCCATCTCTTTAGAAGCAAATGAATTATTGGAATTATTTCAATGGAAAACACCAGAAGAATCCAAAGAAAATCCTGAGCGACTTAAAGAAGAACTGGCAGATGTGCTGATTTACTCTTATATGATGGCTGATAATCTGGGATTTGATATTGATGAAATCATCGCAGGAAAATTGATTAAAAATGCTGAGAAATATCCAGTTCCTAAAAGCTTTGGTCAAAAAAAGAAATATAATGAACTGGATGAGGTGGATTAAGCAATGGCTAAGTACAACTGTATAACATTGAAAGTGAAAAATGGAGAATTAGTAGATTTCGATAAACTTCGCCAGTCACAACAAAATATTCTTATAAATATGAATGTCGTTTATATCTATAAAGGTTCGAAGTCGAAAAAGGTTTACATTGGACAAACGAAACAATTTATGGTGCGGAATAAACAACACTACAATGGTAAAGATGAAAGATTTAATAATGCAGATTTTGACCAAGTAATGATTCTTTGGTCAGTCTATTTAGATGGTGCTACAGCCTTATATGATGTCGAAAGCCAGCTAATAACCTACTTTATGGCGGAGAATTCAAACTCTAGAAAGAAACTAGTTCATTATGACAATGATGACATTACTAATGTAAATAAGGGTATCAGCGTCAATACCTACCGAGACCAAGAAAAGGTTGCTACAGAAGTGGTTTTGCCTTTTTGGGAAAAAGTTCTATACCCTAATGGATGGGTAAGCACACCGACTTTAAAGAAGTTGCGCAATGCAGCACTGGTCAAGTATAGCCCAATCAAAGTAATTACAGAACAGCAAAAAAGCTATATTAAGGAGATTGTATCAAATCCCGATAAAAGCTTTGTGATTAATGGTGATGCGGGGACTGGCAAAACCGTATTGCTGACTCATTTGGTCGCTAAACTCTTGAAAGAAAAACCTAATCAGCGAATAGCAGTCGTTTTGCAGCCTAATTGGATTAAAACGGCAAAGGATATCTTTAGCGTATATGGAATGAACAACAGTAACCTAACAATTTCTACTTCGACATCACTAATTAATGCGGATGAAAATTATGAAGTTGTAATTGTTGACGAATCTCATAAGCTTTCCAGAAAATTTGGAAAGCAAAATCCAATTTTTAATAGTGTGTATAAAGGTAGATTTACCCAGGATGAGAACCACTTAGAGTGTTTAAAGAAATTAGGTCGTCAAATTGTGTTAATGTATGATGTATTGCAAGCTATTCGACCTGCTAATATGACACGTGAGCAATTTCAGGAAGCAACCACAGAATTTGAAAAGAGATTCTTAAAAACGCAATTTAGAATCCAAGCTCCAAAAGGCAAGAACTATACTTCAGAGGATTTTGTAAATGGCATAAAATATCTTTTGTATAAGGATACAGGTCTTTTAGAAGAAGAAACGAATTTTAACTCTGATTTTAACAGAGCTGTTTTTCACGATAATGATGAGGATGCTTATTTTGGATATTTTGAATCAGAACCTTTAAAGAATCTAATTGATTGGGTAGAAGAGGACAGAAATTTTCATCCTCAACATATAAACCGCGTGCTAGGTGGATTAGTTGAACCTTGGAAGCAGGCTGATGGCAAAGACCCGTTAATCACTCATTGGCATGAAGGAAATATCAAACGAAGATGGAATTCCACTCAAGAAAATTGGATTAATTCAGAGGATGCCGATGCTGAGGATCAGATTGGCTCCGTCTTTGCAGTCCAGGGTATCGATTTGAATAAAGTCGGTGTTTTAGTCGGCAATGATCTTCAAGTCGATGCAAAGGGACGGTTATTTGGCAATCCAGAGAATTTTCATAATGTAAACGGCAAGTTCTCCAAAGACGATGAAAGCCCTGAAAATGCACATGAATTTACCTTATTTGTGTTGAATATTTACTATATTCTGATGACTAGAGGAATTGACGGGATTCGGCTGGGATTCTGGAAAAATGATGCATTTAAAAAGTATATGGAGGAAGTATTGGAGATTAAATAAGTACCTGATACTTTGCATGCTTGACTAACGGGTGCTTTATCTCAATAAGAACACCTTAAAAAAATGAAAAAAACTCACAGCGGCGACCGTGAGTTCTTACTGTAAAATCCTTGTTTTATGTGACTTCAGACAATGGCAACGCAATGCCAAATTCGTGCCATGTTGAAATTACCTTTCAGTGTAGGAGGCGAACTTTTTAAGTTCGTCTTCTTCTTTTTTAGTAATATCAAGATAATAATTGTTATTGAACGAACGGGTTAGGGGAAGAACTAACAATTTGATTTGACTCGGTTAATAAAGACATTGAAACACAACGCTTTTGAAGGCATTTAATTTCGAGTGATATCGTTATGATACCATTTGTTAATTAAAGACCTTCATGGTGTTGTGTTTTTTTATGTAAATGTGGAGAAGTATACAGTGTTCTTCCTGGAATGACAGATTAATTTAGTTCGTGAAGTCAGGCCCATTAAAGCCATTATATTTTTGTAGCATCAAACTTTTTTCTAAATAAACATAAATACTTGCCCTAAATAAATTAGTACTGTATAGTTCTAATTATGACAAAGGCAAAATTAATGAATCAAAAACGTGTACTTGAAGTAGCTGCAACTTTATTTTTAGAAAAAGGGTTTGCTTATACAAGTATGGATGAATTAGTTCGTGTAAGCAAAGTGTCAAAGTCTAATGTGTATTATCACTTTTCTAATAAGGAAGAATTATTAGAAGGGGTTGTTGATTATTGGATTGACATGTATCAATCTGCAATGGATGACGTACTGTCTCAGACCCAATTTTCAGTTGAAGATCGTATTCAACTGTTTTTAAAGCAATTATCACAAGGAGTTCAGTCGAGAGAGTACAAGGGCGGCTGTCCATTTATTACTCTTTATATTCAAAGTCCTGCACAGGCCACACATATAAAAGAAAAAATAGGTCTTTTTTTCACAGGATTACAAAAGAAAGTTTCTCTATTACTGAAACAAGGTGTAGAGAACGGGGAATTCAGAGATTCGATTCAGATTGATGAGGTGGCATCACTTTTTATGACAAATCTTGAAGGAGCGTTATTTATTTCAGAAACATTGAAAGATGCCACTGTCATCACAAAAACAGCAGATCATTTATTTAACTTGCTTCGATAAAGAAGCATTTTTTTTACATCAAATTAGTACTGATTAGTACTAAAAAGGAGATTTCACATGAAAACAGTATTTTTAACGGGTGGAACGGGCTTTATTGGAAAGCAATTAGTCGAGGAATTAGCGAAAGAGGATGTGAACATTCTTCTTTTAGTAAGGTCAAAAAGTAAAGCAACACGCATTTTTCAAGAAAGAGGTATTTTAAAAGAGTCAGTGATGCACTTTGTTGAAGGTGATTTGACGAAAATAGATTTAGGTCTAAGTCCTGAAGATAAAGAGAGGGTATTGAAGACGGATGTGATCATTCACGCAGGAGGCCCGATGGATATTCAAGCAACCAGTAAAGAGGCAGCTTCTGTCTTTTTGAATGGCGCCAAACACATTAGTGAGTTAGCTAAAAGTATTCATCAATCGAAGGGTTTGCAACAATTTATTCATGTTGTCGGTTATATGAGTCCCTTTGATGATCAAAATAGCAAGATTGCCATCGACGTGTTTGAAGAAGGAAACGATTACTTGAAAATAAAAAATCCTTATGAGAGAACAAAGTTTTTAGCAGATCTTTATATTCGTCAACAGGCATCATCAGCAGTAGGTTATCCGCTTTCTGTCATTAATCCGCCAACTGTCGTTGGTAGTAGTCAAACAGGGAGTACAGAGCAAATTGCAGGATTGGGTTTGCTTGTAAAGAGTATGCGAAGAGGGCTCATGCCGGTGATTCCTGGAGGTAAGGACTATCGGTTACCACTTATTTCAAACGATGAGTTTGCGAAGTTTATTGTACAGGTTTTCAAGTTGGAGCAGCCGGCTATTCAAACATATACACTTGTTGAAGACAAAGAGCACGATCAGAACGTTGCTGGACTATTAAGTATTATGTCAGAAAGTATGAATATGAAGGCACCTAGCATCTCTGTCCCACTGCCACTGATGAAAGCTATCATGAAGAGTGGTGTAAGTAAACTCACAAACATTCCTTCTGACGGATTGAATTTTATGACAAAACGAACGTTCTCAAATGCTTCAGTGAAAAAAATAATGGGAGAAGATTGGTTTAAGAAGACGAGTGTCATGACATTTTTCCCTGCTGTAGTAGCGGATCTAGATTATCGAATGATGGCTCAAAATGGTGAGCACCAACATTTATTTAAACGAACATTATGCGATAATAACACCCTTTACCAATTACAAGGAGAAGGGAAGCCGTTTATTTTATTACATGGTTTATTGAGTGATGGAGAAGATTTATTCCCTTTAGCACAAGAGCTTCATGAGAAAACAGGTCAACCTGTATGGATCTTGGATCTTCCTGGTTTGGGGCGTTCTCCTTTTAAACGAGAGAAACATCTTCTAGATATCTATTTGAATGTAGTGAAAAAGTTATTGGAGAAAGCGGCTAATGGTGCACATCTCATTGGCCATTCATTCGGTGCGTTTATTCTATTGAAAGCATTGGAACAAGGCTACATAGATAAGAAGTATTCATCCACTTTACTTCAGCCGCCTGTTGATAAAAAGAATGCTAAATCGCTAAATGTTCCACAATGGATGAACAAATGGTCTTTAAAATTAGCAACTCCTAATATGATAGAGCGTTATTTATTAAGTAATGGTTTGTTTGAAAGCACGGAGAGCATCCCTAAACATTATATTGAAAAAATCAGAAACAGCTTTACTTCTCCTAGAATTTTAAATACGACGGTTCAGCTTAACCATTTATTACTGAAAACCGATCAAGGTGACTTTAAAGAAGTTACAAAGGATAACTTACACATGATTTGGGGGGAGTATGACAGAGGATATTCTGCGCCATCGCATCTTGGGAAGGTTGATTTTGTTCCGTATGGCCACCATTTCCCTCTTAGCCATCCGAGTGAAACGGCAGCATTAGTCATCAATAATATTTGTACTAGCAGATAGGAGTCACCCCAAAACGAAAAAATAAGATTGATGACAAGAGAGCAAAATTTTTCGTTCTGGGTCTTGAAAAAATAGAGATTAACGAGGTGCATAAAACGCATCAAAGGTTTTCGTCATATCATCAGATGCAGATTGTAAGATAGTTTTTTGATCTAAAATCGCTGTTCCTTGTGCCCGGACAATATGAAATTGATGAAACCCCATCAAGTTTTGAAATATTTCTTTTAGGTAATGATGTGAAAATTCCAGTGGTGTGTACCGATCGTTATTTGTGAAAATTGAGCCACTTGCTTGAAGCAAAAGTACACGATAATCGTCAGTCATCAGACCAACTGAACCATTTTCTGTATATTTAAATGTTTCTCTAGCAATAAAGATATTATCTATATAATCTTTCATACGTGACGTCACATTGAAATTATGAACAGGTGATACAATCACGATTCGATGATGTGCTTTGAATTGGGCCAATAAAGCAGATGAAGCAGCGGCGATTTTTTCCTCCGCAGCTGTTAATGATTGTTCAGATGCTTGCTTTTCCCAAATACCTAGTAGCTGTTCTTTTTCGATACGGGGAATTTCAGTTCCATATAAATGTAAAATGGTAGGTTCCTCATAAGGAAATCTTTCTTTAAACTGCTTTAAAAATAGTGTTTGCAGTTTACTTGAATAACTTTCTCGATGAGTGAAATCAGGGTGTGCGTTAATAATGAATGTTTTCATATGCATGCTCCTTTTCTTTTGATAAACTGAGTATAAAATATAAAGATGACAAAAGATGTCACCTTTTTCAGAAGGAAAATCAAATGAAAAAATCAGAACGCTTAAACCAAGAGCTTATTTTTTTAAGTGATAAATACTCATTTCAGTTAAAGGATTTAGAATCGGAATTCGGCATTTCTAAACGTACGGCTTTAAGAGATATGGAAGAGCTAGAGTCCATGGGCTTAGCTTTTTATGTTGAAAATGGCAGACATGGAGGATATCGGCTCGTGAATCAATCTCCATTGGTTCCGATCTATTTTCAAATAGATGAAGTTCAAGCCATTTTTTTCGCCCTTAAAGCCTTAGATCTGTTGTCAGCAACACCATTTAAAAAGTCTTACTCACAAATTCGCCAAAAACTGTTTGCTACAATGTCTGATGAGAGAAAACAAAGGATCACGGAGACGTTGGATGTCATTCATTACTATCATGTTGCGCCAGTAAGTGAACAAAATCATTTGGATTTGATATTGCAGGCAATGATGGAAGATCAAATTGTGAAGATGACATACACTCAATATGAACATAAAAGGATCAGGCTACAATTTCTTGAGTTGTTTTATCGAAATGGGATTTGGTTCACCGAAGCATATGATGTTCAGAATAAAAAGTGGGGCATCTACAGATGTGATTGTATGACGGACATGATGATCGAAGAAGAAACGAAAGACACATTGACGAAAGAAGCATTAAAAGCACTGCAGCTCGAGTACGAAAAAACCTATCATGATATCTCTTTTAAATGTCGATTAACGGAACAAGGGAAAGAAAAGTTTTTGAAGAATCATTATCCGAATATGAGATTGGAGACCATTGATGATACGCCTTATATAGTGGGTGGGTACAACCAAGAAGAATTATCGTATATGACTCACTATTTGATCTCATTTGGGAAACATGTAAAAATTGAATATCCAGATGAATTAAAAGTGAGTTATTTGACTCAATTGCAAGAAATGATGGATCAATATATAAAATGAACGGATTGTATCTGAATCACAAAAAACTTAACACATGAAAAAAGGCGAACTGTCGTAATTCGCCTTTTTTCTATTACTTCTACTTCGCCGCCTGAAATGTATTTGTTTTCGATTGGTCATTGACCTTTCCATACGTCAGCTGACGCCAGATAAATTCCATCGGTCCAGACTTAAATCGCTTTAACCATAACGTACTGAAAAGGACAAGGAAGGCATACACGCCAATAGCCATGAAGAACGTGCCAGCCGGTGAAAGATGATCGGCAAGTCCAGCTCCGTACTTGAGAAATAGCATTGTTCCAATAATGGAGTGAAGTAAATAACAGGTCAGGGACATTCGTCCGACTTTGGTGAACACCATTAAAGCACCTCGCAGCTGAGGAATGTGCAGAAACAGCATCGCAAGTGAACTCATATAAAACATACTGCCAGTCAACCCGCCGTTTTGCTCAAGTGCAGAGACAATGTTCATCCATGGCGTATTTCCAAAAGAGTTGACCGCCGTCATAATTGTACTGGCTAGTGTGATAAGAAAAGCAATTGTACAAATCATCCAGATACGATTCCAAATCGCTTTTTTCGTCTCCATGTTTTTGAAAAACGACATTTTCACAAAATACACACCAAGTAAAAACATGAAGAACATGGAATAGACGGTGGAAAATGAGCTCGAAGCCATCGTGAACATATCCGTCCACCGGTCACCTATCGATGCTAAATAAGTCAGACTGTTGTGACTGGTCAATTCAAAATCGGCAAAATCCGGCTTGCCTGATGATCCTGTACTGATGGTATTGAGCAGCATGGTGAAAAGAGGCGTGAGCAATTGAATCACAAAGAGTGTGATGAGCCAGTACTGGATGGTTTTGGCTGTGCGTTTGTAAAAGAAAAGCAGTAAAAAGCCCGCGACAGCATAATAGGTTAAAATATCTCCAATCCATACAAACGTGACATGCAGAAGACCGATCCCTAAGAGAATGGTTAATCTGCGAGCAAACAACTTGTTCGGGCTGTCCACCTTTTGAGCGGCTCGATCCATAAATATCATAAAACCAACCCCGAATAGAAAAGAAAATAACGTAATGAATTTCCCCGAGGCAAACCAATTCACAATGTGGTGAAAACCATCATTAGACTCCATCTCAAATCCCTTGACCGAATCCACAATCAAAAAATAGTTGACCAAAATAATCCCCATTAAGGCGAATCCTCGTACGATGTCCAAGAAATGTACCCGTTCTTTGAGACTCATTGGTTGTCCGTGTTCTACCTTGTTTACATTCATATCTATGCTCCTTTTCGTGTATTGGATCTAAAGATAAATCCTTCAATGAATCAATATACAGGTCAATTCTTAATCATTTATGAAGATCCAATTTTTTGAAAATAAATGTGACAACTTGATGGCAATTGATCATATTCATAAACACTTAAGATTTATGGTGTATCTTTTCACATAGCTAGATGATATATAGTAATAACATATAAGAATGAACATCATGAAGGATGAGGTGATTGAGACATGACCCATCGAATATTAGTTGTAGAGGATGATCAGGAGATCGGTGATCTTTTGCAGGAATCTCTGACACGTGCAGGGTATGAGGTGCTGAGAGCTATGAATGGCAAGCAGGCATTGTATGTTGTAGATGATTCGCTTGATTTGGTGATTTTGGATGTTATGATGCCAGGTATCTCTGGGATCGAAACGTGCCAGCAAATAAGAGCCACCTCAAATGTGCCAATTTTATTTTTGACCGCCAGATCTAGTACATGGGATAAAACCGAAGGACTACTCGCTGGCGGAGATGATTATATGACAAAACCTTTTTCAGAAGAGGAGCTTCACGCTAGGGTCATGGCGCAATTGCGCAGATATACCATCTATCAGGAAAAAAAGGAACAGGAAGAAACCTATTTAGTTGGCGGTAGCCTGAAGGTGAGTGAAGAATTTAATGAAGTGTGGAAAAATGGGCAGCAAATCAAGTTATCTGATTTAGAATATCGGATATTAAAACTGCTCATGAACAAACGAAACAAAATATTTTCTGCTCAAAATATTTATGAAAGCGTGTGGGGCCAGCCTTATTTTTATTGTTCAAACAATACGGTCATGGTGCATATCCGAAAGCTGCGTGCCAAAATTGAAGATGACCCGGCTCGTCCCGTGTATATCAAAACAGAATGGGGGAGAGGATACCGGTTTGGCACATCGTAAATATACGCTGACCAAAAAGCTGTCACTGCTCATTTTGGTCGCTGCTATCGTAAGTGGTGTTGTCTTTTTGACACTGCAAAAGATCACAGATCACCTGATTGAAGGATATTTGAGTTCGGATGAGTACTATAAGGAAGAATCCGCCAGATACATTCAAACATTCAGCCGTTACGTTTCAGAACATGAGCTGACTTCAACGGATCGAAAAGCATTCGGTGAGTGGGTGAAAAAAAAAGATTATATTAATCTCACTGTTTACAAGGATGAAGTGCTTCAATATGACTCGATTTACTCTGCCGCTGACGAATCGGCCTATGGGAAAGAAAAGGTGACCGACTACGCAAAGCGTCATTCTTACCCGGTTCAATTTAGCGATGGAGAAGGTAGGGTTATGGTAGACGGGTTTTACTCCTCTCGATATCACGATCTCGCCTTTACACTAGAACTGCTTGGTGCAACACTCATTTTTCTCCTGATTGTGCTTGTTGGCATTCGCCGAAGTCTGCGTTACTTGCAAACGATCCGTGAAGAGATTCATATTCTTGAAGGCGGTGAGCTCGATTATGAGATGACAGTGAAGGGGCATGATGAGTTGGCCATGATTGCAAAGAGCATTGAGGATTTAAGAACAGCCTTTTTGGACAAGCTTCACGCCATTGATGATCTGCAGGAAGAGAGCCGCAGTTTGGTGACCGAAATGTCGCATGATATGAGGACCCCGCTGACATCACTCATCATGAATCTGGAATTTGCGAAAAAAGAGGAGGCTCTAGCGGATACCCGCAAGGAGCCATATATAGCGAGTGCGTATGGAAAAGCCCTGCAATTAAAGAATCTGTCTGACAATCTATTTGCCTATTTCCTGCTAGATAAAGAGCACGAGTCAGAGCTTGAAACCGTTGCAGTGAAAGAAGTGATTTATGATCTTCTATCAGATCAGGTCGCCCTGCTGCATCAGGAGAATTTCACGGTCCATATTGTAGGCGAAATGCCGGATAGCTATATGAACGTAAACGTCGAGGAACTTGGCAGAGTGTTTGATAATGTGATGTCAAATTTACGTAAATACGCAGATCCTGAAAAGAACATTCAGATCACTTTTTTATCCGACCAAGATGTCTTTGAAATCCATGTGAGCAATGCGATAAAAAAGACAGACATCATCCCGGAAAGCAATGGACTCGGAGAACGAAGCATCAAGCGGATGATGTCCCGAATGCATGGACAGTTTGAAAGTGTAGAAAAGAACGATACCTACTACATCGTGCTGCGATTTTGGAATACCAAAATGTAGAGAGCAAAAACAACATCATGGAATGGGGAAACAATCTGATGAAACGATTCAACAATTTCCAAAAGGTACCTGATCTTCTGCAAGCCCTTCTGAATATCTGTTTGTTCTTTCTAGCGATTGCGCTAAGCGTACTCTTAATTAGTGAAACATGGTACATCGTACAATTCGTCTATAAAACAGTGTTTAACAAAGGAGAAAGCTATTATGGAATGCTTGGCGAGCTGCTGATCTTCTTTATGTATTTTGAGTTTATTGCCTTAATTATTAAATACTTTAAATCCAATTTTCATTTTCCGCTGCGCTATTTTATTTATATTGGCATCACAGCTGTCATCCGTTTGATTATCATTGATCATGAACAGGCCGTATCGACATTCTGGTGGGCACTGGCCATTCTTGCGATGACCTGTGCACTCTTTATCGCGAGCAAAAGAGATACTGCTCATGAGCATGAGGAAGTGAAGTGAGGAAGAAGAAGGACGAGTGGTCAACACTCGTCTTTTTTGTGTTTAAATGAACAGTTTTTGAATATGTGTTGATTAATGAACATTGATTGAAAGATTGACAATTGATGATGATGGATCTAGAAAATATAATACAAATAGACAGGTGTTCATAAATGAATAGATGTATAGAAAAAGTATTCTGTCCAAAGCAGTTAACGGATTCACAAGTTCTTATGTTATGCTTTAGAAAAAGAGAAACCATTCTTTTCCTAGACATTGATTGTCATCATTCTATCTATAGGGGTCGATCGTATGCGAAGTATTCAAAGTTTGTTTGTTGAATGGTTACTTGTACTTACAAAGAAGAAACTAAATGTTGAGGGGTATTTAGAAGAACGAAGAATGGCGAATCAATTACCTTATGTGCTGCCTGAGAAGTTGAAAAAGAAATATCACATCACCAAAAGCAGCATGTTTTCAGTCGATACGTACATGTTGAAATCAGATGTGCAGCCAGATGATCATCAGGTGCTATTTTTACATGGAGGAGGCTATATTGAGCAGCCGCTCGTATGGCATTGGCGTTTCTTGGATCGATTGACGAAGCAATTAAATAGTACGGTGTATGTGCCAGTTTATCCTAAAGCACCGAATCATCAGTATATGGATGCAATCGAGAGTGTTCTCCCAGTTTACCAAGCTCTTTTAGAAAAAGGAACACCAGAAAAAATCGTCATCATGGGTGATTCTGCTGGCGGCGGTTTATCGTTGGCCTTTGCTCAATACTTAGCAAAAAAAGGTCTTCCGCAGCCTGGAAACTTGATTCTATTATCACCATGGCTTGATGTGACATTAAGTAATCCTGATATCGCTAAAATGGTTCCAAAAGAGCCAATGCTCAACCTAGATTTACTAATTGAATCGGGCAAAGCCTATGCAGGTGATACAGATGAAACACATCATTTGATCAGTCCAATCTATGGAGAAATCAAATCGTTAGGACGAATTTCTGTTTTTATTGGCACTCATGAATTCTTTCTCCCAGATGCCCGGAAATTCAAAGAGATGGCAGACAAGCAGGGTGTTCCCATCAACTATATCGAATACCCAAAAATGAATCACGTCTTTCCTGTCTTCCCTATTCCCGAAGCGAACCAAGCGTTAAAACAAATTGTCGCTATTATTGAGAGTAAGACGTTCCCTTTGAGGGATATGACAAAATAGGATGCGAACATGAGGATGGCCAGCAATGCTCTAGCCATTCTCGTGTCTAATTGGAGGATCAAAAGTTAATTATGAACGAAACAGAACCGTTCTCATTTACAAGTATGCAGGAAGTAGCTCCTGTAGCTATTCCAGAAAGACAGTTCATTCAATCACATGACGGCATACGTCTTGCTTATTATCCGTTTTTATCAGAAACAAACACGCAGACCAATGTGATCATCATTCATGGTGGAGGCGCTCACAGCTTGGCTGGTTATGAGCATATCGCCTATACATTGCAACATGATTTTCACGTGAATGTGTTTTTGCTGGATTTGAGAGGCCACGGATATTCTGAAGGAAAGAAGGGGGATACACCCAAAGTCACTGACGTGTGGCAAGATATTTCGCAAGTTGTGGATGTCATCAAACAGCAGCACGAAGGAGCACTTTATCTTTGTGGTCATTCCTCTGGAGCTGGATTGCTGCTTCAATATCTATCTTGGGATGAAAAAAGAAAAGTAGACGGTTACTTTTTTATTGCTCCTGAATTTGGCTACAAATCTGACACAGCGAAGTCTAATCAAGTCCCTTTTGCCACAGTTCAAGTTTGGAAATTCGTGCTATCTGCGATGACAAAAGGAAGGCTGATGGGGCATTCAGAAGCTGTACGATTTCACTACCCAGCATGGGTGATTGCACAAGATCCACTTCTTTTAACAGGCATTACCATCAATATGTCTCTTGCCTTAACGCCATCTGCACCTCAAAAACAATTTGCAAGGCTGGACCAGCCTTATGGCATGTTTGTTGGAAGCGAGGATGAGTTATACGACGTAGACAAATTTCATCCATATCTGGCGCTTCCAAATCAGCAGGTGAAAAATCAATCTGTTTACCAAGTGATAGAAAACCATACTCATTTGTCCATTTTACTAGAATCGGGAAAAAAGATTGGGCGTACCATCCAAATGTGGAAAAGTTCCATTTAACCTGAACAACTAGTCAACACTCTACCTTTTTCTTAAAAATTTACATTGACACCATCCTTTTCTATGATAAAATCATAGTGTGATAATGAGAATCGTTATCAAACGATATGACTACATATAGAATGGATAGGTGAGGTACATGTTCAAAAAATCTTTTTGGTCGCTACTAGTTGTGCTCTCCATCGTATTACTTGCGGCTTGTGGCAGTAATAGCAGCGAAGGCAAGTCAGATAGTAATGAGAAAACAAGAACCGTTGAAAGCGCTATCGGTTCAACTGAAATTAAAGGATCGCCTAAACGTGTAGTGACGTTGTATCAAGGAGCAACTGATGCAGCCGTCGCTATGGGCATTAAACCAGTGGGTGTTGTAGAATCTTGGCTTGAAGCACCTACGTATAAATATTTAAGAGATGATTTAAAGGGTGTCAAAATTGTTGGGCAGGAAACACAACCAAACTTAGAAGAAATTGAAAAGCTGAAGCCAGATTTGATCATTGCATCAAAAATCCGTCACGAGCAAATTTTTGATCAGCTGAAAGAAATCGCTCCAACTGTTGCAACAGAAACAGTGTTCACTTTTAAAGACACAGTGAATTTAATGGGTGAAGCGTTAAACAAGCAAGACAAATCGAAAGAATTGCTGACGAAGTGGGATGACCGTGTCGCTGACTTCAAAGAAAAAGCAAAGAAAGACATTAAAAACTGGCCAATGAGTGTGTCTGTGGTGAACTTCCGTGCAGATCATGCAAGAATCTATCAAACTGGGTTTGCAGGTTCAATTTTAACAGAGCTAGGCTTTGAAGGTCCTAAAAATGTCAAAGATAAAAAGCAAGATATCATTACACTTACAGACAAAGAGAGCATTCCACAAATGGATGCAGATGTGATCTATTACTTCATGGATGATCAGGATAAAGCAGTTGAAAAAGCATATAAAGAGTGGACAAGTCATCCTTTATGGAAGCAGCTTGACGCAGTGAAAGCGAAACAAGTGCATAAAGTCGATGAAATCACTTGGAACATGGCTGGCGGTATCACCGCTGCAAACATGATGCTTGATGATATTTATGATCGTCTAGGGCTTGATAAATAAGTGTAGCAGAGGAGAAAATGTGAAAAACCATTTTCTCCTTTTTCCATAACAGATTGAAAGCGGGAATCAGATGAGAAGTTTATTAAAAAAGGATTCGAGCAAGGCACTGCTATTTGCTGGATTCATCGTGTTGATGTTGGTCTTTTTTATGCTCAGTATTTCTCTTGGGCAAACCTCAATTTCCCTCAAAGCCACCATCCATGCGTTTCTTCAGTTTGATGAGTCAGATCCAAACAGTGTGATTGTCATGACATCCAGATTATCAAGAGCTTTAATTGCGACGGTTGTTGGATCAAGTCTAGCGATTTCAGGTGCACTCATGCAGGCATTGACGAGAAATCCGCTGGCTGCACCAGATCTTTTAGGTATTAATGCAGGTGGACTCTTTTTTATTGTGATTTCGATTGTTTTCTTTTCTACCGAGTCGTTAACAGGTTATATGTGGACGGCCTTTTTAGGCGCTGCCATTGCAGGTATGCTCGTCTTTCTTCTAGGCTCCATTGGAAGAGACGGACTGACACCGGTCAAAATTGTACTCGCAGGTGCTGCGATATCTGCTCTGTTTGCGTCCTTTACTCAAGGACTTTTAATCGTGAATGAACAGTCCATTCAAAGCATCCTGTTCTGGATGGCTGGTTCAGTGTCAGGAAGAAGTATAGATATGCTGCTGCCTGTGCTGCCTTATATTCTTGGGGCGACTGTGGTGGCGCTGCTTCTTGGCCGCTCGATCAATGTCCTTTTATCGGGTGATGATATTGCAAAAGGGCTTGGCCAGCGTACACTGCTGCTGAAAATCACGATGGGGGTACTTGTCGTCTTTTTAGCAGGAGGTTCCGTCGCTGTCGCAGGATCCATTGGGTTTGTTGGTTTTCTTGTGCCGCATATTGTGAAAAAGCTTGTTGGACCTGACCACCGCTGGGTACTGCCGTATTGTGCCGTTGTAGGGGCGTCGCTTTTACTTGTCGCAGATCTTGCCGCTCGTTTTCTGATCATGCCGCAGGAAGTACCGATTGGTGTCATGACGGCAATTGCAGGAGCGCCTCTATTTGTTTATCTCGTGCGCAAGGGGTTGAAGACAGGTGGCTAAAACATATACAGTGCGTTCAAAGGGCGGGCGCATTTCATTTCAATTTTCAAAGCGGACGTTTTTGATTTTACTATTATTGACAGGCGTTGCCTTTGGTTTATTTATTCTGAGCCTTTGTATGGGCAGCCGCTTTATTCCGCCTACTGATGTGCTGCTGCATATCTTCGGACAAGGCGAGGGAAATACGTTTGTATTAAATACGTTGAGGATTCCAAGGACCCTGCTTGCGGTTTTAGTGGGAGCGGCACTTGCGGTATCGGGGCTTATTTTACAAGGTCTCATTCGAAATCCGCTTGCATCGCCTGACATCATAGGAATTACGAGCGGTGCGTCGTTTGGCGCCATTATGTTCATCGTCTTTTGGATGGGCACTGTGCCTATTGCGTATCAATCCTTGTGGGCGATTGCAGGGGCGTTTGCCGTCTCATGTCTGATTTATTTGCTTTCATGGAAAAAAGGCGTCAAGCCGATCACGCTCGTCTTGATGGGGATTGGGATTTCCGCCATTATGAAGGCGTGTGTGACGTTTACTCTTGTGCTCAGCGATACGATGACCACGACCAAGTCATACATCTGGCTGACGGGCAGTTTATATGGTTCTACAATGAAGGACGTCATCGCAATGCTTCCTTGGGTATTGATTATTTTACCGATTGTCATGGTGCTGGCAAGAACGATGAATGTGAAGGAGCTTGGAGATGATCTTGCAACAGGTCTCGGGGTCAAGGTTCAGGCGAAGCGGTTATTCTTTCTACTGATGAGTGTGACATTAGCCGGTATTGCCGTTGCATTCGCAGGTGGTATTGAATTTGTCGGACTGATGGCGCCACATGTGGCAAGGATGATCATCGGTCGTTCCTTTATTGCGCTTGTTCCAGCATCTGCGCTTGTTGGAAGTATTCTCGTGATGCTGGCAGACTTAGTTGCGAGAACGGCTTTTCTCCCGTTAGATGTCCCGGCAGGTGTTTTTACGGCGGCAATTGGTGCACCGTTCTTTATTTATTTGTTATATCAACAGCGAAATCGTTAAACGAAAGATGGGGGTTTTGATATGAAGCCAGAGTGGGTTGAGAGAGAATTACTTGATTTCGGGGTACACATCACAAATGGACCAATGACATCTGATCGCACACTGGCTGCGCTTTTTTCAGAAGCATCTATCAGACGTTTATTAGAAGCTGAAAAGGAAGCGATGCATGCACCGAATATAGCAGTGGCGGCGTCCATGTTTTCAAAACGCTATGCCTATTTAGCTGTTAGTTCTACTTTGTACTTGATGACAATGTATGATGCTGTCTACCGGTTTTCACCAGAGGCGTGTGTCTTTAGAGAAGATCGTAAAATTGAGCTAGATGAAACGCTCTGTTCATTTGTTCAGTTAGAAGGAGATCGTCATGAGTGGAGAGAACAGGTCGTCCGCATGCTATTTACGCAGTGTGTCACACCTCTTTTAGATGTATTGAAACGTACTTCAAGACTTCCGTATTCGATTTTATGGGAAAATGTAGCGGTACGTATCAATTCTCTTTACCGTAGCATGATGCGAGAAACGGAAGAGCCTAAAATGAAAGAGCGCGTACGGGAGGATTATTTGTTTCTGAAGAAGGCATCGGGTGATCTTTTCGGAGCGAAGCAAAATCCTTTTCAGCACAGCTTAAATTTAGATGAAAGTTTGCTAGACACATCAAATCGAAAGACTTGCTGTATGTATTATAAGCTTGAGAAAAAATCAGAGAGCCTTGATTATTGTCTCGTCTGTCCGCTAAAGTAAAAAAACACCTTATGCAAGGTGTTTTTTTATTAGATTAGATTTTTCTTAAATATTTGTACAGTAAATTTAAATATGATATTTATGTTATATTGTTTCATTATATAATCATTTATGGAAGGAACTGATATGAAAAAAATTATCATATATATCATCTTTATTTTCATCATCATCATTGGCTTGTTCTTCATTCAACCACTTAAAAACCACATCTCTTTTCTTAAAGTAAAAAGTACAAATCTTACTGAATTAAAGGTGGGAGAATTGAAGTTGGGATTAATAAAGAGAAACTATAGTGAAAACGAGTGGATTAAAACTTCAAATTCAAATTATTTCAAAGTGAATAATAGAAAAGAAATAGTGGCAATCTCTTTAGAAAATAATCAAAGTAATATAAACAACACACTAAATATTCATTCAACTAAAAAAGATATCTATGATTATCTAGGTGAAAACTATTATCGTAGAAATGACGATCAGGGATATGAAATTTTAGGCTATAAGGATTCAAAGCATGATATCAAAATAGAATTTTTCTGTTTAGATCGCAATGTAGAAAGAATTATTATTAGTAAATTTGGGGAATAAACATAACATAATGATCAGAATCTTTATAAGATGAGAAGTGTGTTTGATGTTGTATGATCATCTTTTATAGAGATAGTAATGGAAAGAGGCACTGCTTGTTCATAGCAGTGCCTCTCTTTTTTATTCCCAAATATCGCTTACCCATTCAGGGTGATCAATAAAAGGATTGCGATTGTGCTGGTACGTTTGATAGATGATTTCGTTACGATTCCGTTCGATTTGATCGACTGGATCTTGCTTGTGCCATTTCAATAGGACAGACATTTTGCCGTGAAGAGGGGCGCTTCCATTATTCACTTTGTTGTTCAATTCTAAATCTGGGAAGCGGTCATCGCCTTCATATCGGACGGCCATATAAAAGAGCATTCTTGCTACATCTCCTTTCACCCGGCTATGAGGTTCAAATGAGTCGCTGTCGTAGAAGTTGCCCGGCGCTCCCTTGTATTCATTTCCGCCTATATCAAAATCTAAATTTCCTCGTGTGCTATTCGTTTGTACGTCTGTTGCCCGAAGGTGATGGAGATCTGTACCAGGTCCCTGGCTCGTCCCAAAATTGCCGTGAGATTTAGCCCACACATGCTCCCGGTTCCACTGTCCCACGTTTCCTCCATTTGCTTGCTTTGACCTGGAGATACCGCTATAGAGCAAGAGCACATTGCTTGGATTTTTTGGATCTTCATCCGTTTTCTTTAATGCATCCCAAACCTGGCTGTAGGATAGCTGCGTATGATCATCAATAATATCGTGTAATGCTTTCTTAAGAGCAGGCCCAGATTTGCCAGCAGCAGATTGGTAATAGGAATCAATTTGACTTGAAGCAGTTGTTTTCGCATGTTGAGCAGATGTTTCGGTTTGTAGCTGTAACGGGGAAAAGGTGATGGTTTGACTCGGTTCATTCAGAGTAAAGCCTTGAGCATTTGCAGCGGGAGGCAGCGGAGCGGCAAATGTACCGAAAATCATAATTCCGGCGGCCACAGTTCCAAATAAAGATCTTTTCATTCTATTTCCTCCTTCATAGGGAATGTATACTCTTTAGTTCTATCATATTGCCATAAAGAAATAAATGGATTTATCGTAAATTTTATGTAACCAATTCGTAAGAAAAGAGATTGCTATTTTATCAGCATTGCTGTATAAGTGGGCATATAAGGATGGACACAGCAAGGGAGAGGATGGATAACGTGAAAGAACTACACACACCTACTAGAACCATTATGACACCAGGACCTGTCGAAGTAGATCCGAGAGTCCTTCGAGTGATGAGTACACCAATTCTTGGTCAATTTGATCCTGCATTTACAGAGATCATGAATGAAACGATGACCTTATTACGATCACTTTTTCAAACAGAAAATGAATGGGCTTATCCAATTGATGGAACGTCGCGCTCAGGACTTGAAGCTGTGCTTGCCAGTGTGATCGAGCCCGGAGATGTGATGCTTGTTCCGGTCTTTGGACGCTTCGGTCATTTGCTGATTGAAATTGGACAGCGCTATGGTGCTGAGGTACATACAATGGAATGTGAATGGGGAACGGTTTTTAAGCAAGACGACATCATCGCAGAGATGCATCAAGTCAAGCCGAAAATTGTTGCGATGGTTCATGGTGAAACATCTACCGGAAGATTACAGCCGCTTGAGAAAATTGGTGAAGCATGCCGAGCGCTTGATGCGCTTTTTATTGTAGACGCTGTGGCGACAATTGGTGGTGTCGAGGTCAAGGTAGACGAATGGAAAATCGATGCGGCAATTGGGGGCTCGCAGAAATGCTTGTCTGTTCCATCAGGGATGTCACCGATCACATATAATGAACGAGTGGCTGACGTCGTACAATCGAGAAAGAAAGTAGAAAAAGGGATTGCAACACAGGACGAACTGCAAAAACAGGTAGACATTTCTCCAATCAAAAGCAATTACTTTGATCTAAGCCAGCTGCAAGATTATTGGAGCCCGAGGCGGTTAAATCATCATACAGAAGCGACAACGATGCTTTATGCACTGAGAGAAGGGGTTCGACTTGTGCTAGAGGAAGGTCTGGAGGAACGTTTTCAGCGCCACTTGTTTCATGAAAAGGCTTTAATGGCAGGACTTGAAGCGATGGGGCTTGAATTATTTGGTGATCCAGACTGCAAAATGCCGGTCGTGACGTGTATCGTCATTCCAAGTGATATCGACGGAGAAACGGTCCGGGCTGATCTTCTTCATCATTTTGGAATTGAAATTGCGAGTTCATTTGGGCCTCTTGCAGGACGGATATGGAGAATTGGCTCAATGGGCTATAGCTGCCGAAAGGAAAATATTCTATTTGTTTTAGCAGGCCTTGAAGCCATCTTGATGAAATACGGCGCAGCCATCAATTGTGGCGCTGGGTTACAGGCGGCTCTTTCCATCTATGAACAAGCTGAATAAAAAAGGGATTCTCAAAATACTCGCCACCAGCGGGTATTTTTTATTTGGGAAAAAACGCTGTTTTTTGAAAAACTAGACTTATAGAGAGCGATATCGCTATACTGAAGAAGTTCTTATCATTTTTGTCATCATTTTCATTTATTTTGAAGAAAGAGGTTTTAATATGAAAAAAATGGGCAGATTGTACATTTTGATGCTCAATATTTTTATTGCCATGCTTGGATTTGGTCTGATCGTTCCTGTCATGCCAAGTTATATTGAAGCCTTTGGCGCAACTGGGAAAACACTTGGTTTCCTCGTTGCTGCAACTGGCCTCACACAATTTGCTTTATCACCCGTCGCTGGAGCGCTGACTGATCGATTTGGACGCAGAAAATTGATTATTGCTGGGATTGCCGGCTTTACGATTGCCCAGTTTATTTTTGCATTTGCGGATCAGCTTTGGATGCTGTTTGTGTCTCGGTTTTTTGGTGGTGCTGCCGGAGCTTTACTCATGCCCGCCATGTTTGCATACATCGCTGATATCACAAGTGAGAAGGATCGAGGGAAAGGAATGGGGCTATTTAGTGCAGCAATGACGTTAGGCTTTGTCATTGGACCGGGTGTTGGGGGTTATTTGGTTGAGTTTGGGATTGCTTTTCCTTTCCTCATCGCTGGTTCCTTTGCAGCCCTGTCGACGCTGTTGTCTTTCTTGTTCTTACCTGAAACTTTAACAAAGGAAAAGCAGGAAGAAGCACGATTGAATAAAGAGCTTCATTTCAATCCTTTTACGCAGATGATTCAGGCTTTAAAAACACCATACGGTTTTTTGTTTATCTTGGCCTTTGTTTTGAATTTCGGAATCATTCATTTTGAATCGATCTTTGGCTTATATGTGGACCAAAAACATGGCTTTACACCGAAGGATATTGCATTTGTCATTACGGTAGCTGGACTTGCGGGTGTCATCGTTCAAGGTGCTTTAGTGAATACCTTTGTGAAACGATTTGGCGAAATGCGTGTCGTCCGGTATGCCCTTTTAGCTGCGGCGTTTATGCTGATCGCCTGCCGCTTTGCCCCTTCCTTTTGGCTGATTTTTACGGGCTCCATTTTGTTTTTATCGGCCACCTCGTTTGTTCGCCCAGCCCTCAATACATTACTATCTAAAATGGCAGGGAATCAGCAGGGGGTAGCAGGCGGCCTCAATACCTCCTTTATGAGCCTTGCGAATATCGTCGGGCCAAGTCTTGCGGGTATTTTATTTGATGTGAATATTGAGCTGCCATTTATGTTTGGAACGCTGGTGCTTTGTATGAGTTTCATTGCTTCTATTTTATGGGCGAAAAAAGCGCAGCAACATTCCCATGCCGTATCGTAAAGACAGCATAGAAAAAACCGATCAGCACAAATGGATCGGTTTTTTTCGTCATCGCTCATACTTCACGACTGGTGATTTTTCTTTATGCAGCGCATGAATCAATGCATCGTCTACATGCAAATGCTCCTTCACTAATTGAGGAGGGGTTAAGGCCATCCATTGGTTCAATGAAATATCAGCAAATCGATCGCTTTTAAACATTTCTAGAAACCAAAGGCTCGTTTGCCCAATATTTTGTATGTAATGCCCCATTCCGAAAGGAACATAACCAACATCACCTGCTCTGTAATTAAAGGTGCGAGCTGTCCCGCCTGCTCCAAAAACCGTCATTTTGGCTGTACCGGTTAAATAGTATTGCCACTCATCATTATTCGGGTGCCAGTGCATTTCTCTCATCCCGCCAGGTTTTACCTCCACAAGTGCAGCAGCAATGGTTTTAGATACTGGAAAATTGCGTGAGTCGACGATTCGCACGGTTCCACCAGAGGTCACGATTGGTTTTTGACGAAGGAGCTGGTGGGTAAATGGCGGTTTGATGCCGCCGTATGGATCAGAGACTGTTTGGCTTTCAATGGATGCCGGTGAAGAGCCTTGAAACATATAGCGTTGTTTATGTGGAATGTGATCAAACAGCTTGATTGGCACGCCGAAATTAGCAGAAAGAATGTCTTTTGGTGTATGAGCAAACCAGTCTGTGATGGTGAACGTATCAAATTCAGAAAAAGCACCATCATCAAACACAAGGAGAAACTCACAGCCATCCTCAAGACCTTGAATGGAGTGCGGAATACCGGGTGGGAAATACCACAAGTCTCCTTCTTCTACATCAGCGATCATATTCCGTCCTTTTGCATCTACAGATGTGATCCGGGCTTTGCCTAAAATCATATATGCCCATTCCGCCTGCTTATGCCAATGAAGCTCACGAACACCTCCGCGCGTAAGCCGCATGTTTACACCAGCAATCGTTGTTGAAACAGGCAGCTCTCGCTCGGTAATTTCCCTCGACCAGCCGCCATGATTCAAGTGCATATGTGTATCAGAATATGAAAATTTTAAATTAGGAATCGTCCCCGCATCTGTTTTAGGGGGAACGAACATATCTGGGTTCTCCATATCGCGCAGAACGTCTCGCGGGCCTAAATCGGTTGCGCCGGCCCCATCGTCTCGAATCGGTTGCGGGATGTGACGAATCTCCTCATCCATTTGACACCACTCCTTGTCATTCACACTTCTCCTCCAAAATATATGAGGCGTAAGAAAAAAAGATTCAATTGGAATCGGATGAAAGGTGCTTTTGAATACGCAAAGCTAATCGCAAGCGCAATGTTGCGTCAGGATCTTTTAGGCTGATCTGGAGCAGTTCTTCACATTTCTCCAGTCGATATATCACGGTGTTGCGATGAACAGATAAACGTTTGGCTGTTTCTGAAATATGGCAATGTGTTTCGACATAAACAGATAAGGTGTGGAGAAGGTTTGGATCGACTTGTGATTGTTCATATAATGGGTGGAGATACCGCTCATAGAATGTTGTTAAATCTTTTGGTGGGATGAGCTTCAGTAAATCTGACACATCTTTTGCTTGATAGAACTGAATATATTCAGCTCGTAATGAGAGCTGGCCTGATTGCAGAGCATGGGCAGCTTCACTGAATCCTTTTGGCAGATCGGTGATGAGATAACCGCTTAAGCTTACACCAAAGGAAATAGTGGCATTCACATGCTGTTTAATAAGGATCTGCATTTGTCTTAAAAAAGAGCAGATCGATTTGTTCATTGCCTGCCAGCCGCCAGTCTCTTCTATAAGGAAGATGCCGATATCTCCTTTGACAAAAAGAAAGGAGGGAAATGGATAGTGCGAAAGGGTGCTTTCAAGTAAAGCAAACACATCATCTACAAGGGTTTGCTGCTTAAGGAAACAAGTGAAATGACTGCTCTGATCAAGTTGACAGACGATACATAAATAGGGAATCGTTGTGTTTAATCCAAACATGCGTGCCAGGCGGGTGACATCTTGCTCTGAGGAAATCGTCCCCTCCATCCATTTGCGAAACCATTCATTTTTTGCTCGCTCTGTGGATTGCTTGATGGCATGTTGTTTGATGCGCAAAATGGACATGGCATGTACAGCTTGTTCAATTATCAAATGCAGCCCCATGTCGTCTTGAGGATGAATGAAGGCGGGAACGACTAAATAATCATAAGCTTGTTCGTTTATATAGATAGGGAAAACAGAAACGCTTTCTTTTGAATGAACCATAGAAAAATAATGCTGCTGCGTACTGTGAAACAAGCGGAGCATTTGTATCCAATCTGGATTTGTCATACCTTGGGGTGAGGTGAAAAGAATACGTCCATACTGATTGATCATATAGACAGGCTGATGAATTCTTTGGGCCACTTTTTGCAATGCTTCAACATGATGATCGACAATGTTCATATCCACTCATTCTCCTTTTTTTAGAGCTGAAGCCTTTGGTGAAGATGAATAAAAAAATGGACAATCGCTGTCAAAGTCTCTGATATCAATTTTATGTTATCAGCTCCATTCAATTTAGATAGAAAGTTGTGATGTAATATCACAAAAAAGATGGCAGGGCAAAATCACGTCACATCAGTCATCTTCATTCAGAAAAATGGGTAAATATGATATGTTGTAGACATAAGAATTTCTTTCAGAAAGATGGGTATCCCAAGAAACAAAGACTTTCAATGGGAAAATCCGTTTAGACAAGCAAGTGGCAAGAGGTGAGATAGATGATTTATATCGGATTAACTGGCTGGGGCGATCATGACAGTCTGTACCCGCCGAGAATCGGCAGCTCTCAAAAGCTGTTTCACTACGCATCAACGTTTCCCATTGTGGAACTGGATGCAAGCTTTTATGCTGTTCAGCCTGAGCGGAACCATGAAAAATGGATAAAAGATACGCCAGACGCCTTTCAATTTGTTGTGAAAGCATATCAAGGTATGACCGGGCATCAAAGAGGCGAGATCCCGTTTGCTTCAAAGGAAGAAATGTTTGACGCCTTTATTCTTTCACTGACTCCTCTCATTCGAGCAGGGAAACTGGCGATGGTTCTGTTTCAATTTCCACCATGGTTTGATTGCAAAAAGGAGCACGTCCACTATTTAAGATGGTGTAAGGAGAAGATGGGGGACATTCCTTGTGCACTCGAATTCCGAAACCGAACTTGGTTTTCAGACGAGTTTTATGAACAAACCTTATCTTTTATGGAGAAAGAAGGGTGGATTCATTCCGTCTGTGATGAACCGCAAGTCGGAGAAGGGTCTATACCGCCAGTCATAAAAGCCACACACCGTGACAAAACATTGGTCCGTTTCCACGGAAGAAATAAACAAGGCTGGCTTCACCCGGCAGATCATGAGAACTGGCGTGAAGTTCGTTACTTATATTTATATAATGAAGCTGAACTAAAGGAATGGAAAAAGAACATCGACATTCTGCATCAACAATCGAAAGATGTATATGTCGTATTTAATAATAACTCAGGCGGAGATGCGGCAGCGAATGGCCAGCAAATGATTGATTTGCTGGATTTGACGTATTCAAGCTTATCGCCGAAGCAGTTAGATTTATTTAGTTAAATGAGAGCTGTGGCTTTCAATTTGAACGAGACGGTTCAGTGACAACTTGAGGGAGAGATCAACATGCTGCAGAAGCTATGGTTATATCATACAAACGACTTGCACAGCCACTTTGAAAACTGGCCAAAAATCGCAGCTTATATTGAAGAAAAGCGTCAAGTTCACGATCAGATGCTCTTATTTGATATTGGCGATCATATGGATCGAGTAAACCTTGTATCAGAAGCGGATTATGGAAAAGTGAATGTCAAACTTCTCAATCAGCTTGGCTATGATGGAGTCACAATTGGTAATAATGAAGGCATTACGTTGCCTCATGAGCAGCTCGACCAATTGTACAAAGACGCGCAATTCCCGGTGATTTTATCTAATTTATTTGAAAAAGGCAAAAGACCATCGTGGGCAAAGCCTTATGAAGTGATCACGTTGAAAAATGGACTGAAGATCGCCGTCTTAGGGGTGACCATTGCGTATACACCTGTCTATGAAAAGCTGGGCTGGGACATTACAGACCCATTTGAGAGCATACGGGAGATGCTACAAGAAGTGAAAGGACAAGCCGATGTCATTGTTCTTCTTTCCCATCTAGGCATCATCCATGATCGAGAGGTAGCCCATGACTTCCCAGAAATCGACATCATCTTAGGCTCACATACGCATCATCTTTTAGAACAGGGCGAGATGGATAATGGCGTTCTTCTTGCATGTGCTGAAAAGTATGGGCATTATATTGGCTGTGTCGAGCTGACCATTGACACAGCGAGTAGCGAGCTCATCGAGAAAAAAGCGACGGTGCAATCAGTGGATCAGCTGATCAGTGAATCCGATGAAGCGATCACGACTTTACAGAAAGCTGAAAGACGAGCGAAGTCACTCATGCAGGAAAAAGTGACATCCATTAAATCAAAGCTCGAAACAAAGTGGTTTGATGACTCCCAGCTTCCGCAACTTTTAACAGATGCCATTAAAGAATGGTGCGAGGCAGATATCGGCATGATGAATGCTGGGATGGTGCTTGATTCATTAGAGGCTGGCATCGTCACAAGAGAAGACATTCACCGGATATGCCCGCATCCCATTAATCCAATTCGGGTGACACTTACTGGGAAGCAATTGATCGAAACAGTGTCTCGTGGCTGTGAAGAAAAAATGGAACAGCTACGCATCAAAGGCTTTGGCTTTAGAGGCGAACTGATGGGGAAAATGCTATACAGCGGTTTGACTTATTCATTAGAAGAGGGCGAAGCCAAACGAGTAAAAGAGGTCTATGTAAACGGCGAGCTGATCCAAGAGGACGTGTCCTATACAGTTGGCACAGTGGATATGTATACACTTGGCTCTCTTTTTCCTCATATACGTGACCATGAACACATTGAATATTTTATGCCGGAATTTTTACGTGATGTCCTGAGCTGGCGATTGAAGGATGCAAAGTGAAATCCGCTCCAGCCTAACAACACTTGCCCTCCCTTCACATAGATTGTGTTGAAGGGAGTGAAGGGATATGGTGAATTTAACACCTATTACAATTGATGGCCATTCCTTTACAGCCGTCACCGTCAAACTGCCAAAGACCAATTTCATGGCAGTGACAAATGAGCATGGTTATATTATGTGCGGTGCACTTGATGTCGGGCTCCTAAATGAAAAGCTTGCAGATAGAGGAATCATCGCAGGAAGAGCAGTCGGTGTAAGAACCATCGAGCAATTGCTAGATGCACCTTTAGAATCTGTGACATATGCCGCTGAGTCGCTCGGCATTCATGCTGGCACAATTGGAAGAGATGCATTATTAAAAATGGTGAAATAAAATGAACAGATGATTCCTATCCCCCCGCCTGTCTGCATACACTTGTAATGGAGAAGGGGGGATTTTTTATTGAGATTGAACCGCCGTTATCGCCCCTATAAAAAGGGCCCTCTGCCATTTCGTTATGTCATGCTGCTTGCCATATTATTTTTTGTGCTCTCAACTGTCATTAGCCTATTCTTCATCAATCGTTCCATTAAACCAACGTTGATTCACATTGCTGAACTAGAAACAGAACGAATCGCCAATCATCTTATCCAATATTCTGTTCAGGATTTTGCAGATGATCAGGAGAATATGAAGGATATGGTTGTGATGAATACCAGTGAGAACGGAAAAGTGACAACTATCGACTTCAATGCGCAAGCAACATCGAAAGCAATGGCTGACCTGTCACGTCACCTTCAAAAAAATCTAGAGGACATTGAAAAGGGGAATTTTCAAAAAGAGGCAAAAGAAGCATTAAAGGATCAAACAGATGGACATGACGGCATTATATATAACATTCCGCTTGGGCAAGCGTCCGGAAATGCACTTATCGCCAACCTAGGACCAAAAGTGCCTGTACGATTCAGTGTCATTGGTGACCCGCATACGGACGTTGAAAAAAACATTAAGCCTTATGGCATCAACAATGCCTTGATTGATATTAGTGTGCTCATTGAGGTGAAGGTGAGAGTCATCATCCCATTCGCCTCAGAAACCATCGTCGTCAAAAACTCCGTGCCTGTCTCCATTCAAGCCGTTCAAGGAGATGTCCCAGATTATTATAATGGCAGCGGAACAAATTCAGGCGCTCCATCGATTGTTCTGCCAGAAAAAAAGGAGAAGAAAGAATAACAGCCCAATGGACGAATTGGGCTGTTTTTTTCATATGCTGTGATTGCATATAGTGTTTTTGTGATGCACGTTTTATTGTTACGAAACAGACAGTCTTGTCCTTGCATCATTTTCATCGGTGATATAGGTCACGTCTTCAAATCCACATTCAACTGCATTCTTGTATAGCCATTCGAGTGTTCCCTTATTTTTGCAATAGATCGTGACATAGGAGCAATCGGCCACTAAAAGAACAAGCTCGCATTGGCTTTCAATAAATTCTTCATAGGTCTTAATATGAGTCAATGTCCCTTTTGGATATGCTTGTAAATCGGCGAAAATCATATAATACGTCTTGTTTTCAATGAGGTGTTTGAGTTCTATACCGTCCATTTCTGTTTTACCTTCAGGAAAAAGTTCTTCATCTTTTTGGCCATCAACAGTATATTCGAGTCTTCGGTATCGATTCGCCAGCTGAATTTGGTGATGTCGATCGGTTTTAGCACTTCTCCAAGGAAGACTCCGTATTCATTTGGAATGGTAAAAGTCATTCCTCTTTTCAAAAAACAACCCCCTAACTCTTTGTGAAGTAATCTTTCATTGGCTGCCATGCTTAGACTTTTTTTCATGTGATCTGTTCATCTTATCCTAATTAACCACTTGATTCCATACGGATCACGTGCCATGATAAATGTTCATTGTTTTCCTTTTCTGAATAGTGGAAGCTATCCTGAAGACTGATTTTTCACGATCGTCTGTTATGAAAGTGAGAAGAGGATTTGATTGATATGAAGAAAATTCATGTAAGCGGGTTTTGTTTTTTAGTATTTGCCATTGTATTTAGTGCTAAGTATATGTCAGCATCGATATTATTAGCTGGGAGTGACAGTTTGAGTGTCGACTTATTTAGAGGGATGTTTGACATGATTCCACTTGAAGTAACAGTTGTGTATCTCCTTTTTTTCCTCATGGGTATTCTTTTTTTAGTTTTAGGATTGAAAGAGAAGCATAAGCAGTAACAGTAGACAAGTGATGACCGGGGAAATGTTGATACATATCAAAAGGAGAAGCAAGCGGTATCGCTAAACTTCTCCTTTTATTTATCGACGTTTCCGCTCGGCTCTTTCCCATGCCCTTAAATGAGGATAAGGATCAAACGACCATTCAGTTCGTCCATTGTCTTTATACATGCCGTAATGAAGGTGCGGCGGGAATTTTCCTGCTGTGCCAGGTGGACCGTAACCGGAGCTTCCGACTGATCCGATGACTTGACCAGGTTCTACAATCTGCCCAGCTTTGAGTCCTTTTGCAAAGCCATTTAAGTGGGCAAAATAATGATAATGATTGTGAATATCTCGAATGCCGATCCGCCAGCCGCCAAAGCGATTCCAGCCTTTCATTTCAATCACGCCGTACGATGTCGCACGAACAGGAAGACCGTAATGAGCAAAAAGATCAGTGCCCTCATGAATTCTTCTGCCTCCAAAGCCTCTCGCATCACCCCATGTACTCCTGTAGCTGTAGTCAGCGCCAACCGGAAGAGGAAATGCATGCTTTCCAAGGTCAAGATGGCCGTAATGCTTATAGAGCTTCATAAAAGATGAAATGATTCCAACGGTTTGATCGCGTCCGTAATAATCCCACAGCGCAATTTTTAATTGATCGATGCTGCTGCCGTAATGGAGCAAGTATTGAGCAAACGTGAACAGGACATCTTCATCGTTATCGATTTCCGCTTTTCCATCCCCATTACCATCAAGCCCAATACCGTCGAACACTTTAATGCTTAATGGAGAGGTATCCTGCTTATTGGGATTTTCTGGTCCCATCCACATTTCCCGGGGAATGTAGATGCCAATCACACCTGTTTGTTTTGGTAAATCTCTTCTGCTTTTGCGTATATTGTGTTCATACTGATCAACCGCAGCAAGTACATACCACGGGACCTGTGTGGTGATGGCGATCTTTTCATACAGTGCCATTCGCTGTTTTAATTCATCGGGCTGCTTGTTTGCCCCTTGTGCATGGACTGATGCGGGAATCATTGAAAGAGCGATGATGATCGCTAAAACCACCTTCACAAACGTCCATCTCCTTTCTTCGAACATACCTTCTACCGTTTAGTGTGGTTTGATCACGTTATTTCATAAGAAGAAAATGTTAGTAATTTTCTTCTGTTATTTTAGGAGGCTTTTGGGTATTTTTGCAGCTCATTCCCTTGTTGTTCAATCTGTACTATGTTAAAGTGTCTAAAGAAAAGGCCTTAGGCCGAAGATTCATTTTTTTGCGGCAACAGCTGCATCCATCGTATATAGCAGGAAGATGATTGTATATGCACCTTTAACGAATTCATATGGAGATGATGGAATTGGCAAAGAAGGAAGAGCACGTAAGAAAACCGGACTGGCTTAAAATTAAGCTGAATACGAATGAAAACTATACCGGTTTGAAAAAAATGATGCGGGAAAACAACCTGCATACCGTTTGTGAGGAAGCGAAATGTCCGAATATTCACGAATGCTGGGCAGTGAGAAGAACTGCTACATTTATGATCCTCGGATCTGTTTGTACGCGCGCATGCCGTTTCTGTGCGGTGAAAACCGGACTTCCTACTGAGTTAGACTTGCAAGAGCCAGAACGCGTGGCAGATTCAGTGGCTTTGATGAATTTAAAGCACGCTGTGATAACAGCGGTTGCAAGGGATGATCAAAAAGATGGCGGAGCAGGCGTATTTGCTGAAACTGTTCGTGCCATTAGAAGAAAAAGTCCATTCACAACAATTGAAGTTCTCCCTTCAGACATGGGTGGCAATTATGATAATTTGAAAACGTTAATGGATACACGCCCTGATATTTTAAATCACAATATTGAAACAGTTCGCAGGTTAACACCAAGAGTTCGTGCACGGGCTACATACGATCGTTCATTGGAATTCTTGCGTCGTGCAAAAGAAATGCAGCCTGACATTCCAACGAAATCAAGCATTATGATTGGACTTGGTGAAACGAAGGAAGAAATCATTGAAGTCATGGATGATCTTCTTGCCAATAACGTCGACATCATGGCAATTGGTCAGTATTTACAGCCTTCGAAAAAGCATTTGAAAGTGCAAAAATACTACCATCCAGATGAGTTTGCAGAGCTGAAGGAAATTGCCATGTCAAAAGGCTTTAGCCACTGTGAAGCTGGACCGCTTGTCCGTTCTTCTTATCATGCAGACGAACAAGTAAACGAAGCGTCTAAGAAGCGTCAGGCGCAAGCATAACAAAGAAAACGCCAGAGCTCTCTGGCGTTTTTTCTCGTATTAATTTTGGCCGTAAGGTGCGTTTCGTCTCATGGTCCGATCGGAATTCGTCATGCCATTGGCATCTTCTTTCGTTGAAATATCTCCGCCTTGAGGAGAGTATTTCATTTGTTGAATCGTTTTCGTTAAAATTTGATCAAAATCACGTGAGTTGGTTTGAAGACGTGAAAAATTGGCAATGGATTGAAAGTGCTCTGGGTTATCAGAGACGTACACATGATAATAACGAGGGAGAACAGAAACCGCTGTTTTTTTCACTTGATCGGCTGATTCATCTCGTTTTTTGTTGCCTGTTCGATACACAATGAGGGCATCCTCGTCTGTGACAAGTGTTGCTGCATCCTTTATATTTGGCAGCTGAATGGCTAAACTTGTAATCACGTGGGCAAGATGCTCACGATTTAAAGCAGGGGTTCTTTCCTTCTGATCGGTTACTTGCTGGCGCTGATAACGAACATAGCCTGCTCGATTCGTATCTGCTTCTGGCATGTTGGAATTATTTCCTTCATGACGATCAGACAGGCGAATTGTCTTACTGGAAGAATCTTCATCCACTTGCCGGTTCATGCCGGATTGAAAGCCGCACCCGCCTAAAAGCATGCATAGGAGAATAGTGGCTGTCAGTTGTTTCATCATAAATGTGACCTCCTTTTTTCTTTAGCTTCGGCTAAATCGGAAAAAACATGCTTTAGCAATTGATGGAGTTGTTCCAATGAATTATCATTAAAGGTGGATCGTTTAAAAAGAGGTGAGAAGATGATCGTCATTCAGAATGCTACCTTTGATCTTGTCAGAGAAATCAAAGACGGCTTTGATGAGGAAGCGTTTAAAGCAAGGTACTCAGATATTTTAAATAAGTATGATTATATTGTGGGGGATTGGGGCTATAACCAGCTTAGGCTGAAGGGGTTCTTTGATGACCAAAACCAAAAGGCCACATTCGATACAAAAATCAGTACACTCGATGAATACATTTATGAATACTGTAATTTTGGCTGTGCCTATTTTGTCTTAAAGCGGATTAGAAAATAACGCAAAGGGGAGCGTCATGATGTATTTCGTAGACAGAAAGAAGATTGAAGAGACATTACGTTTTTTTGAGGAGCAATATAATTTGATGCGCAGTCATCAAACATGGTCAAGCCCTTTAGAAAAAAAAGCGCTGGAACGAATTGTTCATTTGCTCGTCGAATGTATTCTTGATACAGGAAATGATATGATTGACGGCTTTATCATGCGGGACCCAGGAAGCTATGACGACATCATGGATATTCTTGTGGACGAAAAAGTTGTACCAACAGAAGAAGGCACTCACCTGAAAAAACTGGTCTCGTGCCGTAAAACACTTGTTCAGCAATACCAAGAAGTGGTTCATCACGATTTGTTGCAGGTCATCAGTGAGGTAGAACAGGCGCTGCAAGTCTTCCCGAATCGAATTCGCACTTACTTGGAGCAGGAGCTTGGACCAGTATCAGCGTTTAAATAAACCATTGGAGTTGTATGCAGCATGAAATACAAAGGCTATTTAATTGATTTAGACGGGACGATGTATAAAGGAACAGAAAAGATCGAAGAGGCGGGGCAATTTGTTCACAAGTTAAATGAGTTGAACATCCCTTATTTGTTTGTCACGAATAACTCTTCACGCACGCCGAAGCAAGTAGCAGAAAAACTGGTTTCATTCGATATTCCAGCAACGGAAGAACAAGTCTTTACAACCAGTATGGCGACGGCAAACTATATCGCAGAACAAAAGAAAGATGCCTCGGTGTATGTGATCGGAGAAGAAGGCATTCAGCAGGCCATCGAAGAAAAAGGACTGTCGTTTGGTCAAGAAGACGCTGATTTCGTTGTCGTTGGAATAGACCGCAGTATTACATATGAAAAACTAGCGGTAGGAGCCATTGCGATCCGTCAAGGTGCACAATTTGTTTCAACAAATGGAGATATTGCCATTCCGACAGAAAGAGGGCTGTTACCTGGAAATGGATCGTTAACATCTGTGCTGACGGTTACGACAACAGTGCAGCCAACATTTATCGGGAAGCCAGAGTCTATCATTATGGAACAGGCCATGCGGGTGCTCGGGACAGATGTGTCAGAGGCGCTCATGGTGGGCGATAACTATGATACCGATATTATGGCAGGGATGAATGCAGGGATGGATACACTGCTTGTCCATACAGGCGTCACGACAAAAGAGCTGCTTCAGAAATATGACAAACAGCCAACCTATGTCATTGATTCATTATCTGAGTGGATTGAACGATTATCTTAATGAAAAGAGGACAAGCGTCAGACGCACGTCCTCTTTTGTGTTTTATTCTGCATTTCTTGCACTATGTGCCAGTCTACTTGATGCTGCCGCAGCAATAGCACCGACAATGTCATCTAAAAAGGTGTGGCATTCGCCTGAGGATTTATCGTTGAGTTTCCCAAGAATCCCTGGTTTTTCTTTATCGATATATCCGTAATTCGTAAAGCCGATGGAGCCATAAATATTAACGATGGCAAAGGATAAAATTTCATCCACACCATATAGACTTTCATCTGTTTCAAGAATGGATTGCAGCGGTTCTGTCAGCTTTTTTTGCTCAGCGAGAACATCTAGTTCAACGCCTGTTAAGATGGCATTTTGGACTTCACGTTTTGCGATGACACGTTCCACATTGTGGATGCACTCTGTCATGTCTAAGCCAGGATGATATTTTTCCTGTAAAAAGAAGACAAGGTCTGCTATATCTTGAATGGTTACGCCTCGTTCTTGTAAACGGCGTCTTGCTGTTTTTTCTACTTCGTTCATCTCATGATGATGCGGCATGTTCCTCACCCAATCCTCGTAATTTGTCCACAACGTGTGAAATAGCTTCGGATAGTAAATAGTATTCATAAATCCCTCAACCTGCGACTACGATATGATAAGAGACTGATTTTATGAACGCAGGTGAAATCATGAAAGAAACCATTTATCACACATTTGGTATTGATGTGCGTCAATTTATGCCATATGGCAGTTATCAGAGCTTTCAAACGGCGAAAGCTCTCTTCATCATTGTTCCCGTGTCTCATTTGCGAGAAGAAGAACTCACAGAGCTTTATCATATCAGTCAGTATTTACTGAATGACGGTGACCCATACGTTGCCGTGTTTGAATTAACAAACGAAGAGAAACCGACTTTTACCCATGGAAAAGAACTGTACGCTCTATTAAAGGCAGCACCGCGGGTCACAAGCCGCTCATTTCAGCACGCATCAGAGCTGGCGGCCTTTCATGTCAGGGGGAGAGGGTTTCCTTATGAGGTGTCTGAAACAAAACGTGTCGGAGCTTGGAAGGAATTATGGGCAAAACGGTTAGACCAGCTGGAAGGCTTTTGGATGCAGCAAATGCATCAAAAACCACTTGAACGATTTGAAAAGAAATTTATTGAATCCTTTCCGTATTATCTCGGATTAACGGAAAATGCCATTCAATATTTAGTGGATACAGAGCTTGATGATGAACCGAAAGAATGTGATTCAGGTACTGTTTGTCATCAGCGCTTTTCACGTATGACCTGGCCACATGAGCAGCCGCTTCGTTTACCTGTAGATTGGGTATTTGATCATCCAACAAGGGACATCGCAGAATATTTAAGAGAAACCTTTGTCCAGCATAAGGAGGATTTAATTGAAGAGGGATTTTCCTTTTTGCAGCAATATGAGCAGGTTACGCCTCTTTCATCATTTTCAAAGCGTCTGCTGTACAGCCGTCTTCTGTTTCCGCTTCATTATTTTGAAATTGTCGAAGGTTATTATATGTCAGGAGAAAATGAAAAATCTTATTATGAAGAACGATTAGATTACGTTTTAAATGATGCGAACCGCTACGAATATTTTCTCAAGGTGTTTCAAGAATTGAGTGCTATGCGCAGCGGTGGGCATCTCATTCCTCCTGTTGGATGGATTCATCAATCCGCTGATTTGAAGTTTCAGTGAACAGACGAAACGTCTCTTTTCTCTTGAGGCGTTTTTCGTTATGCTTAAAGAAATCAATCAAAGGAGTGTTCTTCTTGACGAAACCTTATGTTTATATCACAAGAAAGCTTGATGAAACAACACTTACACCATTAAAAGAAGTCGCTCATATTGATATGTGGACGAGCGAGGATGAGCCGTGTCCAAGAGAAGAGTTAGAAAAACAAGCGGCTCAAGCAGATGGGCTGCTCACGATGCTGTCAGATCAAGTAGATGAGGCACTTTTATCAAATGCTCCAAATCTAAAAGTGGTCGCGAATCTCGCGGTCGGCTATGACAATATTGATCTAAAGGCAGCTAAAAAGCACGGGATCACGGTATGTCATACACCGGACGTCTTAACAGAATCGACGGCTGATTTAGCCTTTGCGCTTTTGATGGCGTCAGCAAGACGAATTGTCGAAGCGAGTGATTGGATTAAGGATGGGAACTGGACAGGCTGGGGGCCGCTTCTTCTAGCTGGTGCTGATGTTCATCATAAAACGTTAGGGATTGTCGGAATGGGCAGTATTGGAACCGCACTGGCCAAGCGGGCAAAAGGTTTTGATATGAATGTTCTGTATCATAATCGTTCAAGAAAGCCAGAAGCAGAAGCGCAACTAGGTGTGACCTATGCCGCATTTGATGAGCTGCTTACGCAGTCTGATTTCATCGTTTGTTTGACGCCTTTAACGCCTGAAACGAAAGAAATGTTTAATAAGAAAGCATTTGAGCAGATGAAGAACACGGCTTACTTCATCAACGTTTCCAGAGGGCTGACGGTAGATGAAGATGCTTTATATGATGCTGTCACGACAGGAAAAATTGCAGGAGCAGGTCTGGATGTATTTAGCAAGGAGCCAGTCAGCCCAGATCACCCGTTAACAACATTACCAAATGTGACAGTGCTTCCTCATATCGGAAGTGCAAGTGTTGAAACGAGAAAAAACATGATGCATTTATGTGCTGAAAATATTGCGCTTGTCCTGCAAGATCAGCAAGCCAAAACGCCAGTTCAGGCGTAATCTCAAGCTTCCCGGCTTCGGGAGCTTTTCTCACAAAAATATTTTGAAAATATAGAATCTTGATATAAATAGCTGTTAAGCGGTTTCATTCTCATATTCTCTTATTTTATTACCTTGTCAAAATGAGGATACCCCTTTATAATGTGTGTACATTGAATGTCTGTGTTAGGTTAACAAATGTCTTTTTAGAGAGGACATTTACGGAGAAAGGTGGAATTTCAGGTGAAGGCAATTCGAGTTGGACTACTAGGATTAGGAACAGTGGGGAGCGGTGTCGTTAAGATTATTCAAGATCATCAGGATAAATTAATGCACCAGATCGGCTGTCCGGTATTAATACAAAAAGTGCTTGTGAGCAATCCCGATAAAAAAAGAGATGTGGATGTGGCAAGAGAGGTCTTCACAACTGAAGTATACGATGTGATTCGAGATCCAGAGATCGACGTCATTATTGAAGTGATGGGCGGCATTGAAGAGACAAAACAATATTTAATAGATGCACTAAATGAGAAGAAGCATGTCATTACAGCCAATAAGGATTTAATGGCGCTATATGGCACAGAGCTTTTACATGTAGCAAAAGAAAACGGCTGTGACCTTTACTATGAAGCAAGTGTCGCAGGTGGGATTCCGATTTTGCGTACACTAGAGGAAGGTTTAGCCTCTGACCGCATCACAAAAATGATGGGAATCGTGAACGGGACAACGAACTTTATTTTAACAAAAATGAATGTCGATAAAAGTGCGTATGAAGATGTATTAAAAGAAGCGCAGGATCTTGGCTTTGCAGAAGCAGATCCGACGGCGGATGTAGAAGGACTGGATGCGGCAAGAAAGATGGCCATTCTGGCAAGACTCGGCTTTTCCATGAATGTAGACTTAGAGGATGTGAAAGTGAAAGGCATCTCGGACATCTCGGACGAGGACATTAATTTCAGTAAACGTTTTGGCTATACAATGAAGTTGATTGGAATTGCCCAAAGGGACGGAGAGAAAGTGGAGGTCAGCGTACAGCCAACTTTACTTCCTGATCATCACCCGTTATCTTCCGTCAACAATGAATTTAATGCTGTCTATGTTTACGGAAGTGCTGTCGGAGAAACGATGTTTTACGGGCCTGGAGCAGGCAGCCTGCCAACGGCAACAGCTGTTGTCTCAGATTTAGTCGCTGTTATGAAAAACATGCGTCTTGGTGTGAATGGCAGTGGATTTATTGCACCGCAATTTGAGAAGAAAATCAAATCATCATCCGAAGTATTTGCTCAGCAATTTTTAAGAATACATGTGAGAGATCAAGTCGGAGCTTTCTCCCGCATTACATCGATTTTTTCTGAAAGAGGCATCAGCTTTGAAAAGATCCTTCAGCTTCCTGTCAAAGGGCATGATGAGCTGGCTGAAATTGTGATTATTACACATCAGACATCAGAAGAAGATTTCTCAAATATCCTGCAAACATTAAACGATCTCGACGTGGTGGTTCAAGTGAAGAGCACGTACCGAGTAGAAGGGAACGGTTTAAGCTGATGAAGTGGAATGGACTCATTGAAGAATTTCAAGAATTTTTACCAGTAAACGAACACACACCTAAACTAACATTAAATGAAGGAAACACACCGCTGATTCATCTCGCAAAGCTATCTGAAAAGCTTGGTATTGAACTTCATGTGAAAACAGAAGGCGTCAACCCTACAGGTTCTTTTAAGGATCGCGGGATGGTCATGGCCGTCGCAAAGGCAAAAGAAGAAGGCAATGATACGATCATGTGTGCATCGACAGGGAATACGTCTGCAGCAGCAGCAGCTTATGCGGCGCGCGCTGATATGAAATGTATTGTCATCATTCCAGATGGAAAAATTGCCTTCGGTAAGCTGGCGCAGGCTGTCATGTACGGAGCAGAGATCATTGCCATTGACGGCAACTTTGATGATGCGCTGAAAATTGTCCGCAGCATCTGTGAAAAAGCACCGATTGCACTTGTTAACTCCGTCAATCCATACCGAATTGAAGGACAAAAAACAGCGGCATTTGAAATCTGTGAGCAGCTAGGCTCCGCACCGGACGTACTGGCGATTCCTGTTGGAAATGCGGGGAATATTACAGCGTACTGGAAAGGTTTCAAAGAATATCATGAGAAAAAAGGCACGGGACTGCCAGTCATGCGTGGTTTTGAAGCAGAAGGAGCTGCAGCCATCGTTAGAAATGAAGTCATTGAGCAGCCAGAAACAGTCGCAACAGCCATTCGCATCGGAAACCCTGCAAGCTGGAAGCAAGCTGTAGCAGCGGCAGATGAATCAAACGGGAAAATTGATGAAGTGACAGATGAAGAAATTCTTCATGCCTATCAATTGATCGCACGTGAAGAAGGTGTGTTTGCAGAGCCAGGCTCTTGTGCATCAATTGCAGGTGTACTCAAACAAGTGAAATCTGGAGAAATTAAGCCAGGCAGTAAAGTCGTCGCTGTACTGACAGGAAACGGATTAAAAGATCCGAATACGGCGATTGATATTTCACACATCAAACCGGTCACGCTGGATGCAGATGAAGATCAAATTCTGGAACATTTAGAAAAGGCCGCACGCGTATGAGTAACGCCTCCATGCTTTTTTCAATCACAGTACCGGGAAGCACTGCCAACTTAGGACCAGGCTTTGACTCAGTCGGAATGGCGCTCAGCCGCTATTTAAAGCTATCGGTCTATGACCATGATAGCTGGCTGTTTGAAGCAGAAACAGATGTCGTGTCTGGTATTCCATCAGGCACCGATAACCTGATCTACCAAACAGCTAAAAAGGTCGCAGATGACTTTGGAAAAACACTCCCGCCTGTTCATGTCAAAGTGTGGAGTGATATTCCATTAGCAAGGGGGCTGGGTAGCAGCGCTGCTGCCATTGTCGCCGCTATTGAGCTCGCCAATCAGTTGCTTGAATTAAAGATGACCGATGATCAGAAGCTCTTTTTTGCAAGTGAGGTAGAAGGTCATCCAGATAATGCGGGTGCCTCTTTATTCGGTGGTTTACTCATCGGTCTTCATGAAGAAGACAAGACACATGCCGTTAAAGTGCAGCATGTGGATGTAGATGTCGTCGTCGTGATTCCTTTTTATGAAGTGCTCACAAAGGATGCCCGTGATGTCCTGCCAGAGGATTTTTCCTATAAACAGGCCGTAAGTGCGAGTGCAGTGAGTAACGTCCTTGTCGCCGCCTTAATGACGCAGAACTGGCCGCTTGTAGGGGAAATGATGAATAAAGATTTATTTCATCAGCCATACCGCACGATGCTTGTCCCAGAGTTGTCCAAGGTGGAGCACGTTGCTTCATTAAAAGGCGCGTATGGAACGGCATTAAGTGGTGCTGGGCCGACTATTTTGACCTTAGTGGAAAAAGGGAAGGGAGAAGCGCTGAAAAAGCAGCTTGCTCAAAATTTCCCGCATTGTGAAGTGGATGTGCTGACGGTGCCGGTAGAAGGTGTCGTCGTCGAGCATCATTCTGTGAATCAAATGAAGAACGTGCTGTGAAGACGCACGTTCTTTTTCTTGTTTTTCATAACAAAAGCAGGGATTATTATTTAGAGAAGCGAACTATTTTTTGATACATAAAAGGGGGCGATCTATTGATGAAGAAATTGATAACAGCAGAGGATTTAACACAAATCGTGTCTGTTTCTCATCCAGTTTATTCACCAGATGGAAAAAAGGCTGTTTTTACAAAAGTAACGGTGAATGAAAAAAAGGATGATTACAATATTCATTTATGGGTTCGAGATGAAGAGACAGGGGAGCTGTCTCAATGGACATTTGATGATGGGAAGCATCATCAGCCAACATGGTCAAAAGACGGAAAGCAGCTTGCGTTTATTTTGCAGAAGCCAAAGGAAGTCCCTCAGCTCGCACTTATTCAGAGCGATGGCGGCGGAATTCGTACCTTAACGAATATTCCTTACGGCGTCTCTCAACCTGTATTTTCACCGGATGGAGCTTTTATTTATGCAGCGGTCTCATTAAAACAAGAAGAATCTGTTCATGATGAAAAAAAGGAAGAGTGCGATGACTTTGCTCCGGCCGTATATGATGATTTGACTTATAAAGCAGATGGCAGAGGCTTTTTAGACGGGCGTCTGACGCAAATTGTAAAAATCGATGTCCGTTCCGGCGAGGTAGAGGTGGTTACGAGTGAGCCCCATCATCATGTGAATCATGTCATCTCTCCTTGCGGGAAGTGGCTTGCGTATATTCAATCAAATCCTCAGACGTTTTACATAAGTGATATCTGTCTCCTTTCCTTAGAGGACGGTACATCCAAGAAAATCACCCAATCAACAGGCGCTTACACGACTGTATCATTTTCTCCAAATGGAGAAAGCCTTTTGTACATTGGACACGAACGTGAATTTGAAAATGCGACCATCCTGTCATTGTGGCTGCATGACCTGAAGGAGAAAAAGACCGTTCAATTGTCAGAAATGCTCGATATGTATGTAGGAAACTGTATGGCAGGGGATAGTGTTATGGGTGAGGCCAATCAGCTTCCACAATGGACAAAGGATAGTCAGGGGTTTTATGCGCTTGTTTCTGATCAAGGGAGTACCGGAATTTATTATTTCTCTATTGAAGGCTTAGCCTATCCCGTTCGTTTAGAGGCAGAACATGTGACGAATTTCAGTCTTCATCCAGACGAATCAAAAATGCTGATCAGCCGTCTTTCATCTGTCTCGCCTAGTGAACTGTATGAGCTGACTTTAGGGGAATCCTCACTCAAGCAAATCACGTTTGAGCATGATGACTTTCTAAAGGAACATGTCATATCCGAACCTGAACCAATTTCTTTCCAGTCAAAAGAAGGAGACGTTGTACATGGCTGGTTGATGAAGCCTGCTCAGATGGAAGAGGGGAAGACATATCCATTAATCTTAGAAATTCATGGCGGGCCGCATGCGATGTACGGTCATACGTATTTTCATGAATTTCAAATGCTCGCCGCTGAAGGGTATGCGATTGTGTACATCAATCCTCATGGCAGTCATGGATACGGACAGATGTTTACAGACCGAGTAAGAGACAGCTATGGTGATGTTGATTATGAGGATGTCATGCTGGCTGTTGATCATGTGCTCGAAGCCTATGACTTTCTTGATGAAACAAGGCTTGGCGTAACAGGCGGCAGCTATGGCGGTTTTATGACCAACTGGATTGTCGGACAGACAGACCGTTTCCGTGCAGCTGTTACACAGCGTTCCATCTCAAATTGGATTAGCTTTTATGGCATCAGTGATATCGGTTATTTCTTTACAAAATGGCAGATTGATGGGGATATTTATGACTCTGTTGATAAGCTATGGGATCGTTCGCCGCTAAAGTATGTAAAACAGGTGAATACACCGCTTCTGATCCTGCACAGTGATGAAGACTACCGCTGCCCAGTCGATCAAGGAGAACAGCTTTTTGTGGCATTAAAGGAGCTTGGAAAAGACACGAGATTAGTCAAATTCCCGAAGGCCTCTCATGATTTATCGAGAAGCGGCCACCCTGGGCAGCGTATTCAAAGACTGACCTTTATTCAAGAATGGTTTAGAGAGAAGTTATCCTAATTAAAAAACGGCCCTGATTGGGTCGTTTCAGCGTGTAGACAAACCCTCGCATTCGGTGTCAGTCCTGCGTTCCGGTGCTCACGAATGTCAAATTCGCTCCGCGCCAGTACTCGTCCTTCCTAGACTGCAAAGGTTTTCTATCACACTGAAAACAAGACAAAGGGCTAAAATTAGCCCTTTGTCAACAATTAAAAAACGGCCCAGTAAGGGCCGTTTTCATGTCATATATGAATTAGAAAACCTGTTCAACTTCTACAACGCCAGGTACTTCTTCTAATAATGCGCGCTCAATACCGGCTTTCAATGTAATGGTTGAACTTGGGCAGCTGCCGCATGCACCAAGAAGGCGTAATTTCACAATGCCATCTTCAATGTCTACAAGCTCACAGTCTCCACCATCACGTAATAGAAATGGACGAAGTTTGTCCAGTACTTCCTGTACTTGGTCTTTCATTTCGACTTCAGTCATTAGATATAATCGCTCCTTTCACAACATATCACCATTATATTCATCTGGACGATAAAAATCTATTGATTGGTTTCAAAGTTTCCTTCTCATTATAGCACAATCTCATCTTGAAACAAAAAGTGATTTTGACTTTTTTCATACAGAAAATTCAGCTAAAATAAAGAAAGAATGGGGGGCTTGTCAAATGAACAAAACCGTTGACCTTTATGTATATGGAAGAGATGTCCTGTGCGCTAGTTGCGTGAATCTGCCTTCTTCAAAAGATACATTTGAGTGGCTAGATGCAGCATTAAAACGAAAATATCCAAATCAGCCGTTTCGCATCACATATATCGATATTGAGCACCCGCCTGAAAACGAACGCCAAAAAGAATTATCTGAACGAATTCTTGATGATGAATTCTTTTATCCGCTTGTCCTTGTTGAGGATCAAATTGTAGGAGAGGGCAATCCGAAATTAAAAGATATTTATCAAGAAATGGAGAAATACGGGTACGAAGAGAGCAGTGAATGAGCTGTTCTTTTTTTAGAAAAATAAATCGAACAAACGTTCCTTTTTAGGTTGATTTAGAACGTTTGTTCGTATATAATGAGAGGAAAGGAGCGTGAGCATCATGAATTATTTACTAAAACAATCTCTTCATCAACAAATACCGATTGATATGATTTATATGAAGAAAAATGGAGAGTGCTCGAAACGAAAAATCATTGTACATCGTCAAACTGAACAGTTCATACAAGCGTATTGTTTATCGAAGAAGACGATCAGAACGTTTCGTAAAGACTGCATCCTTGCGCTTGCTCCTATCAAAGTGAACCATCCATCGGCACATGCCGTTTCATAATAAAAGCTCCTTCATTAGAAGGAGCTTTGAGAAAAAATTCACATCATTTTATCCATTGTGATGCTTGTACATCCAAAGAAGTCCAGATTTTAAGAGTCTTGGAACACGACCAACAAGCGGGCGATCCGCTACTAAGCCAAATCCGGCTTTTTTCCCTAAAGAGCCGAGTACGCCTTTTAACTTAAACTGCGGGTAAGTCTCAGGAAGCGGCTCGTTCTTCCAGCGTTTCTGTAGAGATTGCACAATTTGCTCTGCCTGTGCCTCGGCAAGCTGTGCACTTGGTGCGTGCGGCAAGCTTGCGCAGTCACCTACGACATAGACATGCTCATCTCCAGGGAGATTGTGATGAGGAGTTAAGACGACACGGCCTTGGGCGTCTTTTTCAACATCCATATCTCGCACGACTTTACTTGGCTGAATTCCTGCTGTCCACACGATGACATCTGCTTCAATGGCATCGTCATGGTTGTACACAACTCCTTCTTCAACCTTCGTAATATTGGCGCAATTAATGATCTTTACATCATTTTCTTCAAACCATTTTTGTACATATAAACTTAATCTTTTTGGGAAACTGGAAAGAATCAGTTCTCCGCGGTCAAAAAGAATGATGTTTAAATCAGAACGGCTTTCACGCAGTTCACTGGCCAGCTCTACCCCGCTAAGTCCAGCACCGACGATACCAACCGTTGCACCTGCACTCAAATTGTTTAATTTGTTATACGTATGTCTTGACTGATCAATGGTTTGAATGCTGTATGTATGTTCTTTCGCACCAGGGACATTGTGATACTTGTCCTCACAGCCGAGTCCGATTACCGTATCATCATATGGAAGCGGTTCACGGTCGCTAAATAAGATCTGTTTGTTTTCAATATCAATTTTTTCTACTTCCCCGTATTGAATATCCAGCTTCGGATGCTCTGGAAAAGATACTCGAATGTGATGATCAGAGATCGTTCCAGCAGCAAGTGCATAATATTCTGTTTTTAAACAGTGGTAAGGATTTCGATCAATTAATGTGATAGTAACATCATCAGGTAATTGATTTGGCAATAAGCGGTGGAGAACCCGCATATTCCCGTAACCTCCGCCGATCAAGACTAAATTTTTCATGACGATTCTCCTTTTCCCCCTAGACATTGAAAAACACTTATACTAAAAAACTTTAAGTTAAAATACCAAATAAAATTATATCGAATTTACTGTGAAACCACAATAATTGTTTCAAAATAACCTACATATTCATTACTTAGTCCTAAATAGTAAAACATTTTACGGGGAATAGGCGTAACGATTTATTGAAGCTCATGTTTTGACTAATAGAAGGAATTTCGGTAGGATAGTAAGGCAAATGTGAGGTGAAGCACAGTGTTTCCACTGATCGAATTTTGTGTAAGTAATCTTGCACAAGGGTCTCAAGAAGCAAAAGAGAAACTTGAAAAAGACCCAAACTTAGATGTAATGGAATACGGTTGTTTAAGCTACTGCGGCAAATGTATGGACTCCCCATTTGCCCTTGTGAATGGAGAATTTGTTTCTGGAGAAAATGCAGAGCAGCTAGTTGAGCGTATTTATGCTTTTATAGAGGAAAACGACATGTTTTAAATGCATCGCATGGGTCATGAGGTGCATTTTTTTCATATATTCAGTTTCCGTTTTTTAGGGGAAAATATAGAAAGCGCATCCAATATGTTATGCTAATAAAATATCATCAAAATGAAGCATCACACGAGAGAAAAAGAGGCATATGCATAATAAAAGCCCTTTGCCATGGCAGCAAAGAGCTTCTATGTATGAAAAACGGGGGATGATAAGATTGTCTCCTGAATCGACTCCTTTTATACTATAAAGAAACAACATTTTTGGAGGACGCTCATGACATCATTTCAATTCACGAAAATGCACGGACTAGGAAACAATTATATATACGTCAATCAGATGAAGGAACAGCTTCCAGAAGAGCAGCTGTCAGAGATAGCAATTCAGGTTTCTTCTGTTTATACAGGTATCGGTTCAGACGGAATGATCCTCATTTGCCCATCAGATGTTGCGCCTGTGAAGATGCGCATTTTCAACAATGATGGATCAGAGGGGAAAAACTGCGGTAACGGTCTGCGTTGCGTTGCTAAATATGTATATGAGCATCAAATCGTAACAGACACAACGTTCCAGATTGAGACATTGTCAGGACTCGTTGAGGCGACCGTTCATGTGCAGGATGGTCACGTTCAGTTAGTGACAGTAGATATGGGGAAACCTCGTTTTGAAAAAGAAGCGATGCCGATGCTTGGTGAACCGGCCAGTACAACGATTAATGAACCGCTTGATTTTGGCACGACGACCTTAAATGGAACAGCTGTTTCAATGGGGAATCCCCATATCGTTTTCTATTTAGAAGACATTGAACAGGCGCCGCTTGATTCGCTTGGACCAATCATTGAAAAGCATGACATGTTTCCAGAAGGCGTCAATGTAGAATTTGTTGAACGTGTCAGTGAAACGGAACTGCATTTCCGCGTTTGGGAAAGAGGATCAGGGATTACGCAAGCGTGCGGAACAGGAGCATGTGCTGCGGCTGTATCAACGATTGTGAATGGACATGCGAAAAAAGAAACGGATATGACCGTTCATCTAGCTGGCGGAGACCTCATCATTCGCTGGAAAGACAATGACCACGTGCTGATGACAGGACCTGCTGAAACAATTTGTGACGGCACATTCTATCTCTAAACCATTTATTTGAGAAAAGGCAACATCACGTTTATAATTGAAAAGAAACATCCAGTCAAAAGGAGGGATGATCGTGAGTACACCAGTAACGATTACAGAAGCTGCTGCATTGCAGATTAAAGATATGATGAAAGAACATGAAGAAGAAAATGCGTTCCTACGAGTGGGCGTAAAAGGCGGCGGCTGCAGCGGTCTTTCATACGGAATGGGCTTTGACCATGAAGTTTCTGAGAAAGACACGCAGTTCGAACAGCAGGGCATCAAGGTCCTTGTCGACTCCGAAAGCCTTGACATCATGAACGGCACCATCATTGATTTCAAACAATCACTAATGGGCGGCGGTTTCACGATTGACAATCCGAACGCGATTGCGTCATGCGGATGCGGTTCTTCGTTCAGAACAGCTACCAATACCGGTACGCCGGAAGAGTGTTAGAATTTCAGTATCAATGAATTCTGTAAATCCATTTTGAATAAAAACCTTCTCAATTAGATTATAAATTTGAGGAGGTTTTTTTATGTTCTTTTTTAAAGGTGCTTAAAATTCTAACAAGGTTTTCAACAAGTCTATTTGAAATGATTAGATATAGCATGAGCATACAGTATGTTTCGTACGATAATTAGAATTCATTATTACACCGATTTGCTTTGAAATTCATTAAAATGTTTAGGTGAAAAATAATCCGCAATTTTTTAAAATTTCATTTGTATCAAGTACGGTTGCTTCTTCAATTCCTACATTATTCATTTTCATAAAAGATTGTACAGCTTGATAACCTACTGCATAGCCTGCAAAGGGTGATAATCCGACAGGTTGATATCCTTGTTCTTTTGCAATGTTATCACCAAACATATAACTACTGACCTCAGCAAACCCTTTCGTATATAAAGCGTCTTTAATCACTTCTTTTGAATATTCTAAGTCCTGTTGATCAAAAGAAGTGACCCAAGGTCCTAGCATCTTTTCACCATAAAGTTCTTTTGCAAATGATTCAGCTAAACCTTCTATAATTAAGTAATCTCCAACCGTTACATTTCCGTAATCCCATTCAAAATAGGAAAAACGAATATTATGATGGAATTCATGCGCAATTAGAGCGGGGATCCGTGGGATGTTATAAGAGTTCGGATATATTGAGCATTGGATAAATCCCGGAATTCCTCCAAAGCCACAATACCCTTTTTGTTGTTCTAGCTTTTTCGGATCAGCTATATATAGACCAAATCTCAATTCATCAGAATTTATATGAAGGTTGTGTTTTTTGATAAAATTCATACAATAGTTCAAGGTGGTATTTGCCATTTGAAGAGCTTGAATTTCTTGTAGTTTTTTTAACGCTTGTTTACCAGTTTGTGTTTGTGATACATCAAGATAGCCAAGCATATTGGTTGCCATGATGACATCATAGCCATTTTTTTGTGTAGCTTTTAACGGAACGTTTATCATATTCCACATCTTTTCAAAAGGCCTCATCATGTTGTATCGAAAAAAGTGTTCTTTATTTTCTTTTAGCGAAAACAATTTTTCGTATTGAGCGATTGTATCTTCAATGATGATGTTCATCAGCTTGGACCTCTTTTCTGTTGATCAGCAAATACTTTCATGGCTTCACTCATGAATGAAGCCAAGCCCTCACCATATTGATCTATATTTTTTGTGAATCGTTCATCTTGAATATAAAGTTGACCTAATCCATAAAATGCCTCGAGGGAGTATTGAGTAAAGTGATTATTTAAAAATTCATACCATTCTCTGATGGCGGCTTGTACCTCTTTGGATTGAGGAGTGAGGTTGCGGAGGGATGCTAAGTTATGAAAAACTCTATCCCATCTTAAAGATAAATCATGTTGTTCATCTTTCGACAATCGACTTAATTTGAAGTTCACGTTATCAATGGACTGATTCCCCCAGCGACAGCGAGCTTCTTCTTCATATTGGTTGAATTTCATATTCATTCCCTTGAACCTCTCTTTATTTGTTAGGTGAATTTCTCCCGTTATATGTTTTAGCGTCTTATCAATATTTTCAATCATTCTATCGAGTGTATTTCGTTTTTCCATCAACATTTTTCGTTGTAATATAAATGCTTCATGTTTATCAAATGACGGATTGTTTAGGATTTCTTTTATTTCCTTTAAGTTAAATCCCAGTTCTCTGAAAAATAATATTTGCTGTAGTGTTTCAAGGTTTTCTTCTGAATAAAGCCGGTAACCAGCATCCGTGACTTCTTTTGGGGTCAACAAACCAATTTGATCATAATGATGAAGTGTACGAATACTAATATCAAACAATTCAGCGACTTCTTTTACTTTCATATTCAACACATCTCCTTATGATATTCACTATAAAGTATGACGTTACGTGAGGGTCAATAGAAAGGGATCAATGAAGGTGTAAAAATGAAAAAAAGACACTCATTCAGCGTCTCTTTCTCAAATTGCTTCTTCTATTTTCAATAGTTCTTTATCCAAGACATCCACCAACTCTTGGGTGCTAAACATATAGATCACCACTTCTTTATTGCCATCTTCCACATGGACTTCAATTTCAATTTTAATCTTTGCTGTTTTTTCATGGTACACCACTTCAAAAGTGCCCATTCTTTTTGTTTCATTGTTTTTATTCATTTTTTGAACGTTGGTGAGTATCTGTTTGATTTCTTGATCACTCAAACCAGCATCTAAAATCGAAGTAGACACATGTGTTAAAAAAGGTTCTAGCTGATCAACATCCATATTCAATCCGGCAGCGAATTGAGCATAGTGTTTGTTATAGTCTTTTGCAAACACTTCAACTGAACCACCAATCATCAGTAACAAGCTCAAACTAATCACGAAACGTTTTATCATCTTTCCACCTATCCTTCATGACTTCATGACGATCTTCTCCTTCTTATATCGGCTGAACCAATCAAACCTTCATTGATTCCATTTCTTCTCAAACAATTCATAAATCGCTCAATTTTGTTACAGCTTGTCCTCACAACTGGCTATTTCCACTCGAAAAGAGTATCATGAGAACCAAACATAAACTGTCATCAGAAAAGAGGTTGCTGAGGTTTGAGTGAACAAATCAATTGCAGGAACTGTCATGAACTGATTCCGTATCGTTCAAAAACATGTCCATCTTGCGGGATAGACAAGCCGCTTCCGAAAAAGGAACGTGTGAAGGATCGGGTGATTTTGGTTGTGGCAGGAATTGTTGTGGTGTTACTTGCTGCAATGGTACTTGGAATGGCGAATGCCTATATTGGGATTTTTAAATAAACAAAAAAGGAGTTCCGCAGATGGAACTCCTTTTTTTGATCCGTTCTTATTTATTTTCAAATAAGCTTGTGGAATGAAGCGGCTGTACACGAGCTTTCGGGTCCATGTAAGCTTTCGCGTTGTTCACAGCAGTTGGTGCTTCACCAAATCCGCTTGCGATTAATTTGACTTTTCCTTCATACGTACAGATGTCTCCTGCCGCATAGAAGCCTTCGATGTTTGTTTCCATCGTGGATTTGACCACGATAGAGTTCTTTTCGATTTCAAGGCCCCATTGTTTGATTGGTCCAAGGGAGGAAACAAAACCGAAGTTGACGATCACGTCGTCCACATCTAGTACTTGTTTTTTATCGCCTTTCACTTCTTCAAGCACAATTTGTTCAATGCGGTCTTCCCCAATGAGCTCAGTTGGCACAAATGGTGTCAGTACATTGACTTTCGAGTTGTGCAAGTTTTCTACACTATGCTCATGTGCACGGAATTTATCACGACGGTGAATAATCGATACTTCTTTTGCGATTGGCTCAAGCATCAGTGCCCAGTCGACCGCAGAGTCTCCGCCGCCAAGAACAGCAACACGTCTGCCAGCGAATTGGTTCAAGTCATTGATGAAGTAATGCAGGTTGCTTCCTTCAAATGATTCTGCAGTATCTAGCTCAAGCTTTCTCGGTTGGAATGCACCGTTACCAGCTGTAATGATGATCGTTTTTGAATAATGAACCTCTTGATTCGTAACGAGTTTGAAGATACCGTCTGCTTGTTTTTCAACCGTTTCCACAGCTTGCTCTAAGCAAATGGTTTGATCAAATTTATCCATTTGTTCCTTTAAATTATCAACTAATTCTTGTGCGCGGATTTTTGGGAAACCAGCCACATCATAAATGTATTTTTCAGGGTAAAGAGCGGATAGTTGACCGCCGAGCTGAGGAAGGCTTTCAATGATTTTCACACTTGCCTGTCTCATGCCTCCGTAAAACGCAGTAAACAATCCGACTGGGCCGCCCCCGATAACGGTAATGTCATATACCTTAGAATCTTCTTGCATTCCTTAATCCTCCCAAATGAAAATTGTTATCACTATATCATATCATACCACATATCGTCGTTTGACTTGTTTTGAAAAACTTGTCGTTTTTTGATGCCGATGCTGTGAAAAGGGGAAAAAAGAGAGAAAGACCGTTTATCCTAAGGATTTTCAGTTTAAAGCCTTGAAAAAAGGAGCAGAACTCGCTATTATTGTTAAGGGAACTAAATATTAATTTTTTATGAATTTTTGTCGGATACGGTCAAATGCTTTCGTTTTTTGTAGGTGAAAGTTCAGATTTTCACATACTTATTTTTTTGTTTAAATTTCATAAAATGCCGCAAAGCGGTTGAGAATAACGATATGTAATTCTTTATCCGTTTTACAGCAAATTTAAAAAAGGTGGATGTGATTCCAGTGAATAAACCGAAAATCGTTGTATTAGGTGCAGGTTATGGCGGATTAATGACTGTAACAAGATTAACAAAACAGCTTGGCACAAATGATGCGGACATTACTCTTGTGAACAAGCATAATTATCATTACGAAACAACATGGTTACATGAAGCAAGTGCAGGTACTCTTCATCATGACCGTTGTCGTTATCAAATCAAAGATGTGATTAACAGTTCCCGTGTCAACTTTGTACAAGCAACAGTTGAAAGCATTAATAAGGAAGAGAAGAAAGTTGTGACATCAGATGGCGAACTTTCTTATGACTACCTTGTTGTTGCGCTTGGTGCTGTTCCTGAAACTTTTGGTATTGCAGGACTGAAAGAATATGCATTCTCAATCTCTAACATCAACTCTGCTCGTCAGCTTCGTGAGCACATTGAACTTCAATTTGCGACATATAATACGGAAGCCGAAAAGCGTCCAGAGCGTCTGACAATCGTTGTCGGCGGTGCAGGCTTCACAGGTATTGAGTTCCTTGGTGAGCTTGGAAACCGTGTACCTGAGCTTTGCAAAGAGTATGATATTGATCAAAAAGACGTGCGTATTATCTGTGTAGAAGCTGCACCAACAGCTCTTCCAGGATTCGATCCTGAATTGATCGACTATGCGATGAACTACCTTCAAGGTAAAGGTGTTGAGTTCAAAATCGGTACAGCGATCAAAGAATGTACGCCTGAAGGCATCATTGTTGGAAAAGACGATGATACAGAAGAAATCAAAGCTGAAACTGTTGTATGGGCTGCTGGTGTACGTGGTAACCCAATCGTTGAAGAAGCTGGATTTGAAAACATGCGCGGCCGCGTAAAAGTGTCTCCAGATCTTCGTGTACCAGAAAATGAAGATGTATTCATCATCGGTGACTGCTCATTAATCATCAATGAAGAAATTAATCGTCCATACCCACCTACTGCACAAATTGCGATGCAGCAAGGTGAAACAGTAGCGAAAAACCTTGCAGCACTAGTAAAAGGTGGTACGCTAGAAAGCTTTAAGCCAGACATCAAAGGAACAGTTGCTTCTCTTGGTGAACACGACGCTGTAGGTGTTGCGTTTGGTAAAAAACTTCAAGGAACAAAAGCTTCTGCAATGAAAAAAATCATCGACAACCGTTCATTATTCATGGTTGGCGGACCAGGACTTGTTCTGAAAAAAGGAAAATTCAAGTTCTTCTAAACCGATATAGACAAAAACGTGTATCCTTGTGGTACACGTTTTTTAATGTTTGACGGAATATTTTCTCACTTGGTACTGGACAGAAAAATATGTTATGATGAATTATCAGAAAATTTAGATTAAGGAGTGAGCAATATGAATGCACAAACGAAAGAAAAAAAGTCAACTTGTCAGTATTGTTCAGGAAAAGGATACTTTCAGTTATTGCTCGGCGGATCAGAAACATGTGAGGAATGTAAAGGGACAGGAAAGAAGCATTAATCTTACGGCTTTTTCCATTGATTGACTTCATCTCTATTTCCAAGTTAAACTAATGATGGGATATTTGGGGGTGGAGATGAAGTGATCAGTTTACCAGTCGTTATCATTTCAGTTATTTTATTTTTCGTGTTATTCTTCGGCATTGGCTTTTTGCTGAATATGCTGCTGAGAATGTCATGGATTATGGCAATTTTATATCCAATTGTATGCCTTTTCATTATCAATAATCAAAAGATGATTGCTTATGTAAGAGAACCAGGCATTGCTTTTTCCGGGATAGGAGACCGCATCGTTTCTCTTGCTGCGGCAGATATCATTATTTTATTAAGTGGTCTAATTGGTGCCATTGCCTCAGGTTTTGTCATTAATGCCCTTCGTAAAAGAGGCTATCAAATGTTTTAACTCACTTGTCTATACGCAAGTGGGTTTTTTTGTTTCTCCTTTGCATAGTTTCCATTTTGTTTGGAAACAAATAGATGGGTAGAGGAGTGACAAATAGAAATGAAAACATGGATGAAACGATTGTTCATGACAGTTCTGTTTATGCTTGCCTTGATGACAAGCTTTACGGGCATATCTGGCGTAGAACCAAGTGATTTAGCTGCATGGGTGAAAGAGACCGATGCCGGTAAGCACGTATCTTCTTTTTTAAAGCATCCAAAAAGGCAGACGATGGCGGTGAAAAGTGACGAATTGCGTGCTGTTTCTCTCGAAGAAGCATTTAATTGGAACGATTATCCGAAGCAAAAGGTTGTCGCCACAGGTTATACAGCAGGTGTAGAATCAACAGGTAAGACGAAAGAACATCATGCATATGGCATTACATATTCAGGCGTCAAAGTAAAACGTGATTTATATTCAACCGTTGCAGCGGACCCATCTGTCTTTCCGATAGGAACTGTCCTGTTTATCCCCAATTATGGCTATGGTGTAGTCGCAGATACTGGGAAAGCGATTAAAGGTCATAAGCTTGATTTATATTATGAAACGGTTGATGATGTGTATAGAGAATGGGGTAAAAAAGTGCTGGACGTTTATGTGATTAAAAAGGGTGAAGGAACGCTGACAGAAAAAGACTTAAATCAGTTGAATGAAGCAGAATCGATGCAAGTGTTCCGGCAGCAGTTTCAAGCCAATAAAGAATAAAAAAGCTTTGGATCTCAAAAGGTCCAAAGCTTTTTCGTTTCTACATGAAGTAATAATCTAAGATGAGTGTGAGCAAAATTCCTGTTAAGCCGCCGAAGAAGACTTCAATCGGCTTATGCCCAAGAAGCTCTTTCAATTTCTTTTGCTTCTCTTTTTCTTCCGCACTTGGGAAGTTCTTTGCCTCGGCAACAAACCGGTTAAAATCTGTGACCAGTTTGTTCAGGACAGTTGCTTGTTCTCCTGCCTGTCTGCGAACACCTGTCGCATCAAACATCGTAATAATGGCAAAGATGGCGGAAATGGCAAAAATAGATGTTCCTAGCCCGTGCTCTAAAGCAACTGCTGTTGAGAGTGCTGTTACTGCTGCGGAGTGTGAACTTGGCATTCCGCCTGTGCTTGTAATGAGCGACCAATCTAGTCGTCTAGAAATGATAAATTGAATCGGTACTTTTACAAATTGTGCAAAAAAGATGGCTGCAAGGCTGGCAAGCAGCGGAAAATTCGTCAGTACGCTCATGAACAAGAAACATCCTCTCTTTAAGAAAAAATAACGTGCGAAATGATAAAGTATTTACCCTAGTAAGATAAAAAAATGATGGCAGTAAGAACTGTTGCCAAGTCCATGTTCATTATAACATTAAAGAAAGTAGATGTGGAACGAGGAGACCATGGACAGGTTGCTATGGATCGCTGCCGCTTTTTCATGATGCCCTTCCGCGTGCCAAAATATAAATGTTCTTCAAGGGAAGACAGGCTGGCAATGATCGTATCAGCACATAAATTTTGATATAATAGAAGTTCCAATGTGAAATATGGAGTTCATTGAAGGAGCGTGTGATAAATATGTTTTTCTCGACAAATGAGTTGCAACATAAAGATACACTGGCCATCGGACTTTTTCAAAAGAGCCAATTATCAGGAAAAGCAAAAGAAATGGATGAGTTACATGGAGGAAGAATCACTGAATTATTAAAAGAAGGCGATATTTCGTCCAAGCGAAATCAGCTTTCGAAATTTTTCCCATCCCCTGAAACCGGCATTAAACGTATTTATTTTGTCGGGCTTGGGAAGGAGTCAGATTACACGTTTGAAGAGGCAAAGGAAGTGTTTGCGCATTTATTTAAAAAGCTTCATCAAGATAAAAAGCAAGCAGTTTCGGTTTTGCTTGATACATTCACAGGAAAGGATCTGCCTGTTCAAGATGCAGCCCATGCCCTTTCTGAAAGCTGCCTTTTAGCTACATATGAATTACAAGATTTTAAACATAAAACGAATGAACCGGATCGCTTTATCGAATTTGTTTATGCAACAACGGATCATGATGCTGCCGAAATTCAGGCAAGTTTGAAAGTGGGCGAAGTCTACGGACAATCGGTCAATTCGGCTCGTACACTTGTGAATATGCCGCCGAACATGCTCACGTCCTCTGATCTTGCATCCTATGCGGCAGAGCTTGCTTATAAATATGAATTCGAGATTGAAATTTTAGATAAAGAACAAATGGAAGAGCTCGGAATGGGCGGTATTCTAGCCGTTAATAGAGGCTCAACAGAACCACCGAAGCTGATTGTATTGAAATATCAAGGCAAGGAAGAATGGACAGACGTCATCGGTCTTGTCGGTAAAGGCATTACGTATGATACAGGTGGGTATTCCTTAAAGCCAAGAGCAAGTATGGTGGGGATGAAAACAGATATGGGCGGATCAGCCTCTGTTTTAGGTGCAATGGAAATCATCGGTGAACTTCGTCCAGAGCAGAATGTCATTGCGGTCATCGCCTCAACAGATAATATGGTCTCAGCAGATGCGATGAAGCCAGATGACGTCATTGTCTCACTAAGCGGCAAAACAATTGAAGTGCTTAACACGGATGCAGAAGGTCGGCTTGTTTTAGCAGATGGTGTGACCTATGCGAAGCAGCATGGTGCCTCTGTGCTTGTGGATGTTGCGACACTAACAGGCGGTGTCATTGTGGCACTTGGGAATGAGACAACAGGCGTGATGACCAATAACGATGAACTGTATGCCCAGTTTAAAGAGGCATCAGAAGAATGTGGGGAAATGATTTGGCAGCTGCCAATCACCGAAAAAGATAAAAAACGAGTAAGAAACAGCAAAATGGCTGATCTGAATAACTCACCAGGTCGTGATGGTCATGCGATCATGGCAGGTGCATTCATTGGGGAATTCGCTGAAGATACCCCTTGGGTTCACTTAGATATTGCAGGAACAGCCACGACAGAAAAGCCTTCATGCTTTGGTCCAACAGGAGCAACAGGTGTGATGGTCAGATCATTAGCAACATTTGTGGAACGATTTGAACCGAAGAAATAAAGACCGAAGCTCTGCCAACTGGCAGAGCTTTTTATGTAGGACATACGCCATTTGACGAAGTAAATTTTCTATGGTAACATACGTTGGTACTTTAATTATCTACTACATTAGTAAACTAAAGGATTTCGGAGGTTTCACCATGAATGCAGTTGTTTTAGCGGTTGTTTTAATGTTGATATTAAGCTTGCTGCGGGTCAATGTCGTGATTGCGCTGGCACTTGGCGCTTTAGCGGGCGGACTTGCAGGTGGATTAGGTCTAGGGGGAACAGTTCAAGCGTTCACTGACGGTCTTGGCGGAAATGCGACAGTGGCGATTAGTTACGCACTATTAGGTGCATTCGCAGCCGCACTGACGAAAACGGGTCTTCCTGATGCCATGGTCGAAGGAGCTGTGAAGCTTCTTGGAAAAGAAGGCGATTCAAGAAGAAAAACATTATCAAAAGTGCTCATTATTCTGGTCATTTTGATTGTATCTTGTTTTTCTCAAAACGTTGTTCCTGTTCATATTGCCTTTATTCCGGTCTTAATCCCGCCATTATTAAAGGTGTTTAACGAGCTTCAAATTGACCGCAGACTGCTAGCATGTGTGATGACTTTCGGACTTACTGCACCATATATTTTGCTTCCGGTCGGTTTTGGACAGATTTTTCACGGAATGCTTCGTGACAACATGAAAGATGCAGGTTTAACAGTGAATTTAGCAGACATTCCGTATGCGATGCTGATTCCTGTAGGCGGCATGGTTGTTGGCTTGATCGTTTCACTCTTTGTCTATCGTAAGCCAAAAACATATGAGAATCGTGACATTACGGATGTAGAAAAATCAGCATATACAAAAAAGAGCTTATTCTTTGCTGGACTTGCGATCCTTGTATCACTTATTGTTCAGTTATATCTCTCTCAAAGTCTTGGAGTCGAAGGGATGATCTTCGGTGCGCTTGCAGGCTTGCTTGTCTTGTTTGTAACTGGAATGATGAAACGTGATGAAGCAGATGCGCTGATTACATCTGGCATGAACATGATGGCATTTATCGGATTTGTCATGCTTGTTGCAGCTGGATTTGCCAATGTTTTAACGAAAACAGGAGATATTGAATCTCTCGTCAAGGCGTCTTCTCAATTTATCGGAAACAGCCAAAGCTTAGCGGCTATTTTAATGCTATTGGTGGGTCTGCTAGTGACAATGGGCATTGGCTCATCATTTGCAACGATTCCGATTATTACGACGATCTTTGTCCCGCTTTGTTTACACTTAGGATTCAGCCCGATGGCGACTATTGCGATTATTGGTTCAGCTGCGGCGGTAGGAGATGCAGGTTCACCTGCAAGCGACAGTACACTTGGACCAACATCTGGACTGAATATGGATGGACAGCATCACCACATTTGGGGTACATGTGTCCCAACATTCGCCTTTTATAATATCCCGCTCGTCTTGTTCGGCTGGCTTGCGGCAATTATGCTATAAATGAAAAAAGGTTCCTTACTCATAGAGTAAAGGAACCTTTTCTGATATTAGGAAGCTGTTTGTTCTTTTCGAAAGGATGTGGCTTTTGAAACCGATCGATAAATTTTAGGTGCCAGCATCGCAAGGAGGATGGTCAGCGCGTAGTCTTTTACCATAAACCACATCATGAAGAACCATGTGGTTTGATAAGAGATTGGTGCGTTCAGCCATACATTTAATGCGATGTACGTATAAGTTGTCCCGATCACATACATCACGGTCGTTCCTGCAATGGCTGCAAATAAAAAGCGGCCAAAACCAGGGTTTTGTCTTTTTTCAAGAATGAATCCGGCAAACCATGCAGCAGGAATGTATGATAACACAAAGCCACCGCTTTTTCCTAAAATAACGCCGAGACCCGCCGAGAACTGTGCGAATACAGGTGCACCAGCGATCCCAACAAGAGCATAGACAATCATGGCCAATGCGCCAAGTCGTCTGCCCAGCAAAAGACCAGCAAGCACACAAAAAAACGGCTGCATCGTAAGTGGGATTCCGCCGACCTGTAAAAATGGCACAATGGATGTGATATTGGCTCCGATAGCCATGAGTGCAGCAAACATCCCGACGAGCACAAAGTCAGCTGTTCTTGTCTTCTTTTGCATGATATTTCCCCCTGTCTTATCTGTACAAATAGATTAAGGGGAAGAGGTTCTTTTGTCAACTCATTTTTATTTTAGGTTAACAATAAAACCCGCCCCTGAAAAGGGCGGGCTAGATATTAAGCTTCGGTCATGGAAGAGGTTTCAAGGGCTTTACTAACAGGCACATAATCATAGCCGAGATCACGAGCGACAGCTTCATAGGTGATATGTCCGTTCATCACATTGACGCCTTCAGCAATCGCCTTGTTTTCTTTGATCGCTTTTGCAGCGCCTTTATTTGCAATCTGCAGTGCGTATGGGACTGTGACATTTGTTAAAGCAACTGTCGATGTTCTCGGAACCGCTCCGGGCATATTGGCAACAGCATAATGTAAAATGCCATGCTTTTCATAAGTAGGCTGATCATGTGTTGTGATATGATCGATTGTTTCCACAATCCCGCCTTGGTCAATGGCTACATCGACAATGACAGAACCAGGCTTCATTTGTTTCACCATTTCTTCTGTGACAAGGGTTGGAGCTTTAGCACCTGGGATGAGAACTGCACAAATGAGCAGGTCTGCCTCGCTCACTGAATCTGCAATGTTAACAGGATTAGACATTAACGTTTTCATTTGATGACCAAACTGATCGTCCAGCTGACGTAATCGTTCCGCATTTACATCAATAAGGGTGACATCTGCGCCAAGTCCGATCGCCATTTTCGCTGCATTTGTTCCAACAACGCCGCCGCCAATAATGGTGACTTTCCCTCTCGATACTCCTGGCACGCCGGCGAGCAAAATGCCTTTTCCGCCTTTTGGCTTTTCTAAAAATTGAGCACCAATCTGAGCAGCCATTCTACCTGCTACTTCAGACATTGGCGTTAATAGAGGGAGTGATTTTCCGTCCGTTACCGTTTCATAAGCAATGGCTGTTACACCTTTTTGTTTTAATGCTTCAGCCAAGGAGGGCTCTGCTGCAAGGTGCAAGTACGTAAATAAGATCAGACCTTCTCTGAAATAAGCATATTCTTCAGGTAATGGTTCTTTTACCTTCATAATCATATCAGAAGATGCCCACACATCTTTCGCTTGATGAAGAATCTCTGCACCAACAGATACATAATCGTCATCAGTGAAACCGCTTCCAAAACCAGCGTTCGTTTCAATTAAAATCTGGTGTCCAGCTGAAAGCAATTGAGATGCTGCTCCTGGTGTTAATGCGACCCGGTTTTCATTGTTCTTAATCTCTTTCGGAATGCCGATGATCATATCAATTCCTCCTATGCTTATCTATTGATATTGTATGTCTAGTGTATCCTGAAAGTTTAGAAAATTCTTCGGTTGAATGAAAAAATTAAAAAACGCCTCTTTGTGAAATTTCACAAAGGGACGTTTTTTAGCTTCATATCAAGATAAATGGTCATTTTCTCATTCATGTTTTTTAAATCAATTTCTGCAATGTCCGTAATCCGCTTCAGTCTGTAATTCAATGTGTTGATATGAATATTTAACTGCTTTGCGGCGATATTGGCGTTGCTGTCACAATCAATAAACCGTTCAAGGGTCTCGACGAGGTTGGAATGATGCCTGAGATCGTAATCCTCAAGCTTTGATAAAGAGTAACTGGAATAAGACGATCCCTTTCGTTTTTCAGCAAGCACATCTAAGTATTGATAAATACCCAGTTCAGAAAAGCTGTTTAATTGTTCTGTTTCCACAGGAAAGCGTTCTTTTGTTTTTAAGACGGCCAGTGCTTCTTTATAGGATGGCTGAATATGAGTAATGTGATCGTAAATTCCACCAATGGCCGCTTGAACGTCATGGAGCTGATACCGATCAGACAACTGCTTTAGCATGCCGCTTGTGAATTGTTTAATATCTTGAAGCGGATGTTCTGTTTTTGGCGAGACAAGAATAATGAATTCGTTAAAATCAACAGTCGTTAACAGCACCTGCACTTGTTGCGTTGTTTCAAGCAGATAGGAGAGCTTCTTTTCCGTATCTTCAGTGAGTTCATCACGAAGGCGAAAGATAATAATGGCATACGTGTCTGGACACCTCATCCCAAGTCTCAAGAAGAGATCAAGCATCTCATCCTTTTCATGAATATGTCCTGTGAGCATCTTCCAAAATAGCTCCTGATTGCGTTCTTCTGTTTTCGTTTTTCGAATTTGTAAATTGAGTAATTTGTTTTTCACGGCATGTGCTGCCATCTTGAGAAGGTCCATTTCTTCATCTGAAAAAGGCTGCGTGGATTCAATTGCCCAGATAAAGCCGAGCACCTCTTTGTCTTTCCATATGGAAATGGCAACCCTGCTGGATAGACCGACTTCTGCAATTTGAGGTACGCGAAGCGGTTCATCTGTTTTAAGGAGTGTAGGAATGATACCGTCTTTCCAAAGCCGATTAATGACTTTTTCCGGTACACGGCGGGAGATAATGGTTGAAGTTCTGGCGGGATCAGTGAAATCATTATGTGTGCTATAGGCTAATAATCGATGATGAGTATCTTCTATAGTAATAGGGCAATTGAGCACATCACTAATTTGGTCTGCCACATCCTCTAAACGATCAAGGCTATACTTAAATGGATCTGTCTTTTTTGTCATAAAAAACCCCTGCTTTTTCGAATATTTCACGTACTTACATTATGAAGAGAATCAGGTACGTAAATCAACAAAAAAATGCCATAAACATTAAAAAAACAAAAAGCTTGAAAAATGAGCACATTGGTCATGCGTTGATCACAAAAAGAAATAGTACAATAATAATGTAGTAAAAAATCAATAGGCGGAAAGATTCATGGAAGTGCACGCCCTTTTATTAAGAATATATGACCAAAAAACTGTTAAATACTAGATAAAGAGCGAAAAAACAGTAATTCCATAGACTCATTTTGTAAAATAAAAACAGATTTGTTTGACTGTGTATCATTTCTGTTTTTATAATAATAACGTCAAAAAATAAGTGGATTAGCCCATTATATGGCGGCTATGCACGGGAGGTAATGAGGAATATGTCAGGAATTATTCGCGTAACCCCAGAAGAACTAAGAGCGACCGCTAAGCAATATGGTGTTGAAAGTCAAGAAGTGTTAAACCAAGTTGATCGTCTAAATAGAATGATCTCTGACCTAAAAGGAATGTGGGAAGGTGCTTCTAGTGAAGCATTCGCTGATCAATACGAACAGCTTAAACCTTCATTCATCAAAATGTCTGATCTATTAACAGATGTCAGCAATCAGCTTGATCAAACTGCAAATACACTTGAAAGCACTGACCAAGACATCGCTAGCCAAATCCGCGGCTAATCAAAGGGATTTCCTTTCTAAGTGTGAAAAGCAGAAAAAGCGCCGAGTCTGTCAGTTGATGCCGGCGCTCTTTCTATTTTGTGAGGTGGAAATTTGTGTATATCGATATTACCATCGACTTAAAAAACTATGATGGCAGTGTGTTTGATTTGAGACTATCAAATTATTTACATATTAAACAAGTCATCCATATCGCCTGGCAGGCAAAACAAATCTCACTACCTAAACGAGATGGCGGATGGGTGCGTGTAGTCAATAAGAAAGCTGTGTTTTCAGGCGAATATAAGCTGTCAGACTGTGGAATCACCACAGGAGACAGGCTGGAAATACTATGAAAGGACTTTTGTAAATGGCAGATAAAAAGAGTTCCTATTTAGAAGAACAATTAGAAGCAGTCATGAAAAAAGAGGAAGGCACTTACACCTTCATTTTTCAAAGAGAGACAATTAAACTCTTAGACGGTTTAGAAGCGGCACCGATTAAAGACATCAATCCTTCATTTAAAAAAGAGATCCAATTAACCGAAGGTGAGGTCATCATTTCGATTCAACCGCCTCCTGCCTATCAGGAATTTCGTTTCATCCATGCAAAGGATGAAAAAAGCAAATGGATTTTTTCATACCAGCTTGTCGATGCAGTGTGCAAACACGACGTGAAGCGGCTGCATCCTATTGTTTCTCCTGAAAACATTGTTTTTCATCAAGGCTTAGCGCCTGCATTTTTGCATTACGGGGTTAAAGAAAGCATCCCGCCATATGAAACCGACCAACATCGTCTGTTAAAAGAGGTCAAAGCCGTCATTCTTCGAGTGGTGGACCATGAATATCAGTTTCAAGAATATTTGGCTTATCATGATACGTTGAAATTATCTGAGCTGGCAAAGGAAATAAGTGATACACAGTCACTGGAAGAATTGTCTGCTTTGATTCAACAAAAAATAGAAGCCATCGAAGCAAAAGAAAAGACGCTCTTAACCATTCCAAAAAAGAAATGGAAGATCGAACGATACATTGGACTTGGTCTCCTTGTTCTTTTGATTCCTGCATTGGTGTATACCATTTACACGTTCTTTTTCGCCATGCCGAAACAAGAAGCGTATGTGGAAGCGAACAAGTATTATCTCAACAAACAGTACAGCCAAGTGGTGGATACGCTCGAAAAATACAAAGCCGATCAAATGCCAGTCTCTCTTCAATATGAACTGGCCATTTCGTATGTGCAAACGAATCAAGGGAATCTATTGCTTGACCAGCACAAAAAAGAAATCACGGATACGTACACATTGCAGACTGACCCGCAATACTTCCTGTTCTGGATTCATATTGGACAAGGCAATAGCAAGGAAGCTCTGGATATTGCAAGGGTGCTCGGGGACGACCGATACATATTCACAGCACTCGTCGCCTACCGCAATGAAATTCAAAATGACGACAGCCTATCTGCTGAAGAAAAACAAAAACAGCTAGATCCAATCATTAAGGAAATGGCGAAGTATGAAGAAAAAGAAACAACGGAGACGAGCACCAATGACTCCTCAGATGCAAGTCAAACAGATGAAACAGCTGAACAAAAAGAGCAGTCAAAAGCCGATCAGGAGAAAAAAGAGAAAGAATCTGATGCAAAAAAGAAAACCTCTCAGACGAAAAAAGATGAGAAAAAATAATTCTTTCGATACAACTGACAGTTGGTGCTGTCCGATGAGGAGGTGGAGCGTTTGAGTCTTCTATGGGTTTTTTATGAGGAAGATTATCAAACCGTCCGTTTAGATGAGCAGTTCAACCGAGAAGCTGTGATTGGACCTGAAATAGAGCATACAGTAACGATTCCTTCCCTTTCGTTTGATGAAGGGTTGATTCGTTTATCTCCAGATGAAACGAATGACGGCTTTTCTCTTTATCAGGGCGAAAAAAAGAAAGGTCACTTACTTCCACATGAACCATATCAGATTGGTTCACTCACACTCATGTTGATGGATTCACATCATGATCAATCCATTTATTACCTAGGAAATAGAGTCGAAGTGACTATTTCAAGTGAAGAAATAGATGAAGCGGATGTGTGGAAAGAACAAGCTCATTCAATGTTTCAAGATGCCAAATCCTTCACGTTGGAAAAAATAGAAGGCACTTGGTATGTCATTCCCCAAGATGAGACGATCTATGTGAACGGGAAACAGTTGCACGGTCAACAGCAGCTTCTTGCTGGAGATGAGCTGTTTTGGAACTTTTTGACGTTGTCATTGAAAGATGATGATTTATTGCAAGTAACAGCATTTGAACCATTTCAAACACGTTTAGAAAAAACAAGGCCGCCGAGTACCGAAACGAAACAAAAATATCCTTTATATAGACGAACACCACGTTTGATTTACGATCTGCCAGATGACCGGGTGTCTTTCAGCTTTCCTTCACAGGAGAGTGAAAATAATGGCAGAGGACTTTGGCTCGTGGTTCTTCCACCGCTTGTCATGCTGATTGTCATGGGGATCGTGGCCCTTGTACAGCCGCGAGGCATCTTTATTGTCGTGTCGATGGCGATGTTTATTATGACGTTAATTACTTCGTCCGTTCAATATTTTAAAGAGAAATCACAGCGCAAAAGACGAGAAGAGAAGCGGCAACGCGTTTACTCGCTTTACTTAGAAAATAAGCGGAAAGAGCTGCAAGAGCTGTATGACCGTCAACAATTTATTTTAACGTATCATTATCCGTCTTTTGAACAAATGAAATATTTGACGTCAGAAATCAGCGGGCGTATTTGGGAAAAGACGCTTGTCAGTGATGATTTTTTACAGCTGCGTCTCGGGACAGGTGCAGTTCCTTCAAGTTATGAATTATCGACGAGCGGCGGCGATATGGCCAATCGTGACATCGATGACTTAATGGAACAAACACAGCATATGCAAAACGTCTATCGCGAGGTAAAAGATGTACCGATTACGTTCGGTCTTGCGGACGGTCCAACCGGATTAATAGGAAAACCGGCAATTGTCAAAAATGAGCTTCACCAGCTTGTCGGCCAGCTTGCTTTCTCGCACAGCTATCATGATTTGAGATTTGTTTTTATCTTTAATGAACAGGAGTATGAGAACTGGGAATGGATGAAATGGCTGCCGCACTTCCAACTTCCTCATACATACGGGAAAGGGTTTATATATAACGAACAAACACGTGATCAGCTCTTGTCTTCTATTTATGAAATTTTGCGAGAGCGTGATCTGGAAGAGGAAAAAGAGAAAAAAATCTTTACGCCTCACTTTGTGTTTATCGTGACAAACCATGAACTCATTGCGGAACACGTGATTTTAGAATACCTAGAAGGCAGCCGGACGGATTTAGGCATCTCAATTATCTTTGCGGCAGAAACAAAGGAAAGCTTGGCTGAAAATATTTCAACGCTTGTTCGTTACATTAACGAAGAAGAAGGAGATATTCTCATTCAGCATAAGAAGGCCGTACGAATTCCATTTCAGCTGGATGCACATGAGCGAGCGGACAATGAGCTGTTTGCCAGAACCTTAAGAACATTAGATCATCAAGTCGGGATGACCAACTCAATTCCAGAAACGGTCTCCTTCCTTGACCTGTTTCATGCCAAGCAGGTAGATGACATTGGCATTCGTGAAAAATGGCTGACATCTGAAACAGCAAAGTCATTATCTGTGCCTATCGGTTATAAAGGAAAAAACGATATTGTCGATCTGAATCTGCATGAAAAAGCACATGGCCCACATGGTCTATTAGCAGGAACAACGGGATCAGGAAAAAGTGAGTTTTTACAGACGTATATTTTATCCTTGGCTGTACACTTTCACCCGCATGAAGTGGCGTTCCTGCTCATTGATTACAAAGGAGGCGGAATGGCACAGCCGTTCCGAAATATTCCACACTTACTTGGTACGATCACAAACATTGAAGGCAGCAAAAACTTTAGTGAAAGAGCGCTTGCCTCTATTAAAAGTGAACTGAAGAAAAGGCAGCGCTTGTTTGATCAGTATCATGTGAATCATATCAATGACTATACGAAACTCTATAAAGAGAAAAAGGCGGAACAGGCGATGCCTCATTTGTTCTTAATCTCTGATGAGTTTGCTGAATTAAAAAGTGAAGAGCCAGATTTTATTAGAGAGCTTGTCAGTGCTGCGCGGATTGGACGAAGTCTCGGTGTCCATCTCATTTTGGCGACACAAAAGCCTGGCGGGGTCATTGATGATCAAATTTGGAGTAACTCCCGCTTTAAAGTCGCATTAAAGGTACAAGATGCATCAGACAGTAAGGAAATTTTGAAAAATAGTGATGCAGCGTCGATTACCGTGACAGGTCGTGGATATTTACAAGTGGGGAACAATGAAATCTATGAATTATTCCAGTCGGCTTGGAGCGGTGCACCGTATATGGAAGATGGCTACGGATCAGAAGATGACATCGCCATTGTAACGGACACTGGACTGATCCCATTATCAGGGGTAAGTACAGAGCCGGCTGTGAAAAAAGAGACAGTGACGGAAATTTCCGCTGTTGTGGATGAAATTGAACGTATGCAGCAGGAGCTTGGAATTGAAAAGCTTCCGAGTCCATGGCTTCCACCGCTTGAAGAACGGATTCCGAAAACACGTTATGCATCAAGTGAAGAGCACGTCTTCCATTTCGCTCTTGTCGATGAGCCAGATCAGCAAAGCCAGCATCCACTTTCTTATCAAATGATGGAGGATGGAAATATTGGCATCTTCGGTTCATCCGGCTACGGCAAATCACTTGCTGCAACAACACTGCTTATGAGCTTCGCAGAAAGATATTCACCTGAAGAATGGCATGCATATATTTATGACTTCGGTAACGGCACCTTGCTACCGCTTGCCAAACTTCCGCATACGGCTGATTATTTCTTAATGGATCAAATGAGAAAGATTCAAAAGTCGATGAAGCGTCTTCGTGAAGAGGTTGAATATCGCAAGCGTTTATTTAGACAGCAGGAAATGAGTCATATCAAAATGTACAATGCGCTGAATGAGAAAAAGCTTCCATTCATATTTATCGTGATTGACAACTTTGACATTGTGAAAGACGAAATGCATGAACTCGAATCTGAATTTATTCAGTTAAGCCGTGATGGACAATCGTTAGGCATTTATTTCTTAATCACAGCGACTCGTGTCAACGCAGTCCGTCAATCTCTTATGAACAACTTGAAAACAAAGATTGTCCATTACTTAATGGATCAAGGAGAGGCATACTCCATCATTGGCAGACCGAAATTCAGCTTAGAGCCGATTCCAGGACGAGTCATTATCAACAAAGAAGAGCTTTACTTTGCCCAAATGTTCCTGCCAGTTGAAGGAGAGAACGATCTCGAATTGTTTGAGCATTTAAAACAAGAGATCCAGCTTCTTCATGATCGCTTTGAATCAGCTGAAAAACCAAAACCTGTACCAATGCTTCCTGATAAACTGACCATTTGGGAGCTAGAGAGTCGCTTAGAAGAACAAAAACAGCCGTATGACATTCCAGTCGGACTAGATGAGGAATCTGTTGCACCTGTTTACTTTGACTTGAAGAAGAATAAACACTGCCTCATCATCGGTCAAACGCAGCGAGGGAAAACAAATGTGACAAAGCTGATGCTTGATCAGCTATTAGTAGCAAAACCTGAGAAGCTGGCTGTCTTTGATTCGATTGATCGGGGGCTCTCTCATTATGCAAAAGAAGAGAACATTGATTACCTTGAAACAAAGGATGATATCACAGAATGGGCAGAGGAAATAGATCGTTTATTCAAGGTGCGTGAAGAGATGTACGTCGAAGCTGTGCGCCGAGGAGAGACTGATCAGTTGTCGTTCTCTCAAATTGTGCTTGTGATTGATGGCATTACGCGTTTTCAGCAGACAATCGACCCGCGTCTTCAAGATCAATTGGCTGATTTCATGAAGTCATATGCACACTTAGGCTTCAGCCTGATTGCGTCAGGAAATCATACCGAATTCAGTAAAGGCTATGATGCACTCACAAACGAAATCAAACAGGTTCGTCATGCCATGTTACTGATGAAAAAATCAGAGCAAAACATCATACCGCTTCCGTATGCAAGACAAGAACCAGAGATTCAGCCAGGCTTCGGATATTTGGTTGAAAACGGGAAAGAGAAGAAAATCCAGGTTCCTTTATGTGCGGTAGAAAGGAAGAGTGTTCAATGACAGAGCAGCAAAAAAGCTCCATCAAAATCGTGTCGACCATGATACTGATTCTCGTCTTGCCGGTTCTATTTTTCCATCTCATTGGGGATGATCCGGCAAAACAGAAAAAGAATGCCACACGTAACATTGCCGTGGTCAATGAGGATATGGGGGCGAGCGAAAGTGAAAATACCGCTCGTTTCGGACAGGATGTGGTGGCGGCATTATCAGAGCGTCCAGATTACACATGGACAGTCGTCAATCGAAGTGCGGCAGAAAATGGCCTGAAAAATAGAAAGTACGATGCAGTTCTCTATATTCCATCTGACTTCTCTAAAAATGTGCTGAGCTATGATAAGGATCATCCTGAGAAGGCATCTATCCAATTCTCAATCCAAGATCAGCTGAATGCAGTAAATAAAGAAAAAGTACAAAGAGAGCTAGAAAATGCTCAAAAGAAAATGAATGAACAAATGTCGACTTTATATTGGAGTTTTGTATCACAGGAAATCGGCAATGTCAGAGAAGAGTTTGAGCATATTGTTGGCAAAGAGGTCGAATTCCAAAACACGATGTACAACTTCTATAAGCCAAATTCAAACAAACTATCTGATGCCGTCCAGCAGCAGAAGAAACAAATAGAAGAACTAAAAAATGCGATGGCCGATTCACAAAAACAGTATAAAGACGGTTTAAGTACAACAGAAGAAGCGAAAAGCCAGCTGAAGGATTTCGTAAAAGTAGTCGATCAATATCAGCAGTATCAAGACAAACAAAAGGATCTCTTGATCAAAGCGCAATCGACAAGTAAAAAACAAATCCAGCAAGGACTCAAACAGCTTGCGGAGATTCAAAACCAAAATGCCCGCAGCTTTAGCGATCAAATGGGCGGACTCAAAACCGATATCAATGGGGTCCAAAATCAGCTTAAAACAACGGACAGCGCAATTCAATCTGTTCAAAAGGCAAGAGAAGACGCAATCCCTAAGCAATCGTCGGGATTAACGGACCTTGTGAAGGCGTCTCAAGAAGAGCTGTTGAAGAATTATGAAGGTCAATACTTAGAGGCCTATAAAAGTAAGATCATCGCCTTGCAGAATAAGCTAGAGACAAAAAGGCAAGAGCTAATCAACGCACCCGAGCAGCCAGCTGATCCTGATGATGACGGGCAATCAGATCAAGATAATGAGAACCCAGAAGAGATTGGCATTAACTTAGATGATGAAACAAATGAACTCTCGCAAATTTCATCGGAAATGAACGATCTAGCTGATCAATTAGAAGATCAGACTGCACCTCCTACTAATGAAGATGATAAAGAGGGGGAAAATGGTCAGGATGCTGTTCAGCCAGATAACAGCAGCACGAATCAATCAAAAGATGACCTAAAAGCACTGTCTAATCGTTTAGAAGAAGTGAAAAAGAAGATTCAAGAAAAAGCGACCGCTCATAACGACCAATTGAAGGACAAAGTAAGTCAAATGAGTAAGGAGCTTGAAAGCCTCACGAAAAAAGTAGAGAAGCTTGAAAAGATGATTCTGAGGTTACAAGATCGATATAACGTCATTCCGAATGAAATCAAAAATCAGGAATCCTCTATTTTAAACAGAGTGCAAGAGCTGAAACGAGTAAACTCGCCGATTGGCAACACTGTGAATACGAAAATATTTGATCAAGAGTTTAAAACAAATTCAACAAGCACCAAAAAGTTAATGGAATACTCCAATCAACTGTCTCAGCTAGAGATGATGCTTGGGAATCTATATCAACCAACAAACAACTCATCTCTACTAGACACAAAAGGAGATGAAATCCAGTCTATCCTTTCCATTAAAAAAGAAGAAACGGAAAACTGGGATACACTCAAAAATCAGATGCTGACGTCAAATGATGATGTGTCTACCTTTATTGATGAGATGCAAAAATTCTCAGATGGCTACGCAGAATACATTTCGACTCAGCAGGCAAGTATGGAACAGGAGTTAAATGCCATTTCTGAAAGTGCGGACACAGTAGCTGAACAAATGGCTGATCAAGGAGATGCGGTGTATACAGCAGACCTTGCGGGCAGTTCGATTGTTGTGAGTGCACAGGATTCAATTGGTCAGGAAGTGCTTCGTCTTTCTGAAAATATGAGCTCGTTAACCGACCGCCAAAAAGGGGTGGCCGATTATACGAATAATATTGAAGAAAGTGTCACAACCGTCCAAGAAAAAGCAGACACGTTGAACGAAAACTGGAGTAAGAATGTCAATTCTACGAAGCTTGTTCAACAAGATTTAAAGGGTATTTTAGGCAACACTTTAGACGATCAAGGCAACAGCAACTATGTGTATAACCATTTAGCTAATCCGCTGAAAATTAGCGGCGATGTGCCAGAAGAAAAAACGCAGACTGTACCGCCAGTAGTCATTTTGGTTATTGTGATGATCAGCAGTTTGTTGATTGGCTTTTTTAGCTCGTACTATGCGTCAGCGCCAATGCTGGTCAAAGGTGCACTCTTTGGTATTTTAAATCTGCTAGTCGGGCTCATGATCAGCCTGTTTGGACTCAACATTTACAAACTAGCTGATGACCAAGCCATTCAATGGTCGATCTTTACGATTTTGTTGCTAGTGGCATGCTCTGCCTTTATTCGCACAGCTTTCCTTTTCGGTTCAATTGCCGGATGGATGGCAGCAACGGTGCTTATTTTCTTCTTTGTTGCACCGTTAATTGATTTGGTCATGCCAAACTTCCATTTTACAAATCCAGTGACAGACGTGTATCTGTCCATCCAATATGGAAATGGAGACAACTTCGGTATGGGCATCACAGGGCTACTGATTTTAACGATATTGTTCATGGTCATTCCACTAGTGAAGAAGCTATGGAAAGACAAAACAGAGGAACGTGATGTCACTCATGAGGCTTAATCTATTCGTCAAAGGGATGGCACTTGGTGTCATATCCCTTTTTCTCCTCAGTCCTGCTGCTTTTGCTGCTACAGGTGAAGATACGGATACGAATGTCAAGCCGAATGAATATCAAGAAAAGAACCTCAATATTAATTCGAGTATATTGAGGGATCAAACGAAATACGAACAAAGCAAAACAACATCTAAAGTCAAAACGGACATTCACTTTGCTGACCCGCCTAAGACCTCTGGTGGTCAACTTTCGCCGCAGCTTTTTAGTGATCTGAAAGACAATCCGCCTAAAACGCCAGCTCGTATGATGAAAGAGATGGATATCTCTTTCAGCGATTCCGCTGTATCAACGCCTTCTGGCGATGATCATGAAAAGCAGAGATCGGCACTTCTGCCAATCATTTTTGGCATCTTGATCGCCTTTGGCATCATTGTCATGATCATTCTCATTCCAAAGGTGAATGTGAAGACGGAAAAGAAATAGCCTGCCTTATGAAAAGGGCAGGCTTTTCTTTATGCAGATTGCTTGATGTGATACCGATTCACTATTTAAAATAGTGTTATCAAGGGAGGAGATTGTCATTCGAATTTCAATCGTCACAGGCGGATCAAAAGGATTTGGTTTAGCACTTGTCAAACAGCTACTTTCACGCGGGGATAACGTGTATACCGCTGCAAGAAGTGAGTCGCCACTATCCCATCCACACCTCACGCATTCACAGGTCGATCTCACTGATGAGGAATCGGCTGCAAAGTGGCTTCAGGGCATCTTGTCCTCGCAAACTCTCGCAGACGCTGATGACGTCTTGCTTGTCAATAATGCAGGAATGGTCACTCCTATCAAGCGTGCAGGGCAAGGCGGAGAAGATACGCTTCATCAGCATTATACGCTGAACCTTGTCATCCCTGTTTTGCTCAGTCATGTGTTTGTGAGAGAGACACAATCTCTTGAAGGGAAGAAAACCATCGTGCATCTTTCTTCTGGAGCAGCTAAAAATCCGTACAAAGGATGGAGTGCCTATTGCAGTTCAAAAGCAGGGCTTGATATGTTTATGAGAACTTTACATGAGGAACAGCAGGACGAAGCATATCCTGTCACCACGTTTTCCTTTTCACCCGGTACGATTGATACGGAGATGCAGGGAGAGATTCGGAAATCCTCCAAACAGGACTTTGAACAAATTGAACGGTTTCAGCAATTATATGAAACAGGTACGCTAAAGAGCCCAGATGAAGTGGCCGGTATTTTACTCGACCTTCTGGCAGATGACCCAGCTAGCGGTTGTGTATATGATGCCCGTGAGTATGGAAAAAAGCAGTCATAACGGCTGCTTTTTTCGTATTGTACAAGCAAAGACAGCTTATCGAGCATAAGCTAATCTTGAGACTCATCGGAAATATGACAGAACATTTGAGTTTCTTTTCAGAATATGTTAGGATGCTAAAAATATAGATAAGGAGGGGTTTCCATGAGAAAGGTTACATTAATGGATGTTTACACCCATCCAGTCGCTCAAAAATATTTAAATCGTTCAGGAAAAGCCCACGCCATTGCTTGTGCTTATCACGCATTCAAACTGGCGATGCAGGCGGGGATTAACCCGGATCTTGCTGTGAAAGCAGCACTCTTGCATGACATCGGCCACTATGAATGGTATACAGCAGGCGGAGAGTGGGATTACGAGACATATAGACGAAATGATATTCATGCCATTAAAGGGGCAGAGCGGGCACATAAACTGCTCATACGGCTCGGCGAGGAACCAAAAGCAGCCAAAGAGATTGCCCTTGCGATTTTGCTTCACACAGATTCATATTTGCCAGAGGGCGACCTGCATAAGGACACACTCCAGCAAATTGTGAAGAAAGCAGATGAAATGGACGAAGAGCCTGGTGGACACCATCATTACAGACAAATAGATGAATCACTTGCGCTCAAAAAAATTGCTGATTTGGATGAGAAGGTGCAGCAGGCGCTTCAGCCCATGAAACGCTCTGTTTAATATGGAATATCTCCATGAATCGTTCCGTGCTGATCCACATACAATGTGCGAATCACAGTACGGTTAAATGCCGATGTCCCTGACGCAGTGAGACCTGTGTAATGAACCGTGACGGAATAAGCACCTTCTTTTTTCAATTGAACGGCTGATGAAGAGCTCGTTTTCAGTGGATGATCCTTCTCGGCATCTTTAAAATAAATGGTCTCTACAGTTTTGCTTAATCGTTTAATCAGCTTGCTCGAATGTGTCGATGCATCTCCTGATTTCGCTGCAGCGATTTTGATTTCTTCATTTAATGGTGAATCAAAGGATACAAGTAGCAAATAAGGATCTTTTTTTCCTGAATTTGATCGAATCGTCCATTTTCCTGGAACGGGTTTATTGATTTGCACATGGTGTGAATAGGCGCCTTCATATGGGAATGATGCTTCGGATGTCGTCAAATTGGTTAAGACATCGCCATTTGGCGCAACGATTTCCGGATTGGCTTCCTGTCTTTCATTTAACCACTGAATCGATAGGCCATTCGTTCCTTCCTCTACATAGAACGCTTCTGTTTTATCCTTTTCACTTTCTCCACCTTTCACATAAACGTTTGTATTTAGCTCCGAAGAGACTGGTTCTTGCTCTTGTTCGTCTTCACTTTCAGCGCTTGCGGTACTTGCACGCAGCTGTGCCTGAAATACGGGGAACATGCTTGTGCCGTTTTTAATCGAAAAGTGATCCCACTTTCCTGTTAAAATATTGTTTGCATATGCTAGCTTTGTGCTGCTGACCGTCACAGCGCCATCGTTTGCACCAAAGCTTTTTAAATACATGCCGCCTAAATAAAGCACTCCGCCAAAGGTTCCCCATTCTGAACCAGAATAGGTCACATATTTATGAGGAAACGTCTCCAACCGGTCGGTTTCACTTCGAAAAGCTGCCATCATCCCGGTTTGCAGAGAATAGAGCGCGTCGCTCTTTTGTCCAAGGATTTGCGCAAGCCAGCTTCCGCCTTTGCTATAGGCTAAATCCGCAAGCGGCGTCCCATAATGTGGAGAGCCAAGTGTGATGACTTTCTCTACATATGGATGAGCGTTGTAATACACGAGTGCAGCCTGCGTATCCACTCCGCCTTTACTATGACCGATTATGATCAGTTTTCTGCCGAAAAATTCATAGATTTCTTTTAACTTTTCTGCTAATAGTTTCCCATTCTTTTTCATGTCCTGATCTGGATATAAATCTATGAACGCGCTTTCGTATCCGTTCAGAACAGCTTGTTTTGCCATATCGTTTCGATCAGACCATGTGGAGGAAGAACTGTTTATGCCATGAACAAAAACAAGTGGGGGTTTTGACAGGTCTTTTTGTACCGGTTCTTCTCCTTTAAACCACTTCCCTGGTGTACCAGGTGCATCTCCAATTGTGCCTGCGTGCGCATAACTTGCAGAGGATAGTAAGAGCATGACAGCAACGATACAGATTAATTTTTTCAAGATCATTCACCTCTTCAAATAATTTAAGATGTTGGCAGCACCAATCTATTATACTTCTAAAAATTGTAAAAAAATACGTAATGTAAAAATACGGTAATAATGTTGTGGGTTTGCTGAGTGACACTCACATGGGTCATTGCATACGCTGTGGGTAAATACACAAGTAAAGGGGCAGGTAGCATGGCACAACAAGGAAGTCCACAGCTTGTTTCATTAGTTGATCCATATGTTTATCAAACATTGCAGAAAGTAGTCGGTATGAGATTGATTGTTCAAACAGTGAAAGATACAGTACGTGGAAAGTTGAAGGAAGTGATGCCGGATCATATTGTGATTGAGGCGGGGGCAAAATCAGTGTTTTATGTGCGGATCCAGCAAATCGTGTCGGTGATGCCTGATCACAGTGAAAGAGTGTAACAAGCAGACGCACAGGTGTCTGCTTTTTTCAATGCTTACAGAATGTATATCTGGAAAAAGTGCATGATATACCAATTGTTCTTTTTTTTTCAAAAAATATGGTTCTAAAACAAGAAGCAGTTGACAGAAGGTGGGTTGAATAGTAGTTTTTTAATAAGGTCAATACGTAACAGGAGGAGCATCTTTGTTAAAATCTAAAGTTCATTTTTGGACATTCCAAATATTACTGGTTTTACTAATTGTGTACGTATCAACAAAAGTTTCGTTTTTATTTCAGCCGATCATTTTATTTGCTTCAACGTTGTTTGTTCCTATTTTACTGGCAGGTATTCTCTTTTTCATCTTTAATCCGATTGTGCGATTTTTGTCGAAGAAGATACCTAGGACGCTCGCCATTCTGATTATTTATCTTCTATTCATCGGGCTTATCACGTTTGTTGTCAATGCTGCTGGACCTGTCATTGTCACGCAGGTGGGTGGACTTGTCAAAAGCTTCCCAGGGTATGTCACGGACATGCAGAAATTTATCAACGACTTCTCGCATTCTAAAACATTTACGTGGATGATGAACCAAGATTATGTGTCTGTTTCAAAGTTTGAACAGTCGATCGTTTCGACATTAAAAGATTTACCGGAAAATATTGCTTCCAGTATGTCGGCGGTGTTTGGTGTGATTGCGAATATTGCCCTCGCTGTCATTACCGTTCCATTCATTTTATTTTACATGCTAAAAGACGGGCATAAGTTTCCGGACAAGCTCGTTCAATTTTTGCCAATGCCTTACCGTAAGGAAGGATTGAAGATTTTTAAAGAATTAAACGATACGCTTGCTGCTTACATACAAGGGCAAATCGTTGTTTGTTTATTTGTCGGAGTTGCTTGTTTTATCGGATACTTATTAATTGGTGTGAAATATGCGCTCATTCTCGGCATCATTATTGCGGTGACAAACGTCATTCCATATCTTGGGCCATATCTTGGTGCGGCACCAGCTGTGCTCATTGCTTTTCTTGATTCGCCTGGAAAAGCGGTTGTGACTGTTATTGTCATTCTTGTTGTTCAGCAGATCGATGGAAACGTCATTTCTCCATTGATCATTGGAAAACGTCTCAACACACATCCGTTAACAATTATCTTGCTATTAATTGGGGCAGGAAGTTTTGGCGGAATCCTTGGCATGATTTTTGCCGTCCCTGTCTATGCGCTACTGAAAGCCATCACACTCAATATTGTCAGATTGGTTCAGCTGCGTCAGCGCTCTCGAAAAGAACAGCATTTAAACGTTTAGGGCAGATGCACCACTTTTCCCTTTTTGCATAACATAACTCACATAAGCGAATAGGGAGGAGAAGGAAGATGCCTGCGATTGTTGGACCCATTCATATTGAGTCTTTAGGCGGAAACGGCTCGGCTACTTTTGGTGACGTTCTCGCCATTGCCCCTTTGGCTGTAGATCACTCGACCGGTGGAGCGGGAGCTTTTAATTCAGGTGATTATATGTCCCTTACAAGCGATCCGAATGCCACCATGCTTTGGGACTTTACACTGTTTGGCCAGCCTCAATCATTTAATGCATAGAAAGACAGCTGATCATATGACATATCAGCTGTCTTTTTTATGTTGGATAGACACGTATTGTTCCGCTAGGCATATGATGAGGGTAGTAAAGGTGGTGGAAAGATGCCAGCAATTGTTGGACCCATTCATATTGACCGTGTGATAGGAAACGGTTCTGCACATTTCGGCGATGTGTTTGCCATTTCGCCAAAAAGTGTGGATCATTCCGCTGGTGGTTCAGGTACCTATAATGCAGGAGACTTTGTTCAATTTTTCAACAATCCGAACGTCACATTTGTTTGGGATTCAAACCTGATCAGCCAGCAAAAGAGCTTTAACGCATAGCCAGCTTTGAAAGGGTCTCCTTTTCAGAAGCTGTCTTTTTTTATGGTACAATGGATAGAAGAAGGAAGAAGAAAAAGGGGGGTAAAACAAATCAAATGAAAATAAGAAAAGCGCATCTGACAAGCGGGCAACCAACAACCTACAATGTATATTTACATGAAAATAAAAAAGAATATAAAACGCTTGTCGCTGTACCTGACATAGAATGGAGTATTTCTATTGCATATGAAGACGAAAAAACGCAGCTTGAGCAAGCACTAGAACAATCTTTAAACAAAAGAGTAGAAATAGACGAAGCCCGTGAACTTGCACAAAAAATTGTGCACTGGGTCACAGAAATGTAAATTCAGAAACCAGGAGTGAACACAGCAATGAAAGAAGAATCCGTAGACTTTTATTTGCAGCAAGGGATATTTGGACATGCTGAAACAAAACCAGATGAACGAAGAATGTTTCTCGGCTCATTAAGAGAACGTGCTCTTCTCGCTCTGACAAAAGGGCAAGTATCGAGACATAAATCGTATCAAGAGGTAGAGCAAGTATTGAAGGCAAACCGAGAGGCCACTATTCTTTTAAATGGTGAATTGTCATATGCTTCTTATTCTCCATATGTCAAAATGGCAAATGCCGCTGGTTGTTCTTTTAAAGTGGTCAACCATCACGAGTCACATTCACCTTTTGGGCTTGTGATAGAGGTGCCGCATGCGATCAATCAAGAGCATATCTATATAGAAGATGAGCTTTTTCAAAAAGCTTTTTCTCGTGAATCTGTTGAATAGGTTTCCCTAGTGAAATGAATAAGCTATAATGATTCAAAAGAGCATATGGGAGAGATGCGGATGGGCAAAGCATTGATTTGTATTGATTATACAGTTGATTTTGTTGCAGACGATGGAAAACTGACGTGCGGAAAGCCTGGACAGGCGATTGAGTCGAAGATCACAGAGATCACTTCTTCATTTATTGATGAAGGACACTTTGTTGTTTTTGCCGTCGATCATCATGAAGAGCAAGATCCATATCATCCAGAGACAAAGTTATTTCCGCCCCATAATATTCGCGGGACAGAAGGAATTGAACTTTACGGAAAACTAAGTTCACTATTTCACACGTCAACACATTTAAATCATGTCTATTATATGGAAAAAACAAGATACTCTGCTTTTGCAGGCACTCAATTAGAAATGAAACTGCGCGAGCGTGGCATCACTGAACTTCACCTAGCCGGAGTGTGTACCGATATTTGTGTACTTCATACAGCTGTTGATGCGTACAATAAAGGCTTTGAACTTGTGATTCATGAGAATGCCGTAGCGAGTTTTAATGAAGCGGGGCACGAGTGGGCACTTTCTCACTTTGAGCATACGCTTGGTGCGAAAGTGGTTAAGTAAGGGAAGGAGAATGGAAGTTGGAGCATCGGTTTATTGACGACAGTTTATCACTACATACAGATCTTTATCAAATTAACATGGCAGAAACGTATTGGAGAGACGGCATTCATGAGAAGAAGGCAGTCTTCGAACTCTTCTTTAGAAAGCTTCCATTTGACAACGGCTTCGCTGTATTTGCTGGTTTAGAGAAAGCGATTGAATATTTATCGGACTTCTCCTTCACCGAGAGCGACCTTGCATATTTAAAAGATGAACTCGGTTATAAAAGCGATTTCATTGAATACTTAAGCGGATTGTCTTTTACAGGGACACTTCATTCAATGCGAGAAGGAGAAATTGTCTTTGCGAATGAACCTATTATGCGCATCGAGGCAACACTTGTTGAAGCGCAGCTAATTGAAACGGCACTGCTCAACATCGTGAACTTCCAGACGCTAATTGCAACAAAGGCGGCTCGTATTAAAGGAATCATTGAAGATGAGACAGCATTAGAATTCGGAACAAGACGTGCGCATGAAATGGATGCAGCCATGTGGGGAGCAAGAGCAGCACTGATCGGCGGATTTCAGGCAACAAGTAATGTCCGTGCAGGGAAACGCTTCAATATTCCCGTATCAGGCACACATGCCCATGCCCTTGTACAAGCATATCGCGACGAATATACTGCATTTAGAAAATATGCCGAAACACATACAGACTGTGTCTTTTTAGTGGATACATATGATACGGTCAGATCAGGCATTCCAAATGCGATTAAGGTAGCGAAAGAATTCGGTGATAAAATCAACTTTATTGGGGTCAGACTTGATAGTGGAGACCTTGCCTACTTGTCTAAAAAGGCGAGAACGATGCTGGATGAAGCTGGATTCCATGACGCCAAAGTCATTGCATCAAGCGATCTTGATGAACACACCATTATGAACTTAAAAGCACAAGGTGCAAAAATTGATGTATGGGGTGTTGGAACGAAGCTGATTACCGCGTTCGATCAGCCAGCTCTTGGTGCTGTATATAAGCTTGTATCGATTGAAGAAAACGGTCAGATGAATGACACGATCAAAATTTCTTCTAATCCAGAGAAAGTGACAACACCAGGCCGTAAACGAGTGTATCGCATTATCAATCAATTGAATCATCACTCTGAGGGAGACTACATTGCCCTTGAAGAAGAAGATGTTCAAAGTGAAGATAAGCTGAAAATGTTCCATCCAGTTCATACATTTATCAGCAAATTTGTGACAAATTTTGTGGCAAAGGACCTTCATGTCCCAATTTTTGAACAAGGGAAGCTGGTGTATGATAATCCAGATATCCAAACGATTCAAGCATATGTGCAGGACAGTCTCGGACTCTTCTGGGAGGAATACAAACGAATCAGCAAACCAGAAGAATACCCAGTCGATTTGAGTCAAAAATGCTGGGATAATAAGATGCAGTTTATCCATGATGTGAAAAATAAAATCAAAAAAGAGCTTTATGAAAGCTGATTACCCCGGGAAAGGAGATCATCAAGCCAGATGGTCTCTTTTTTTTCATGTTGGACGATTCAAAATGAACCTTGTGGGCAATCATTTGGTATACTGAAAGCACATCTTGTTTGTCATTGCATAAAGGAGGAATGGAGCAGTTGAGGGTGTTTGTTGCAAGGCAGCCTATTTTTAACAGAAAAGAACAAGTCGTATCATACGAGCTGCTTTATAGAGATAGTGAAACCAATACATATAGCGCTGAAGATGGTGATCAAGCGACAACGGACCTCATTATCAATAGTTTTTTAAACATTGGCATCGAAACACTGACAGAAGGAAAACGATGCTACATCAATTTCACCGAAAGCTTGCTTTCGTCTGATCTGCTCACTTATTTTGATCCACATCAGCTTGTGATCGAAATATTAGAAAATGTACCGATTACCCCGGCACTTATTATGAGATGTAAGCAATTAAAAAAGTGGGGATACACGATTGCGCTCGATGATTTCTTTCTGAGCGGAACACATTTTCATGACAAGTTACTCGATGAACTCCTCTATTGCATTGATATTTTAAAAATTGATTTTCTGAAAACAACATGTGAAGAACGAAGAGACATTTTACATACATATAAAAAGTATCGACTTCGATTCCTTGCTGAAAAGGTAGAAACGCGAAAAGAATATGAAGAAGCGTTAGAAGCTGGCTTCCATTTGTTTCAAGGATATTTCTTTAGTGAGCCGCACGTCATTTCGGGACGAGCCTTATCGACTAGCTTCCACGCATACCATCAGCTATTGAATGAGCTGAGCAAGGAGCAGCCGAATATTCAGACCGTGACGCACTTTATAGAAAGTGATCTTTCCCTTTCATATCAATTATTAAAAATGCTGAATTCTGGCGGCATGAGACGTCTTTATCAAATCAAGAGCATTCGTCAGGCGATTATCCTGCTTGGGTTTAATGAAATACGGCGATGGATCTTTATCCTTTCATTTAAAGAACTGAATGTCCAAGCCAACTCAAGCCAAAAGGAAATCATCAAAATGTCGTTCATTCGTGCCAAAACGTGTGAACTCATTGCTAGTCGGACTGAACGAGAGCATCCCGCTTCTTATATGCTAACAGGTATGTTTTCACTCATTGATACGCTTGTCAGGGCGGACATTACTGAACTTGTGAAAGAACTGCCTCTTTCGGATGAAGTAGGTGAGGCACTGCTTGGCTATGAAAATGACTATTTCCTTGTGTTAGACGTTGCCAAACGTATTGAACGAAATGAATGGGATGATGAGATGTTAGGTGGAAGTCTCCCTAAGCAGGAAGCCTACGGCTGTTATATAGAAGCCATTGAATGGTGTCATAAAATGTTTGAATCTTAAGAAAAGCCGCTCACACTAGAGCGGCTTCTTTCTTTGTTATCCCCACTGTAAAAGTAGAAAAAGCCTGCTGGAAGAGAGGGATAAGTAGATGCGGATGCCTTCTGGACTAAAGCGGATATCGATATTGCTTTTCACCCCAATCTGCTTCAGCATTCGAATCACACTTGCGGTGTCAGCACGTTCAGCAGCTTCCATGATTCGCTGTCCAAACGAAAGCGAACCGGAAATCTGCTGTGTAATGAGGGATGCATCAGCCACGAGACGGGTTGATTCCTTTGCAGCCTTTTGAAACGCATGAGCATCTACTGGAGGAAAAGTCATGGGTGTTCGCGGGTATGCGTTCCCTATTGCGGGAACCTGCAAAGGCGGATAAGGAACATAGTAAAACACATGGTCACCTCTTCTCTCATTGAAGTGAATTTGGACGGATATCTGTTCTAAATGTATGAAGAAAATCCGAATAAAGAATCAAAATGATCTTTCTACCTTTGCATATTCATCATAAAAATAGGTACTTTTGCGGTCAATTTCGGTGAATGTCGCCAAAAAATTGCGGTGTCTACAGTAGAGCCTGTCGTCTGACCTATAACATGAAAAACCGAGGAAACAGAGGGGATCGTACGTTCTGCATCATGAGAATTGTGACGAATGATGCCTGTTCATGTCGCGAAAATGACGTATTTCCTTTGAAATTGAGATAAAAGTATCATTTGAAAAGTCTGAAAATGATGAAAAAAGACCTATTGAATTTTGCGGTATCACGCACACATTTTGTGCATACTTTTCGGTGAAAAAATACTCAATAGCATTTACACTGTTAGTAACAGATCAAATACTTATGACCCAATCAACATACACAAATACATTGATCTTCCAAAAAAGGAGAGTGGAATCGATGGAAAAGTATGAAATCGAAGAACTTAAACAACTATTATGGAAACTTGAAAACGAAATTAGAGAAACAACGGCTTCTCTTCATAACATTAACAAAAGCATTGATCAATACGACAAATATGAATATGTGAAAATTTCTTAAAGACTTGATAACCATCAAGTCTTTTTTTTATCCAAATACATACAAAAAAAGGATATATTATTATATAATTGTTAAATAGTGATGTCAGTGGACATTTGCTTCTTTCTTTTTAGTAAAATAAGAGGCGAGAGGGTGAGGATCAAGATCGAGTATGCTAAACTATCTAGAGAATACAAAAATCAAGCAGAAAATGTCTGATTTTATTCAACATGCAGTCAGGCAAAATGATTTACAAAAGCTGCTTCTCGAATTTACAGATATAAAGAATGAATTTCCTTTTGGGCAATTGGCTTACCAACATTATGAGGCATTTGGCGGACAAGACAAGCAAGCGATTACAAAACTGGCAGCAGGGATTGAACTTCTCATCTTATCTGCCGATATATTAGATGATATTGAAGATCAGGATAATGATTCGTATCCTTGGATGAACGTAAACCAAGGAGTGGCCATCAATGCTTCTACGTATTTGTATACGGTGAGTATCCAATTCATCACATCAATTTGTGAAAATAATTCTCAACTAATAGAGAAACTGTTCCACTTCATCAAAATGTCTATGGAAGGGCAGCATGAGGATTTGAGTCATTTGTATGGAACAGAAGAAGAGTGTGTAGAGGTTTTAAGGAAAAAATCTGGATCTTTAACAGCTCTTTCTAGCGTACTGGGTGTTTATTTAGCGACAAGAAAAATGAATGCCACTGTAGAATCTTATTCGATATATTATGGTGTTGCTGAACAAATCAGTAACGATTTTTTTGCGTTATTTTCAAAAACAAACGGAGATTTTCAAAAAAAACAAACGCTGGCATTTAGTTATTTACAAAGACATTTTAACGATGTCAGTCTAGAGCTTCTTTCCTTCTTTTCTAACCGGCTGGATGAGTCAGAGCAAAAGCCGTTTCAACTGAAGCAAAAGTTACTTGAAGCTGGTTTGACTCAGTACATGGTTTCGATGAGAGAGATTATGCTGTTAAAAATGAAGCAAGGAATTGCACAACTTGATTTGCCTAAAACGAAAAAGGAACAATTATATGCATATATGACAAAGGAGGGCAATGATTGAACATTCAAAATGTTATTGCATATTTAGTGAAAAATCCTAGTGTTGTGAATGAATTGGACTTAGGGAATGCAAGTTTAATTCACACAGATGAGGAAACGATGAAAGCAATCATTCAAGGCATAAAAAAAGGGCAAATGTCTGCAGATTATATATGGTACTATAAATGATACTATTCATTTAAAAATGATTTAAAAGTTCTCCAGTTAAGGATGTTTTATACATGAAGATAACTTATACGAAACTATCTGCTTTTTTGGTTTTTCTGTCTTTTTTATTTGTGATCTATGTTTCATATATTTATGTATTTGATATTTTTAATGGAGCACGTGTTGCGGAGAACAAGAATGGTCAAGCAGAAGTTGTCAAAGTCGAATATCTTTCTTTAGCCTACACATCAGGATTAGAAGAAGGAGATATTATACTTAAAATTAATGGAGAACCTGCTAACAATAAAGATCATTTGATCAATGGTGAGCTTAGGAATGTGCAAAGAATTGATATTCAAAGAGGCAACCAAATGATCACCCTAAAAAATAAGACATTGATTGGTCAAGAAAGTTTATTTGTCTATATAATTCCTCTTATCCTGTATTCAATATGTTTATTTTGTATCTTCTTTATCATTCGTATTAACAAAGAGGTCCAACGAAAATCAGCATTTCTTTTAGTTTTATTTTTATTAACGATTTGTATCGGATATCTTAGTGCAGGTACTTCGGGTATTGGTGATAGATTTAGCCATTATGTCATCACATTTTGTTTATCAAGTGTATTTATCTTTTATATTCATTTCATTTATCAATATTTCAAAGAGTTTGACCTGCATATAACGACTCGAAAAACAATTTATATTTTATATAGTCTTCCTATAACTAATCTAGTAATAGAGCTGTTTGTTCCAATTGATTCGGCGATAGCCAGATACATGCCGAGTTTAAATCTTTTATTCTTTTTTGCTTCTATTATCATGTCATTCAAAGTCATTATTAATGGAATGCAGAAATATAAAGAGACAGAGCAGGGGTCTGTTTTAAAGTTTTTTGTCATGATTAATATCATAGCATTTTGTCCGTTTATTTTTTTATTTGCAATTCCATATGTTTTGTTTCGTATTTATGTTGTAGATCCCTTTTTCTTAACTTCTTTTGTATTGCTCATTCCTTTTTCACTCGTGTATCAATTCATGACGAACAAACTTTACAATATGGATTTCTTGATTAGTAGACTTAAATACTATGGATTTATTGCCATTACACCGACCATTTTAGTTGTTGTCACGTTTTATATTCTGCAAAAACCAGAAGATTTAAAGTACACACTGAAGCTCGCATTCATCACATATACACTCATGTTGGCTGTTTTCTATTTTAAAGAAATTTTAGATTTCCGTTTTCGTTTGAAACGTTTTTCAGAGAAGTATAATTACCAAGACAGCGTGTTTAAATTTACGCAGCTTATTCGTGAGGCGTCATCACTTCATCAAGTACTGTATCATTTGAAATACACCATTTTAGAAGTGCTCGTTGTGAATAAAGCCTTTGTGCTAGAGGTGAAGGCTAATGGAGAAATGATTGAAATTGATGAATCAACAAATGATAGTAAATTATGGAAAGAATACGTGGATCAATTTCAAGATATTTTAGGTGAAGTTGGGAAAATCATCGAGCTTGATAAAGGGTTTATGATGAAAATTGGAGAGCGGGGCGGTCACTCGTTTATGATTTGCTGCTTATCCAATATACAGACGCCGAAATTGACCCGCGATGAAATCTCATGGCTGAAAACATTGGCATTTTACACAAGTGTCAGTTTAGAAAATGTCGTCAAGATCGAAGAACTGATGGAGCATCTTGAGGATTTGAAACAGCGGGAAGCCAATCCCGCCTGGCTGAAGAAAGTCATGTTCGCCATGGAAGAGAAGCAGCGCTCAGATTTAGCGAGGGATCTTCATGATTCTGTGCTGCAGGATTTGATTTCACTGAAGAGACAGTCCGAGATGTTCTTAACCAATTTCCAAAACAACCAATGCCCAACATCTATTGAAAATTCATTGATCTCATGGAATGAACAAATGTCTAAGGTGATTCAAACCACTAGAGAAACATGTCATGAACTTCGGCCGCAGCTCCTCTATGATTTGGGGTTAGTGAAGGCAATTTCGAAGCTGACTTCGCAAATTCAAGAGGAAGCGCCATTTCATATTAGACTGAATACAACCCGCTTTGATAAAGAACTGGACATTGATATTGACTCACAGCTGAATATTTACCGGATTGTGCAGGAGCTGTTATCCAATGCGTTGAAGCATTCTAAGGCCAGCCAAGTCTTAGTGATGCTCATTTGTATTAAAGATCAAGTTGTTCTCCATTATGAGGACGATGGAGTCGGATTTGATGCAAGCCAGCTTGATCAGCACACGATGAGCATGGGTCTTTCTGGCATAAGGGAACGAGTCAAAGCTCTAAATGGAAAGCTTCAAATTCACACAGCACCTGAAAAAGGGCTCAAGGTGAAAATTGAAATGGAATTGTAACGATTTCTTAAGGAATAAGACTTGGCATCTGCCAAGTCTTTTATATAAAATGGAAGTGAGTGATTTAAAGGGAGGAAGACATGAAGAAGATATTGGTCATTGATGATCATCCGGCTGTCATGGAAGGGACAAAAAGCATATTAGAATCAGATCAGCAGCTATCAGTCGATTGTTTAAGTCCTGATGCAGAAGGCGCCTTTTTAAAGACGCATGACTTTTCCATCTATGATGTGATCTTGATGGATTTAAATCTCGGGGATATCAATGGAATGGACATTGCCAAACAAATTCTAGAAACGAATCAACAAGTGAAAATTATCATTTATACAGGATATGAAGTAGATGATTATTTCGAAGAGGCCATTCGAGCTGGATTGCATGGTGCAATAAGTAAAACAGAGACAAAAGACAAAATCATTGAATACATACACCGCACATTGCAAGGAGAAGTTGTCATTCAGCTATCCTATTTAAAGAAATTAATTTCACAGCAGCAAGAGAAGCCAGAACAGGCGCAGCAGACGGATCATGAGCTGTTAACAGAGCGTGAATGTTTAATCTTAAGAGAAGTGGAAAAAGGGTACACAAACCAAGAGATCGCCGATGTGCTTCATTTGAGCAAACGCTCGATTGAATACAGTTTGACCTCCATCTTTAATAAGCTGAATGTTGGATCTCGAACGGAAGCGGTGTTAATTGCAAAATCGGAAAGTGTCCTGTAAACGTGTGAAGGGAGAGGGCCTTGATGGATGTGAGTGGTTCAAATACACTGCTTGAGGCACTGGGGATTGAGATTGTGGAATGCAATACGTCACGATGCGTGGCGACAATGCCAGTCGATCACCGAACAAAACAGCCATTTGGATTACTGCACGGAGGAGCATCAGCTGCTCTAGCAGAAACAGTGGCAAGCATGGGTGCTGCTGCTCATTTGGATTTAACGAAGCAGGTTTGTTCAGGTATTGAAATCAATGCCAATCATTTAAAATCTGTACGTGATGGAGTGGTGACAGCTACAGCTGTTCCTGTACATGTTGGACGGCGTACAATGGTATTCCAAATCGATATAAAAGATGATCGAGACCGTCATATCTGTACGTCAAGATGTACACTCGCTGTCATTGATCGCATATAAAAAAGCTCCCGGTGCAGCGGAAGCTTTTTTTAATACCCTTTTATGAACATACAGGTAAAGTGAACAGGACCTGAATGTCATGTTCTTCATTTATAAATAAGAGTCTTCTTTTCGTTTAATGACAAAGTTACGGAAACCGCCATAATCATCTTGGACACTTCGTTTGTCCATTTTCACACCAGTGTTGTAAGCGGCTCTTCCGATCAAATGAGCGCCGACTGGTGCGGTCAGAAAGATAAAGACAATCCCAAGCAGGATTTTCGCAGAGATGATCCCTGCAAGAAACCATTCATGAAAGAACACACCAACTAAAATGAGAACAACACCAAGTGTCGATGCTTTTGATGCAGCATGCATACGTGTGTAAACATCCGGCAGGCGAAGGACACCAATGGCTGAAATCAAACAGAGGATGGCGCCAAGCAGAATAAAGAAAATCACGATCGCTTTAGCGATGACGATCATTTTCAATCACTTCCCCTTTCTCAAGGAATTTGGAAAAAGCGACAGTGCCGATAAAGGCAAGAATACCGAGCAGTAAAATAATTTCAAAGAACGTAGTGGTTTTCAGTAAGATAGACACGATGGCTGTCATCCCAATTAAATTGATTCCTATCGCATCAAGCGCACTAACGCGATCTGGGATAGAAGGTCCTTTGATGACCCGTATCACAAAAAGCAAAGTAGACAGCGCAAGAATTCCAAGTGACATTTGCAAGATCAGTTCCATTACTTACCGCTCACCTCCTGAATCGCTTTTTCAAATGATACCCGAATATCGTGGATGGCTTTTTCAGCATCTTCAATATCCATCGCATGAATGTATAAAATCGAACGATCATCGGAAATATCGATGACCAGTGTACCAGGTGTTAATGTAATCATATTGGCCAGTATGGTGATTTCCCAATCTGTTTTTAAATCTGTACGAAAGGCGAAAATACCAGGCTTGATCTTAAGCTTTGGAGATAACACCGTCTTGAGTACACTCAAATTGGCAAGAAGCAGCTCTCTGATAAAAATGATGACGAGCTTGAAAATCGCATAAAGGGCATAGCCGTAAAAACGTTGCGGGAAGAATCGCCGTAGCATAAAAATGGCGATCATCCCTAGTGCAAAGCCTGATACAAAGTCTGCAGCTCTGTATGTATCATTCATAAACATCCATGTAAAGGCGAGGAGAGCGTTTAATAATATTTGAAAGGCCATGTTCATCTACTCCTTCAGCACAGCTTGAATATATTTTTCTGGTGTTGAAAGCATTTCCGCAGCTTGATTGATATAAGGTGCAATGAATTCTGTGCCTAATCCAATCGCAAGCGATAAGATAACAAGCAGTACCCCAGGATACACCATTCCTCTAATGGATGGCTTTCTTCTTCGCATATCCTGATCCTCTCCCCAAAACGCGAGCATGAAAATCCTCATAACAGAATAAAGGACAAGAAGACTGGACAGTAAAACAAGGATAGAGAACGTCATGTACCCAGCAGAAAACCCACCTTCAACAATTTTCAGCTTGCCAACAAATCCACTTAGCGGAGGAATACCCGCAAGTGATAAAGCCGATATGAAGAACATCCAGCCGAGTAGAGGCTGGGATTGAATCAGCCCACCCATTTTTTTCAGATGATTGGTTCCAGCATACACAAACAGTGCCCCTGCGAGCATAAATAGAGCTCCTTTGATCACCATATCGTGAATGAGGTAATAAATGGCGCCTTGAAGTGATGCCGGTGTATTGGCCGCAATCCCAAACAAAATGACACCAACAGCTGTGACAATGTTATAAATCACAATTTTTTGCACATCAGAATAGGCGATAGAGCCAATGACACCGAATATAACCGTTAGAGCGGCTAGCCAAGCCATAAGTGTATGTGTAAAACCTGTATCATGTATAAAGATGAGCGTAAAGACCCTGGCAATCGCATATAGCCCGACCTTTGTCAGCAGTGCGCCAAACAAAGCTGAAATCGCTGCTGGCGGTGCATGATAAGACCCTGGCAACCAGAAATAAAGCGGGAAGACCCCAGCTTTTAAGCCAAATACAATCAGGAACAGAATGGCAATCACGGTGATTAACCCTGTTTGCCCAGATTCAGCTATTTTCACACTTAAATCAGCCATGTTCAGTGTGCCTGTGACTGCATATAAACACGCTACGCCAACAATAAATAATGCCGATGAGATAATATTAAACACAATGTATTTCAGTGATTCACGAAGCTGAGGCTTTGAACCACCCAGAACAATGAGCATATAAGATGCCATCAGCAACAATTCAAAGAAGACAAACAGGTTGAAAATATCTCCCGTTAAAAAGGCACCACTCACGCCAGCTAACAAGAATTGGACACCAGAATAATAGAACAGCCGCTCTCTTTCTTTCCCAATCGTTTGAAAGGAAAAAAGAACTGTGACAAGTCCAACAATGGAAGCGGTCAAAACAAGAAGTGCAGCAAACTGATCGGCCACAAGGGCAATGCCAAACGGTGCTTTCCAGCCGCCTAGGTAAAGGGTTTGTATGCCGTTTGTGAAAATCGTTTGGACCAAATAGACATTACAGATAATGGCTAAAAGAGATGCAAATACACTAAAGCCTCTCGACAGCATGGTGTTTTTATTCATAAAAATCAATAATGTAGCAGCTAGTAATGGTATTAATATAGGCAGGATCACGAGATTATTCATGCTGATCATTTCCTCTCATTTGATCCATGTCATCTGTTCTCAGCTCTTGGAAGGCACGGAAGGCCATCACGAGCAAAAAGGATGTTACACCAAAAGCAATGACAATGGCTGTTAAAATTAATGCTTGTGGCAATGGATCTACATAGGATGTGAGCCCCTCTTTCAAAATAGGAGGTGCTCCCTTTTTTAAGCCGCCCATTGTTAATAGAAGCAAATGGACGCCGTGACTTAAAACGGCAGTACCGACGATGACCCGCAGAAGGCTTTTTGAAAGCATTAAATAGGTCGCTGCCATAAAAATGATTCCGACGATAATAGACATTAGAAATTCCATTATTCCTTCTCTCCAATCGTTTGAATAATGGTCATGGTGACACCAACAACAACTAAATACACACCGATATCAAACAGGACTGCTGTCGCCAGTTCTGTTTTCCCTAGAAACGGCAGTTGGAAATAATCAAATGCATGGGATAGGAAAGGTGCTCCGAACAGAAAAGATCCCATGCCTGTTAGGATGGCAACGAGCAAACCGACACCAGCCACATAAATAAAGTCAAATGGTAAAATGCGTCTGACTGTTTTAAGGTCATAGGCTAAAAGCAGAAGGACGACAGCACCAGCACTCATCAAACCGCCAATGAATCCTCCGCCAGGATTGTTATGTCCTGCAAGAAATAGGTGAAGTGAGAAAAGCAAGATGATGAATGCTGTAATTTTAGTAGTGACTTGTAAGAGCATATCATTCGTATCAATCTTTCTCATCGCCGTACGCCTCTCTTCCGTTTTCCTTGTGCTTTTACCTTCAATAATCCATAAATACCGAGTGCCGCAATGGCCAGCACTGTAATCTCAAAGAGTGTATCAAAGCCCCTGAAATCGACAAGAATGACATTGACAATATTGTCTCCGCCAGCCAGTTTGTAGCTGTTTTCAATGAAGTACGTTGAAATCGTGTCAAGAGACTGCTGGCTTGTGGAAGCGAAAGCAAGACAGGTGACAACGACTCCAACACCTAATGAGATGATCAAATTTGTTAATTTAAATCTTCGTGTTTTTTGCTTCAGACTCAGCTTTGGCAAATGATAGAAGCAAAGTAAAAACAGCGCGACAGAAATGGTTTCAATAATGAGCTGTGTCAGCGCAAGGTCAGGTGCTCTGAAAATCACGAAGAATAGTGACAGCGTGTAGCCCATAACACCTAGCGCAATAATAGCTGTTAAGCGTGAACGAGCAAATACAGTCGTGACTGTCGCTGCGACCATCACAAGTGAAAGGATGGCTTCGTACGTGCCGATTGATGCAGCGTGCTCAGTTTGAAATGAGAAGGCTTGCTTGTAGAACATCACGCTGCCCAGCACGATAATCATAAAACCAAATACATAGACAAGATAGTCACGAAGGAATCCTGTCATATAGCTGTTTGTTAGGCGGTATGACCCTTTTTCTACACCTATAAGTGAACGATCATACAAAGCGTTGAATGACCATTTTTCCTTAAATATGTTGTACATTGGGCGCCATTTTGACAGCGTTAAATAGCCAATGGTACCGAGCGCAACTACACCAATTGTCATGTAAAGCTCTGGCTGGAATCCATGCCACGCTTCAATTTTTACGGCAAAGCGGCTTCCTGTTTGAATGGCTTCTGGAATGATCGCTTGAATGGCAGGTTCAATGACAGAATAGGCAAGAATATTAGGGAAAAAGAAAAACGTGACCACAAGTGCAGCTAAAATAATTGGCGGGATCAGCATACCAATCGGTGCTTCATGCGGTTTTTTCTCCAATTGATCGACATTCAGACGGCCTCTAAATGTTTTGAAGACGATCATCATACTGTAGATGAACGTAAACACACTAGCGAGCCAAGCGATAGCAGGGAAGACAGCCCCCCATGTTGAAACATCCGTAAAGCTGATGTCAGAAATCCGAATCATACTTGTGAAAAATAGCTCTTTACTTAAAAATCCATTAAAAGGCGGGAGTCCAGCCATCGAGAATGTACCAATTAACGTAATTGTAAAGGTAATTGGCATGATGGTCATTAATCCACCTAATTTGCGAATATCACGTGTACCTGTTTCGTGATCGATAATCCCTGCTGCCATAAAGAGACTTCCTTTAAAAGTCGCGTGGTTAATGAGATGAAAAATAGCAGCAAGAACGGCTGCGCCAAAAAAGGCAGGGTTGTTTTCATGAATGGCAGCTGCGCCTACTCCTAGCATGAGCATAATCATACCGAGTTGACTCACTGTCGAGAAGGCCAGAATGGCTTTCAAATCATTTTGCCGAACGGCGTGGAAAGATCCCCAGAATAGTGTGATAAGTCCGACAATCGAAATGGTCCAAAACCACACCTCTGATATAGCAAAAATCGGACTAAAGCGGGCAACCAGATAAATACCGGCTTTGACCATAGTAGCAGAATGCAGATAACTGCTTACAGGGGTTGGTGCTTCCATAGCATCAGGCAGCCAAATATAAAATGGGAACTGCGCTGATTTCGTGAAGGCCCCTAGTAAAATGAGAACCATCGCAGGGATGAAATAAGGTGATGCCATAATGAGCTGAAGCTGATTGACTGCTTCGCGAATACTGAATGAATCAGTGATCAGGTAAATGAGGATGAAGCCGCCAAGCATAGCTAATCCGCCAAACACAGTAATAAGCAGTGATTTGGTTGCTCCGTAACGAGAACGCTCACGCTTATACCAATACCCAATTAAGAGGAAGGAAGAGATACTTGTTAGCTCCCAGAACAAATAAAGTACGACCATGTTGTCAGAGAGAACAACACCAAGCATAGCGGTCATAAACATTAATAAATACGTATAGAAAGAGCCAAGCTGTTCTTTTTCCTTTGATAAGTAGAAAATACTGTACAGTACCACAAGTGCACCAATACCTGTGATGAGTAAAGCAAATAACAGGCTGAGACCATCTACATACACAGTGAAATTCATCCCTAGAGAGGGAATCCATTCAGCTTGTGAGAACAACGTTCGTCCATTCGAAGTGATCTGGAGCATTTGGATGAAATAGGTGAATAAAAGAATAGGCAAGATGAGAACAAACCATCCTGTATGTATACGCCTTACGTATTTAAAGAGAAAAGGGACGACAAAGGCAAGTAAAAAAGGTGATAGGATGGCGAAGTGAATAAGCTGCAAGAAAATGAACCTCCTTTGATCAATATAAATTCACGTTCTAAAGAACTGGTAATTAAAATTATAGCGTAAATACAGACATAGTGCATTGGTTTGAACTGATTTACGGCAAATTGAATTTGTTTTGAGTTCTTTTGACCACAAAAAATATTTTATCAAAAATGAAACTCGTTGTATATTGTTTTGTATTTCGTACATGCTTTTCTTAAAGGAGCTGATCAAATGAAACGAAAGATCGCCATCAGCTTAAGCATATTCTGCACGATTTTAGGAGGAGCATTCTTGATTGAACGAAATGATCAAAAAAGGTGGCAGGCCGGGAGTGAATGGCCGCTATTTTCTGAACAACTCCTCCATATGACCTATCCGCAGGCGAAACAGTATCCTTTTCAGCCTCGGGAGTATATACGAATTGTATTAGCTGATGAATGAGGATGTATGGGAGAAAAGAAATATAAAAAAAAGCATGTCCCTTACGAAAAGGACATGCTTTTTGTTTCTTTTTTAAGTAAACATTCTAAGTAAGATTGTTGCGCAAATAACGGTTGCTGCTCCGCCAAGACGTGTAGAGACTTGAGCGAAAGGCATAAGGCCCATTCTTCCAGAAGCTGAAAGAATCGCAACATCACCAGTACCGCCTAATCCACTGTGACAACCAGTCACAATGGCAGATTCAACTGGATACATGTTCATGAATTTACCAACAAAGTAACCAGAACCAACCATGCCTAGAACAACAGCAATACATACACATACGAAAGGAATCGAAATAACAGTGGCCACATCATCAAGTGGAATGTATAGAATTCCTAAACCAACCATTAGAGGCCATGTAAAGCTTTTCGATACAAACTTGTAGAACTGCTGTGAGCCGTTTTGCAAATGCTGAGGCATCACGTTTAAGTATTTGATTAATGCAGCAAGAACAATCATTAAGATTGGACCTGGAATATGAACAAAACTTTCTAATAAGCCGCCAAAGATAAAGGTTGTACAAGCAACAAGTACACCTGCACCCATTAAGCTGAAGTCAACTTTAGTATCCATGTCAGGCTGTTCAAAGATTTCATTTGCTTCTTTTGATTTAACAAGTCGTCCATTCCCGTTTAGTTCAGGACGTTTTTCACCAAGCTTTTTCATTGCGCCAGCACAAATGATGGCAATGACGTTCCCAATGACAGCAGCCGGAATCAATTGAGAAATTAATGACTCTGCTGATACACCAAGAATTTGTGAATAAGCAATTGATAATGGCAATATCCCTTCACCGACACCACCGGCAATAATCGGTACAATGATAAAGAAGAACGAATGATGCGGTGTGTAACCAACTAGAAGACCCACTAGAATTCCAGCAGCTACAGCTGTAATTGTACCTGCAACAAGAGGAACAAACATACGAATAAGGCCTTGCACTAAAACAGTTCGTTGCATTCCAAGAATACTACCTACTACAAGAGCAGATATATAGAAGTATAGGAAGTTCGACGTTTTCATCAGAGACGTAACCGCTTCCAACGAGTTTGGATTCAGAACATGAAAAAAGACCAGGAACGATGGTACGAATAAAGAAAGAATCGCCGGTCCACCAATATCTTTTAAGATTGGAATACGTTGTCCTACATCTCCTAGGAAAATCCCCAAAATCATAATAACAGCGAAACCACCAAGCATATTTGCTGGAATTTTATTAAAATAAGCGGCAGTTAAAATAATCGCTGCAAGTACTATATACACAGGTAGATCAATAACACCAATTTTCCAAGAAAGAATTTTTCGGAAAACGCTTTTATTATTGTCAGAATCGTTTGTAATCGATTTCAATTGTTGTGTATTAGCCACATAAACACCCCCAAATGCTATTTGTCTCAATTGTAGAAGATTCTGTGACACTCATCTATTTATTAAACTAAATTAAGTGTAATAAAAGTAAAATAAACAGGGGTTTTGTTGTTTTTATCATACAAAAATCCCCTGAAGATAGTTTGTCCTTCAGGGGATTGAACATACATGGTATTTATTTATCGTTTTCCTTTTAAATAAGGAGTACCAAGTGCTTTTGGTGCGTCTGCTCGTCCAATGAAGCCAGTAAGAGCTAGGATCGTCAGCACATATGGTGCAATGAGCATGTACACGTTCGGGATTTCTTGAAACAGCGGAAGCAGAGAGCCAATGATGCTTAAGCTTTGTGCAAATCCAAAGAATAAAGCAGCGCCCATAGCGCCAAATGGGTGCCATTTCCCGAAAACAAGGGCGGCTAACGCAATGAAGCCTTGTCCTGTAATGGTGGCGTGTGAGAAGTCAAGAGCGATGGTCGATGCATACACAGCTCCGCCAAGACCGCCAAATAGACCACTAATGAAGACGCCGATATAGCGCATCCGGTATACCTTGATTCCCATTGTATCAGCTGCCATTGGATGCTCTCCGACTGCACGAAGTCGTAAGCCAAACGGCATTTTAAATAAAACAAACCAAGCGGCAACCGCAAGAACTAATGCGAGAATGGACGTATAATACACATCTTTAAAGAAAATATCACCAATGATTGGAATGTCACTTAAAAGGGGAATATCTCCTTTATAGAAAGGTTCTGTAATTTTATCTGTTTGTGCTTTTCCATAAATCAGTTTGACAACAAACAGCGTAGCACCAAGGGCAAGCATGTTAATCGCAACACCACTGACCGTTTGATCTGCTCTGAACGTAATAGTGGCAACAGCGTGAATGAGTGAGAACACGCCGCCAATGGCCATACCAACAAGAAGACCGAGCCACGGGGTCAAGGCACCAAACGTATCAGCAAACATTAAGTTAAAGATAATACTAGAAAATGCTCCGACGACCATCAAACCTTCAAGACCAATATTGACGACACCTGATCTTTCTGAAAAGACGCCTCCAAGAGCGGTTAAAATAAGTGGTGCAGCATATACAAGTGTAGCCGGGACGATGATTTCAAGAATTTGCAGAAATCCCACTTATTTTCCCCCCTTTTTCTTCAATTGTTGAATGACAAGACGGATGATATAGCTTGAGGCAACGAAAAGAATAATGATCGCAATCACAATATCAACGACCTCAGTCGGTACGCCAGATTCAAGCGGCATGTTTAAAGCACCGACTTTCAATCCACCAAGCAATAATGCCGCTAAGACGACACCAATAGCTGTATTTCCGCCTAATAAGGCAACAGCGATTCCATCAAAACCAACGCCAGTGAAGGCATCTTTTATTGATGCATATTCAAAGGTTCCGAGCCCTTCCATCGCACCTGCAAGACCTGCAAAGGCACCAGAAATGAGCATGGAATATATAATGTTTTTTCTCACATTCATTCCAGCATATTGGGATGCGTGTTGATTCATACCAACAGCACGCAATTCAAACCCTTTAGAGGTTTTTTGGATAATGATCCACATAATAACGGCAGATAGGACAGCTACAATGATTCCGTTATGCATGCTTGAAAAATCAGTGATTTTTTCAAAAAAATCAGAGTGTAATGAGGCAGTCGAATTAATATTATCTGTTTTATCTTTATGATCTGTAAGAACATTTGTAATAATAAAATTAGTCACATGAAGTGCAATGTAGTTCATCATAATAGTGACAATCACTTCATGAACATAAAAACGTGCTTTTAAAAACCCAGGAATAAAGCCCCATAATGCACCAGCAGCAGCTGCAGTGATCAGTGCAAGAGGCAGGTGGATATACGCAGGTGCATGGACGGTTGTTCCTATCCATACAGATGCAATCCAGCCAATGAGAAGTTGACCTTCTACCCCGATATTAAAGAGGCCTGTCCGAAATGCAAAGGCAACAGCAAGTCCTGATAAAATATAGGGCGTGACTTGTCGGATGGTTTCTCCCATATAATACGTTTCACCGAATACGCCATTCCAAAGGGCGCTATAACCTTCGATGACACTATAACCGCTTGCCAGCATAATGATGGCCCCAACGAAAAGACCAAGTACAATGGCTATAAGCGGAATCAGCAGATTTGTTAAGCGATTAGACATTTGCTTCTTTCCCCACTTCCTGTTGCGTACTTCCAGCCATTAACAGACCAAGTTCTTGCTCTGTTGTTTCTTTTGGATCAACAATGGCAATAATGCTGCCTTCGAAAATAACGGCAATCTTATCACTGACATTGATAATTTCATCAAGCTCAAAGGAAATGAGCAGAACGGCTTTGCCTGCATCCCTTTGTTCAATCAGACGCTTATGAACAAACTCAATGGCTCCGACGTCAAGTCCGCGTGTCGGCTGTGCGGCAATTAATAAATCAGGGTTTCGGTCCACTTCACGGCCAATAATGGCTTTTTGCTGGTTACCCCCTGATAGCGCACGTGCTTCTGTATATTCACTAGGCGTCCGTACGTCGTATTCAGCAATGATTTGTTTTGCTTTTTGATAAATATTTTTCATATTCATCAAGCCAAACTTCGAATATGGACGCTGATAATACGTTTGTAAGGAAATATTTTCTCCAATTGAAAAATCAAGGACAAGTCCGTGCTTATGACGGTCTTGAGGAATGTGTCCGATACCAGATTCTGTGACCTTACGAGGCGGGAGATTTTGAATGGCTTTCCCGTTTAGCATGATCGTGCCAGATTCGGATTTTTTCAGACCTGTAATGGCTTCAATTAATTCAGATTGACCATTTCCGTCTACACCCGCAATTCCGACAATCTCACCAGCTTTCACTGATAAATTGAGTTGTTTCACAGCTTCAATTCCTCGCGCATCTTTGACAGTGAGATCTTGAATTTGCAAGACTTCTTCAGCAGGGGAGGCTGCTTTTTTGTCTGTTTTAAATGAGACTTCGCGGCCGACCATTAAGCTGGCAAGCTCGTCTTTGTTTGTGTGTTCCACATCAAGTGTACGAATACCTTGCCCTTTTCGGATAATGGTCACGCGATGACAGGCATCCATAATTTCTTTTAGTTTGTGGGTAATTAAAATAATGGATTTGCCTTCATTGATTAAGTTTTTCATAATTTGTATGAGTTCTTTTATTTCTTGAGGTGTTAAGACGGCTGTTGGTTCGTCGAAGATCAAGATGTCAGCGCCGCGGTATAGTGTTTTTAAGATTTCTGCTCGCTGCTGCATACCGACTGAGATGTCAGATACTTTAGCGGCAGGGTCTATTTTCAGTCCATAACGGTCAGAAAGTTCCTGCACTTGCTGAATGGCTTGTTCTTTGTCAATCTTTCCAAATTTCTTTGGCTCTTTTCCTAAAATGATGTTTTCAGCCACAGTAAATGTATCAACTAGCATAAAATGCTGATGGACCATTCCAATGCCTAAATCACTTGCATCATTTGGACTTGAGATTGTAACCGGTTTTCCGTGTACCTTGATTTCACCTTTTTCAGGCTGATACAGTCCGAAAAGCACGTTCATAAGCGTTGATTTTCCAGCGCCGTTTTCACCAAGCAGCGCATGAATTTCGCCCTTTTTTAGCTGTAGCGTAATGTTATCATTTGCTACAATGCCAGGGAATTCTTTGCGTATATTCAACATTTCAATGACATAATCCACAGGTTTAACCGCTCCTTTTTTAGGGTGCTGATGAAGATAAAAACTAGCAAAAGAAAAGCTGCAAAACAAGGCTGCAGCTTTTCTTTTACCACCTTTTACGAATAAAGAGGAGGTAAAGGAGAGGCAAGGGGATAAGACGCGCTTATCCCGATGCACAAATTAAGCTTTAAAATCTTTTAGTTCATCACGTGTTGCAGGGATTTTCACTTCACCCTTGATGATTTTTTGTTTCCATTCTTCGATTTTCTTCAATACATCTTTATCAAGATTCTCTTGAGATGGAGAGATGTCAACGCCGCCTTCTTTCAGACCGTACGTGATGACTTCGCCACCAGGGAATTTACCTTCTTTTGCTTTTGTTGTTAAGTCTTGTACCGCTGTGTCTACTTTCTTAATCATAGAAGTAAGAGTGACACTTTGTTTTGTTCCAGGTACTTTACCTTCGTCATACTGGTCTTTATCAACACCAATGACCCAAACATTTCGATTTGGATCTGCCTTTTTTAAATTGGTTGCTTCTGTAAAGACACCCGTTCCAGTACCTCCAGCTGCATGATAAATAATGTCAACGCCAGATTTGTACATACTTTCAGCTGTTGCTTTACCGATGTCTGCTTTATCAAATGCACCAGCATATTTCACTTCAACTTTTGCTTTTGGATTAGCTGCTTCAACGCCTGCACGGAAACCAACTTCGAATTTTCTGATTAATTCAGAATCAACGCCGCCAACAAAACCAATTTTGTTTGATTTTGTAGAAAGAGCCGCTGCAACACCTACAAGGAATGACCCTTCGTTTTCGTTAAATGTAATACTAGCTACGTTCTTCTTATCAACAACTGCATCCACAATTGCAAATTTGGAATCTTTTCGCTGATCAGCTATTTTAGAAATGGCACTCTCCATTTTATAGCCGATACCATAAATCAGGTTAAATTTTTGTCTAACAAGTGTATTTAAATTTGTTGGATAATCTGCATCCGTTTTGGATTGTAAGTAATCAAAGCCGTTTTTACCTTTTGTTAAATTGTTGTCTTTCCCAAATGCTTGTAAACCTTCCCAAGCTGATTGGTTAAACGATTTGTCATCGACACCACCGACATCAGTTACCATTGCAACAGTGAATTGATCTTTATCTTTTTTGTTTTCACCGCTGTTTGAGCCAGAGTTGCCGCATGCTCCAAGGATGGTTCCTGCTGCTACGACTAAGGACAATGCAAGTCCAATTTTGCGCTTCTTCAAAACATAACCCCCTATAAAATTTAAAAGTTTCAGAAAAGTCTCGCGAAAAAAGACCGACTCTAGCCTTCTCCTATCCTTGTGAAAAGGGTATTTTATCCTGCATTCTTTTAAAATTGCTGGAAACAGGAGAGAAGATGTAAGACATCAGACTTATATCTCGTTGAACTAATCAATCATAATTTATCATTTCCCATCGAATAAATAAATAGAAATTTGTTTTATTTTTAAAAAAATGTTAAAAGGCTAAATTCGATGTCTTTTTATGTGCTGAAATATGATATAATGCCGCTTTTATGATGTGCTCTACTACAGTGGAACCACTGATATCAAGGGGTTTGTGACATCGTATGCCATAAAAAAACATCTGGCCTTTGTGAAAGGTCAGATGTGTCAAATTAAAGATATTGCTGAATCAAATTCATGTTGCTTGTATTCAGTTTATATTGGAAAACAGGGCGGCCGATTGTCCCGTATGCCATCTCCACATCAACCACTTCGATATCCTCAAGAAATTTCAAGTATTTTCTAATTGAAACTTGGGAGATTTCAGTATGATTGGCTAGGTCTTCGGTCGTGAAAGCCTGCTGACCGAATGATTGAATGCTTGTCCAGATGAGTTTGAGTGTGCTCTTCGTTAAGCCTTTTGGCAGCAGGACTTTTTCCGCCTCTGCTTTTTTATGAAAAAGCTTCGCATCTAAATCATTTTGAGAGATGCTGTTCATCGTTTGGTATAGGGCATGTTTTCTTTTATATTCTGCCAGTGCTGATTGGAAGCGTTCAAACTCAAAAGGTTTGATTAAATAGTCGACAGCTCCGTTTCGCATCGTTTGCTGTACGACATCCACTTCATTTGCAGCTGAAATGACGATGACGTCAACGGAATGATTTTTCTCACGAATTTCTGATAATAGGGCGAGCCCATTTTGTCCAGGCATATAAATATCAAGCAATACAAGGTGAATGATTTCTGATTTTAAGATGTCTAGTGCCTTCTGAAATGAGGTGGCAATCCCTTTTAATTCAAATCCTTCTATTTGGGTCAAGTAGCGTTTATTCAGCTCCCCGACCATTGGGTCATCTTCTACGATCAACACATTAATCATGTGAATCCTCCTTTTGTTTATATGGAATACGGAGACTAAAGGTCGTTCCTTCTCCTTTTTCGCTTGTGACGATCATATGTCCGTTCAGTTTTTTGATGCTTTGGTCAACAAAGTAAAGGCCAAATCCTCTGTCTTCTCCTTTTGTTGAAAAGCCTTGATCAAACATAATGTCCTGTTCGTCTTTTGTCAGACCGACCCCTGTGTCTGTAATTTCAATATGAAGCTGCTCTTGGACATATCTGAATGAGATGGAGATATTTTTATTCTCTGTATGGGAAACGGCATCGAGTGCGTTATTTAACAGATTACCGATGACCGTAATAAGGTCATGTGTGACTGCTGGGTCCTCCGAGTTTGGTACCTGTGTACTGCAATTGACTTCTAAAGCTGCGCCTTGTTCTCTGATGTAGCTTTGTTTTCCTAGTAAAAACCCGGCTAAGACTGAGTTTTTCACATGGTTGATGATTTCATTTGTTTCTGTCTGCTGATAAATCGCAATATCTTTAATATAGGTGCCAAGGTCATCATAGTTCTTTAGCTGGACCAATCCTAAAATGACATGAAGCTTGTTCATAAATTCGTGTGACTGGGCACGAAGTGCATTGGCATACATCTTCACCCCGCTCAGCTGCTCAGCCAGGTGTTTGACTTCTGTTTTGTCACGGAAGGTTGCGATCGCTCCGACAATTTCCCCTTTTACCGTAATCGGCACCTCATTAAAGACCAGCTCCAGTCCGTTCATTCTGACATCGCGATCAAGCAGCGGTTTCCGTGTTTCGATTACTTGCTTTAAGCCGCTTGAAGGAAGAAGGGCCTGTACATCTTGTTCTCTAGGGTCAACCATAATGCCCATATTATGAAAAAGACGTTTAGCTTCTGCATTTGCCAGCTTTATTTTACCGTGCTGATCGACGGCAAGAATGCCTTCTTTTGTTGATTCTAGCATAGCGCTTCGTTCTTTTAATAATGTGGCAATTTCATCTGGCTCTAGTCCAAACATAATCTTCTTTACTTTACGTGCCACAATGAGTGCGCCGATAATGCCAGATAAAAGGCTAAGCGATGTGACAAAGTAGAGCGGGAGCAGGCTTTGATGAATAATTAAATCAATTTCCTTTAATGTAATCCCAACTGCCACAGCCCCGAGCTGCTTGCCATCTTGGTTATAAACAGGAACAAAGGCACGCATGGACTTGCCAAGTGTTCCAGATGCGGTACTAATATGTTCTTTACCCTGTAATGCCGGTTTTTCATCACCGCCAGCAAACCGTTTCCCAATCTTTTGCGGATTCGGATGTGTTTTGCGGATACCGTTCATATCCATGACGACAACGAATTCGGTTTTGGTAATACGCTGAACACTTGTTGTATATTTTCGCAGTGCTGTATATGATTGATCTTTTTCCAATGATTTTGCTGTGATCGGAGCCTCTGCGACCATTTTGGCAGTGGAGAGGGCGATATCACGTTCCTGCTGATGAATATTTTTGGCTGTTTCTGACCAGATCGTAAAGAATGTGATACAGAGGGAGATCAGGACAACAATACAGACAAAGATCGTCAGCCGTGTTTGCAGTCTTAAAGTTTTTTTCACGAGTATACCCCTAACGCGCAATTTTTTCGTAATAGTAATACTTTAACGGGAAAATGTAAGTTTGTGAAGGAATGTACGTGCAAAATCACAAATTTGATTTAGATTCCAGTTTACTTGGAAAGCATCTTGTCAATCCGTTTTAAGTGAGCCATAATAAAAATGAGCTTATGAGAAAGGATCTATTTATGAAAAATACATATTTGACTGGATATTTTCCGCTGATTTCAATTTTGCTATTCAGCTCTGCCTTTTCTATTTTTACAGTAGGTATCACGACTGACTTCTTGACCCAAGCAGGAATTTTAAAAGGAATGCTGGAATTTTTCTCTGAACAGGGCATTCGTCTTGCTTTATTTGCCGCATTTGCACTTGTTTATTTTATGATTTTATCTGCTTTAAAACTCATTGCAGATACGGTGTTAGAGTTGGCGCTGCTCTTTTTTGCAAAGGACCCTGAAGGGGAGAACTTAAAGAAAATTCGGATTGCATCGGTTGTCTATTTGTTTGCCAGCTTACTTGCATTTCTATTGACGCAGCAGCTTATTCTGCTTGTTGGACTTTTTGTTTTAGCAAGTCTCGTCTATTTTATCTGGGTTGTGGTACGCATTTATCAATCACTTTCCATGCTGAATTTAATTGGGTTTATGATGTTTAATCTGCTGTTTTGGGCCACGTTTTTGATCGGCATTTTGTACTTATTTATTAAGCTTTATAACAGTGTGATGGCGAGTCTGCCAGCTTAATCAGACGAAAGAAAGCATCCTCCGATGATGGAGGATGCTTTTTTTATGGAAGAAACCGCTTCTGAATATCAGGTGTAGGCATCATACAGGATGTTTTTTGACCAAACCATTTGTAGCGATTCTTTGCAATGAGCTGATAAAACCAGTCACGGATTGGACGAGGGATCGCGAGGAGTAAATAGCTCCATCTGTATATCCCTTTTAAATGCCGCGCGGCTTTTAAGATGCCTGTTGACTTCATATAAAGGGTCCCATTTTCAATATAAATGAATGAATTGAACTCATCTAAAGGCAAGCCGTTTTCTTTTAAAATACGCTGCCCTGTATCTGATTGTAAAGAAGCAAACATCATCCGCTCATTCGGGTCGCGCTTGATGATAAACTGAACAGCACCACTGCACACGTTGCAGACACCGTCAAATAAAATGAAGTGAGAGGGTTGTGTTGAATGCATCGCAATCAAACCTCCTGTTTATCTAGCGTATTGCATAGTTTGTTTCCAAATACGTAAGTGCGGACTTGAACTATAAATAGATTCAACGGTTCCTCTATCTCTTCCTACCCATACACCCATTGTGTATTGATCTGTCAGACCAACAAACCAAATGTCTTTGTAGTCATTGGATGTGCCTGTTTTTCCCCCAATGTAAGGAGAATTGAAATTCGCCTTTTTACCTGTTCCACTTTTCACAACAGAGGCAAGCAGCTTGCGCATTGTTTCATTTGTACGCTGAGAATAGATTTGCTTCGGCGACTCTTTCCACTTGTAAAGGGTTTTGCCGTTTAAGTCTGTGACCTTTGTAATGGAGTGATTTCGCGTATAGGCACCTTGATTGCCAAACACGGTATATGCATCGGTTATTTCTAGCGGCGAGAAGCCTTTTGTAAATCCTCCAAGTGCAGAAGGGAGACGGTAATCATCTGCGACAATATGTTCGAATGAAAACTTTTCTAAATAGCTGAAGCCTTTTTTGACACCGACTGTATCAAGCATACGAATCGCTGGTGTATTGTAAGAGTTCTTAAAGGCTGTTTCAAGTGTTACAGTTCCATACGTTTTATGATTATAGTTTTGCGGGCAATATCCGCTACTGCAAAACTTGCCGGCACTGATTTTGCTTGATGCCGTGGCACCGGTTTGATCAATATAAGGGCCATAATCTAACAGCGGCTTAATGGCGGAACCTGGTTGTCTTTGCGCTTGATAGGCGTAGTTGAAATCAAATTTTTTATAATTCTTCCCGCCAGCAAGTGCGACGATTTGATGGGTTTGGTGGTTAATGACTGCTGAACCGCCTTCCACACCTTGATAAGGCAATTGTGCATTGAGCTGATAAACCGCTCTTTGTTGTAAGGAAGGGTCTAGTGCTGTATAAATCTTCACACCATCTTGAAGCAATGCACTGACCTTTTCTGATAATTCTTTTTGAATTGCCTTTTTTGCGCCAGCTGTTTTGGCTTTTTTCAATCGTTTTGTAAAGCCTTCCTGATCAGACACCAGATCGGTAAATTCTTCATTGGCGTATGTCACATAGTCAGGGTAAAGGTTTTTCTTTTCACTTAAGGACAAGCTGATTTTTTCTTTCACTGCTTTTTTGTATTGCTTCTTAGTAATGACACCATCTTTTTCTAAAATACCAAGCAGCCGTTCCTGGCGTTTCTTTGTATGTTTGAATTGTTTCAATGGGTCATACAGCGTAGGGTTGTTAGGAATCGCAGAAATAAATGCCATCTGTGCAAGCGTCAAAGAACTAAGCGGCTTATCAAAATAGTAATTAGCCGCAGAACCGACACCGTAAACCCCGTTACTGAAATAAATCGTATTTAAATAGCTTTCGAGAATTTCCTCTTTTGTAAATTTTCGCTCGAGCTCATAGGAATAGAGCAGTTCTGTAAACTTTCGGCTGAATGAACGTTCATGACTTAAATATAAATTACGGGATAACTGTTGTGTGATGGTGCTAGCGCCTTGGCTAATGCCATGGTTTTTCACATTTGCGGCAAGGGCACGAATCACGCCCATAAAGTCAATGCCTTTATGGTCATAAAAGTTGCGGTCCTCTGATCGGAGGAACAGCTCCTTGACGGAATCAGGAATTTTATCGTACTTCACGAAAACACGGTTCTCATCGTTTGATACGATCTCAGAGATAAGAGAACCATCTCGATCATACATATAACTGTTTTGGGAAAAGTCTACCTTTTCCAGCTTGATTTTTTGATCAAGCACTTCGTTAACAGGTTTTACACTTGCGGCTTCTTCCTTTGATAGATAAAAAGTCAGAACAAATAATGGGATGAGGGCAGCAAGTAATAACCAACCAATGATTGCACGAAACATGAGGTCACTCACTTTCTTCGGATTTCTAGCCATATCGTACCATTCTTTTGCGATTACGAGAAGGTTATTTTTAGAAAAGAATAGACGTGAAGTCTAGTAAACAAGGCATTTAGACAGAAGAAAAGAGTATCTGATGATGGATCAGACACTCCTCTCTTTTGTCTTTGATTGTGAGCGGACCGCCCATAAAAATAATGCCCCGAAAAGGAAAATGCCTGCGGTGACATAAAAGACAGCTGGAATTCCGTAATGACTCGCCACAATGCCGCCTATGACGGGTCCGACGACATTTCCAAGAAAGCGGAAGCTGACATTGTAACCAAGCACTTCCCCTTGCATAGAGGCAGGCGCTTTGATGCGAATATAGGCCGTCGTACAAGGAATGATGCCGCCTAGTGCCATCCCGTATAAGAAACGGAAGATGACTAACATCCCGTAGGAATCTGCCATCGCTTGCGGGATAAATAAAATGGAGGAGAGGATGAGAAGGGCAAGCAGCACCTTATCGTGACCAATACGATCTCCAAGATCTCCCCATTTCCGTGTAAACAGCAAATTGCCAAGCCCTGTTGCAGAAAACGCCAGCCCTGCATAAAAGGCAAGATTGACTGGGCCGTGTAAATCATGAATATACAAGGCTAAAAGCGGCTGAATACTAAAGTTCCCGACTTGCGTAATAAATGTGAGAAGCATGGTGACTACAAGTAAAGGCTGTTTGAAAATATGGACAAGGACGTCCTTCCGTGAGTAAGAAACCCGTTTTGCTTCTTTTGAACGGATCGGCTGTTCTTTCACACCGAAGATAATGACAATCGCTGATACATATATGACAGCAGCTGTTAAGAAAAATGTATAAATGAATCCGACACTGTCTGCCATAAATCCACCCATTAATGGACCGAATAACCCTCCGGCGACATTACTCATCTGCATTGTACCAAGGGTCTTACCGGCTGTTGCCTTTTCGGTCTGTGCAGAAATCAGTGCCATCGAAGTCGAAATAAAGCCTGTCACAAGCCCCATGAAAAGCCGTAACGCAAATAGTTGATAAACGGTTTGAACAAGCCCCATTAATAAAATGCTTGTTGCAATCCCAATGCCGTTAATGAGCAAAATCTTTTTATAGCCATGCCGGTCACCAATCCGTCCCCAAATTGGAGAAATGAGAAAGGCTGTTAAAAACGTAACCCCAAAGACATAGCCGCTCCATCTTTGAACAAATTCATTCGAATAACTGCTATCAAGAGACTCTATGTAAAGTGATAAAAAAGGGACGATCATTGTAATGCTGGCAGATACAAAAAAGTTCACAAACCACATGATGTACAAGTTTTTCTTCCTGTTTGTGATAAAGACCACCTTCTTTATTTATTTCGTGTTCCTTAATAATTATAAAGGAAAATAAACGATCTTTCATCTGATGAATAGGTTGGGCATAGTGAATCTGCATTATTTTCACGAAAATGAAGTGATTTCAAAGTCCGTCTTAATATAATAGTAGCAGGATGGAAAACAGACGAGAAAGTGGGGTGAGACTGATGGAACAGAAGACGCTGCTTGTGGTCGATTTTGAATTTACGATGCCTGATGGGAAATATCATCCGCAAAATTTTTTCCCGGAAATCATTGAGGCCGGTGTCGTTAAAGCATCAAATGAAACGATCATAGACACATTCTCAAGCTATGTCAAACCGAAAAAGTTCCCGAAGCTGACAAAGCGCTGTAAATCGTTCCTTGGCATTACGCAGCAGGATGTAGAAAGCGGGATTTCTTTTGAGGCGTTTATCGAGAAGCTCGTGTCACTCGATGGGGGAGAAGACTGTGAGATTATCACATGGGGAAATATGGACATGAAGGTACTGAAGCAAAACTGTATGCTCAATCATATTGGTTTTCCTTTTAAGGGGAATCAAAGGGATCTGGCTTTTGAATATAAAACCTTTTTTGGGGATAGAACACTCACAGGACTTCGGAAAGCAGCTAAGGAGTACGGCAGTGAAGGAGCTGGTAAGCATCATAAAGCACTCGATGATGCCATGACCACTTATCAGCTGTTCACCCTTTTTGAAAAAGATCGATCCTATGTGGAAAATCCGCAAACAACCAAAATTGGTGAACTCATTGACTTCTCTCACTTTTTTGATTCGGCAGATTAGCGGGCGTCTTCTGGAAAATAATCTTTTTCAAGAGAAGAGAGGCACGCTCTTGATTTTTCAGCCCACTTGGAATCATCCGCACTGAGCCCTTTTTTCAATTTGTCTACGGCGTCTTTCAGTGATACTTGATAATCAGGGATGTCGCCATCATAAGGCTTGACCATATGATGAGGGATGTTCGTCTGTTCCCTAAAGGCCAAAGCTCGTCTTTCCTGAAAAAAAGGTACGTCCGCTTCTTTTGGATGATGCAGGTCACCTTGAGTGGGGTGTGTTAAAACCGCTTTTACTTGAACGAGATAAGTAGATGGTTTAACGGCTGTCACTTCCCCAATGTAAACACCTGTTTTGTAAAAACCTTTCACGATTTGTCCAATCTGAATGTCTGTCATATGAAATTCCTCCATTTCCTTCGCATAAGAAGGTATTTCCTTTCTTTTAGCCAATATAGTGAAGTAAACGAGCAAAAGGGGGAAGAGCGGAACATGTCGTTCATCATATTCTTTCTACTGTATTTTCCTGAAGATAAAAGGGAGTATATCCCTGCGGCAATCACGACGGTGCTTTTCTTTGCTGCTGCATTTATTTGCTTTCGTCTGATCGTTCGTGCTTCTAAAAAGCAGGAGCAGATCGATGAAAAAAGGACAAAAAAAATGGATTGATCATTTTCTTCTTGTATCTTCAGGAAACTTCACGGTGACTGTTGTACCAGACTGCAATGAGCTTTTGAAACGAATGGTTCCATGATGATTTTCAATGATGGAAAATGTCACTGTCAACCCAAGCCCTGTTCCTTTATTTTTCAATGTGTAATAGGGTTCACCAAGCTTTTTCATTTGGCTTTCTGACATGCCTACACCGTTATCAACGAAATAAAGGCAGATTCGATGATTTTCTTTTGAAGCAAACAGTTCGATTTTACCTTCGTGTTCGGGCGCTGCTTCGATTGCATTTTTGATTAAATTAATCATGACTTGTTTGATTTTCGTTTCATCACCTTGGATGTATAAGTCTGGTTCAATCGATTGATGAATCGTGACCGACTTAAAATTCGCATAGGATGTCATCAGCGATGCACATTCTTCAAGTAATTTAGATAAATTGAGAGACTCAATTTGATAATAATTTTGTTTCGCAATATCAAGATAGCTCGTAATAATATCCTGCGCACGGTCAAGTTCAGATAAAACGAGATTTTTATAATCTTTATTGGTTGACGGCTCTTTCGTATTGTCACTTGAAAAGAGCAGTTGGATAAATCCTCTCACCACCGTCAGTGGATTGCGGACTTCATGGGCGACACTTGCTGCAAGTTCACTCACAATCGTCAGTTTCTCTGATTGGACAAGCTGTGTTCTCATTTGCGCATTCTCTTTCACAAACTCAATGGAATAAATACTCAGCACAAGAAAGAATATGTAGTAAAGAGTTGAGAAAAATAATTCGAGCAGCTTTTGTTGCATAATGAATGCAGGGCTGTACTCAATTAAGCTGACCACAAGCAGTCCAATGTAAATAAACATCCCTTTTGATAACGCAATTAGGACTCCGTATAACAGCTTTCTCTGCTTAGAATATTGGCGCCATTTCCGGTAAAGCAGGAAAGGAATGAAAAAGTAAATCGGTACAACAATCAATCCAACCCATAAAAAAGAGCCATACATCACGAACTTTACGGTTGAACTAACTAAGATAGCGACGATTCCGGCGGTATATCCCCCGTATAAAATAGCCAGTACAAGGGGAATCGATTGAAGCCCAGTCTGCAAATCTAAAATCGAACCAACTGGATACATAATACATAGTGCTGATGAAATGGATGCAAATATGGTGATGAGCAGTTTATTCGTTTTAGGGAAATGAGCAGGGGTCCGGCTTAGCCATAGTGCATGATATAAAAAGATTGGAAATAGAATAAAAGATACATGGAGCAGAAAATCCTTGAACATTTCCATTTAAATGCTCTCCTCGTAAATAATTGTAATTCCTCTCATTATATCATTTCATGTACAAAGTAGATATGATAATAGGAGGGTTTTTTTCTTTAAAAAGAACACCCGTTAGGATGTTCTTTTGATAGAAATGGTTTTATTCGGATGATAGAGTGAATGCTTGATGAAGGCGCTTCAGACCTTCTTTTACTGTTCCGGCAGGACAGCCTAGATTCATTCGAATAAAGCCGTCTCCTTCGTGCCCATATACGTTTCCGAGCTCTAGTATGACCTTGCCCTTTTTCAGCAGATTACGTTTCAATTCTGCTTGAGTGAGCTCATAATCACGAATATCCAGCCATAATAGATAAGAAGCATCTGGTTTCATATAACGCATGCTCGGCAGATATTCATCAATATAATCCATTGCGATCTTCATATTATTTTCGAGGTAAAGAACAAGTGAATCAAGCCACTCATCTCCGTGGCGATAGGCCGCCTCCATGGCAGGAATCGCAAAGGCATTCAGTTTAGACAATCCATTTCTTTGCAATTCATTGGTGAAAAGGGTTCTTTTTTCTTCATCAGAAATGATAATGGCAGATGCCTGAAGACCAGCTAAATTAAATGTTTTACTCGGTGCAATACACGTTACCGTGATGTTAGCTATCTCATCAGAAAGGCTGGCAAAAGGCACATGCGGCTGTCCGTAAAGCATCAGATCCGAATGAATTTCATCTGACACGACGGTGACACCGTACTGTACACATAGGTCTCCTACACGCTTTAATTCTTCTTTTGACCAAGCTCTCCCTGAAGGATTATGCGGATGACAAAGAAACATCAGCTTTGCTTCTGGTCTGCTTAATTTTTTCTCTAAATCATCAAAATCCATCATGTAACGGTTGTTTTCTATTTTTAAAGGATTGGTTGAGACGATACGTCCATTTCTTTCAATCATTTGATAGAAGGGCGTATACACCGGTGACTGAATGACCACTTCATCATTCGGAGCTGTAAAGGCTTGTACCGCAAAACTAAGTGCTGTCACGATACCTGGTGTGAAGGTGACGGCATCTGTTTGTATCGTCCAACCGTGTCTTCTTTTGAGCCAGTCAGCTACTGCTTGCTGCGTTTCCTGATCCTGAAATGCATAGCCGAATACACCGTGATCTAATCGTTCTTTTAAAGCATCAAGCACGACTTGGGGCGCTTTAAAATCCATATCTGCTACCCACATTGGCAGCGCATCTGTTGTCAGGAACAAAGACTCTGCTTGATCCCATTTGACTGATTTTGAACCTTTACGTATGATCTGTTCGTCGAAATTCATGAAACCCACCTCTAGCCGTTTTTCAACCACTCTTGGTTGTGCTAAAATAAACATCACAAAATTTATTATAAGCGGTGATCCCCATGAAAGATAGTCAAGCTGTAGAAGAGATGATTCAAATCATTAAGGCATGGGACCCTTTTCAGTATGGAGAGGACTTTTACGAAACGGAGCCTGCTGACGTCATCAGTGCCTTATACGACGCAGAAGACCCGTTATCTTTCGCGAAAGACATTCAAGCCATTTACCATCACTCATTTGATCAGCTTCTTCCGATGGAAAGCTGTCAGCATATCGCAAATCAGCTTTTTGTCATAAGAGAAGGTAGCTCCTGCTCGTTTTAAGACAGGCTGAAATGACCAATTTGATCAGACACAAAGACCGGATTTTCCTCAGGGATGAGGTGCCCGGTTTTTTTTAATGCGTGAAAGGTTGAATGCGGCAGATCTTTGTGCAGTCTTTCGCCAATTTGAATAGGAACGATCCGGTCTTCCTCCCCCCAAATCAGCAGGACAGGTGTCTCCATTTTCTTTAAGACATCTGACGCTAAATCGCCTTCCCTGTGCCGAATCAAACGAAAAATACCTCTGAAAATTTGGTCATCTGAAAAAGGCTTTAAATATCCGTCCACCATCTCTTGATCAATAATCGAATGATCATGCACAACAGCGGTTAAATTTTTCATAATACCATGCTTGAACAACTTTCTTTTTAAATAGAGATAAAAATAAGGAATATAAGTGCTGTAAACAAGCGACTTTTTGGACTTATTCATATACCCTGAACTGCATAAAAGAACGGCTTTTTCAAATAGGTCGGGACGCTCAGAGGCAGCATATAAAGCAATTTGTCCCCCCATGGAATGCCCCACGAGGATCGCATGCTGAATCTGTAAATAACCAGCTAGTTCAATGATGATTTTTGCCATGTTGCGATAGCTGTAAATGAACGTATTTGATTTTTCGGACTGCCCGAATGGAGGCAGATCAATCGCAATTAAATTGAAGTCTTGTTTCATAAGCGGGATGAGCTTTCGATAGCTGAAGGTAGATGAGAAAAGGCCGTGAATCAAAATCAATGTCTTCTTACCTTCATTTGGATAGTGTTCGTAATAGATATCTAAACCGAATTTACTTTTCATATAGGATGGCTGTACAATGTCCACACTCATCAACTCCGATATTTGATACTCACTCTCTGTTAGGTGACTGTATTGTACCCTAAAAAGTGGATTTTAAGCTACGATTAGAATCTTTTCCCTGCTTAGCATAATGGGAAAAACGTGCTATAATGTTCAGAAGATTTTTTAAAACTAGCTTTTTACAATCAGAGGTGTGAAATCAATGAAACTAACCGAAAAAGAAACTGAAATATTAGAGATTTTAGATGAAAACAGCCGCGCCGATTTAAATACAATTGCAAAAATGGCAGGTGTGACATCAGAAGAAGCAGAAGCCATTATTCAAAAGCTCGAAGATCAAAAAGTCATTATTGATTATTCGACCATGATTGACTGGCGAAAAGTAGACGGACACGAAGGCGTTACAGCGATGATTGATGTGAAAGTGACCCCAAAAAGAGGCGTCGGTTTTGATGAAATTGCTGAACGCATTTACAGGTTCCAAGAAGTGGAGTCCGTGTATTTAATGTCAGGCGTGTATGATTTATCTGTTGTGATCAGAGGAAGATCCATGTCTGATATCGCCCGCTTCGTATCTGAAAAATTATCGACACTTGATTCTGTTGTTTCAACCACTACCCACTTTATTTTGAAAAGATATAAGCATGATGGGAAAGTCTTTGAAACAGGGGACGATGACAAAAGAATCGTGGTGTCTCCTTAAATGAAAAAATCTTATTTATCTGAAACGGTACAAAGCATTCAGCCGTCAGGTATTCGGAAATTCTTTGATTTGGCAGCCACAATGGAAGGGGTTATCTCCCTCGGGGTCGGCGAACCGGATTTCGTGACAGCTTGGAATGTGAGAGAAGCCAGTATTATGTCTTTAGAGCAAGGACTGACCTCTTATACAGCAAATGCTGGGCTGCTCTCTTTGCGAAAAGAATTGAGTCATTATTTATATAAGCGGTTTCACATTGAGTACAGTCCTGAAGAAGAACTCATTATTACCGTTGGCGGTAGCCAGGCGCTTGATTTGGCCTTTCGCGCCATTTTAAACAACGGGGACGAAGTAATCATCCCAGAGCCTTGTTTCGTCGCATATGGGGCTCTTACGACACTTGCGGGCGGTGTACCGGTTTATTTAAGTACATCGGCTGAAAAAGATTTTAAAGCCGATTCTGCTGATCTTCGTACGAAGCTGACGCCGAAAACAAAAGCCATCTTGCTATGCTCTCCATCAAACCCAACAGGGTCTGTTTACTCGAAAGAAGAGCTTGAAGATATTGCTCAGTTTGCAAAGGAGCATGATCTTTTAATCATCACAGATGAGATTTATGCAGAGCTGACGTACGATGAAGCTTTTACGAGTGTGGCGGCGATTCAAGATATGAAGGAAAGAACGATTTTGATTTCAGGCTTTTCAAAAGGATTCGCTATGACGGGCTGGCGCTTAGGCTATGTGGCAGCACCGCCAGTCCTCCGTGATGCCATGCTGAAAATACATCAATATTCTATGATGTGTGCACCAGCTATGGCACAATATGCCGCAGAAGAAGCATTAAAAAATGGACTTGAAGATGTGGAGAAAATGAAGAAAAGCTACAGAAGGCGCCGTAATTTGTTTGTCGGCTCTCTCAATGAACTTGGACTCACTTGCCACCAGCCAAACGGAGCGTTTTACGCTTTCCCGTCCATTAAAAGCACAGGCATGACTTCAGAACAATTTGCCGAGGAGCTGCTGCTTAGCGAGAAAGTAGCGGTTGTCCCTGGAAATGTATTCGGTCCAAGTGGTGAAGGACATATTCGTTGTTCATATGCGTCATCACTCGATCACTTGCAAGAATCACTTTCAAGAATCCAGCGTTTTTTACAGAATAGACAAGTGAAAGAAGAAGCACCTGCTATCTTAAAATAAAAAAAGGCATCAATCCATCTGGACTCATGCCTCTCAAATTAGGGGGGAATACTAGAAAGCATTCTTGTTTTCAGGTATTCCCCCTTTTAAACTGATCTAAACCCAATTAAAAAATATTTTGCGTAAAAGAGCGTTCTGTGATATAGTTTTTAATTGCGTATAAACGAATATTAAAACATTTATTTAGGAGTTGTTATCATGGCGACAAAGTTTGAAGTAGGCAGTGTTTACACTGGTAAAGTAACAGGATTACAAGCGTATGGTGCGTTTGTTGCATTAGATGAAGAAACTCAAGGACTTGTGCATATTTCTGAAGTAACACATGGCTTTGTAAAAGACATCAACGAGCACCTTTCAATTGGTGACGAAGTACAAGTAAAAGTTCTTTCTGTTGATGAAAATGCAGGTAAAATCAGCCTTTCTATCCGTGCGACACAAGATGCACCTGAAAGAAAAGAAAGCAAACCAAAGAAACAAAGACCACAGCAAGCGAAAGAAGAAGCTGCTGCACCACAAGGTTTCAATACACTGAAAGATAAACTTGAAGAGTGGATTGAGCAATCTAACCGTAAAGACCTTATCAAGAAATAAAAAAAGCACCGCTTCAAACGGTGCCTTAGGCTGCCTCATAGGCAGTCTTTTTTTTATGTCTTTTTCATTAGCGGACCTCTGGATTTGGCTCGTCACGGCGGACAGCTTCTTCACTAGGTTTGAACAACAGACCAAGATTGACAAGACCTGCAATTCCAACAAGACCATAAATAATACGTGATAATGCAGCACCTTGACCGCCAAAGATCGCTGCTACTAAGTCAAATTGAAAAAAGCCGATTAGTCCCCAGTTAATAGCACCGATAATCGTGAGCACGAGGGCAATACGCTGAATAGCACTCATCGTGATTCCTCCTTTCGCTACAGTATCAATACATTTATATTTTGCAGATTTTTAGCCAAACTATGCGTAAGAAAATGGATGAAAGCAAATTACTTTACTTTTGGAATGAAAGAAGCGCATAATGTAGCGCGAGGAGGAGATCACATGGATCGATTTACTTATTGGAACCCAACGAAATTAATTTTTGGAAAGGGAGAAGTATCAGCCCTTTCAGATGAACTAAAACACTACGGAAAAAACGTATTGCTTGTATATGGTGGAGGCAGCATTAAACGAAATGGCCTTTATGACCAAGTTGTCAGCATTTTAAAAGAATCAGGAGCTACAATTACTGAGCTTGCTGGGGTTGAGCCAAACCCGCGCTTAACAACGGTCAGAAAAGGGGTCGAGCTTTGCAAAGAGAACCAAATTGACTTTATATTGGCAGTCGGCGGCGGTAGTGTCATTGACGCAACAAAAGCGATCGCAGCTGGTGCGAAATACGATGGAGATGCTTGGGATATCGTCACTCGTAAGCATGTCCCAATGGAAGCCATCCCATTTGGTACAGTATTAACACTTGCCGCGACAGGTTCTGAAATGAACTCTGGCTCCGTCATCACAAACTGGGAAACAAATGAGAAATACGGATGGGGCAGTCCAGCTGTCTTCCCTAAATTCTCTATTCTTGACCCAGTCAATACATTTACTGTGCCAAAAAACCATACGATTTATGGCATGGTCGACATGATGTCTCACGTATTTGAACAATATTTCCATCACACGGAGAATACACCTTACCAAGATCGTATGTGTGAAGGACTTCTTCGTACGGTCATTGAAACAGCACCGAAGCTGATCAATGATTTGGAAAACTATGAGCTTCGTGAAACGATTTTATTCACAGGCACCATTGCACTGAATGGAATGCTTTCAATGGGGGCACGCGGAGACTGGGCATCTCACAATATTGAGCATGCGGTATCCGCTGTGTATGACATCCCGCATGCAGGCGGTCTTGCGATCTTGTTCCCGAACTGGATGAAGCATGTCATTCAAGAAAACCCAGGTCGCTTCAAGCAATTAGCAGTGCGTGTATTCGATGTAGACCCTGCGGGCAAAACAGACGAAGAAGTTGGCTTAGAAGGAATCGAAAAACTTTCTGCTTTCTGGACAAGTCTAGGCGCACCAAATCGTTTAGCTGACTATGACATCAACGATGAGAAAATTGATCTGATTGCAGACCGTGCAATGGCACGTGGTGAATTTGGCCAATTTAAAAAGCTGAACAAAGAAGATGTTCTAGCTATTTTAAACGCTTCTTTATAATCGAACATGGAAAAGATAGCTGCTTTTAAGCAGTTATCTTTTTTGAGTTTTGCATGTACATATGTTACAGTAGTCTTTCATGTTTTTGGATATAAATGTTTTAAGGAGATGTAGAACAGATGGAAAACTTTATTTACTATAATCCAACGAAATTGATGTTTGGAAAAGGACAACTAGACGGACTAAAAAGCGAACTCGCTCGTTATGGAAAGCGAGTGCTTCTTGTATATGGTGGAGGCAGTATTAAGAAAAATGGTCTTTATGATAAGGTTATCAGCGCTTTAAATGAAGCAGAGGCTGACGTATTTGAACTGTCAGGAGTTGAACCGAACCCTCGTCTCACTACAGTGCAAAAAGGGATCGACATTTGCCAAAATGAGAACATTGATTTCTTATTAGCAGTTGGTGGGGGAAGTGTCATCGACTGTACAAAAGCCATTGCAGCTGGAGCTGAATATGACGGGGATGTATGGGATATTATTTCAAAGAAAACGACCGCTCAAAAAGCACTGCCATTTGGCACAGTATTGACACTTGCAGCGACAGGCTCAGAAATGAACCCGGATTCTGTGATCACGAACTGGGAAACAAATGAAAAGTACGTGTGGGGCAGTTCAGTCACGCACCCTGCTTTTTCAATTTTAGATCCTGAGCACACATATTCTGTGCCAGAGAATCAAACGGTGTATGGCATGGTTGATATGATGAGCCATGTGTTTGAACAATACTTCCATAATGTCAAAAACACGCCTCTACAAGATCGGATGTGTTTTGCTGTTCTTCAAACAGTCATCGAGACAGCACCAAAGCTACTTGAAGACTTACAAAACTATGAGCACCGTGAAACCATCCTTTATGCAGGAACAATTGCTTTAAATGGCACGCTGCAAATGGGCTATTTTGGCGACTGGGCATCACATACGATTGAGCATGCAGTATCAGCAGTCTATGACATTCCGCATGCAGGTGGACTTGCGATCCTCTTCCCAAACTGGATGCGTCATACACTTGATCATAATGTCGAACGTTTTAAAAACCTCATGTTGAACATGTTTGACATTGAGACAGAAGGAAAATCGGATCGTGACATCGCATTAGAAGGAATCGACAAGCTGTCAGCCTTCTGGACAAGCCTCGGTGCACCGAGTCGTTTAGCGGATTATGATATTGGTGAAGATCAACTGGACAAAATTGCTGATATCGCAGCAAAAGAAATGGAATATGGTGGTTTTGGTAACTTTATGAAACTTGGCCGTGATGACATTTTAGCGATTTTGAAAGCTTCTCTATAATTTGGATGGCCGCTTCTCTTCATGAGGAGCGGCTTTTTGCTGTACCAATGACGATCACTTGATTTCAATAGCTAGTTCCGCTAAAGTGAAAGGGACAGAACTAACGTAATGGAGGGCTTACAAGCGATGACACATATTCAATTTGACTACTCGAAAGCGTTACCTTTCTTTCAAGAACATGAGCTTACATATTTAAAAGATTTTGTGAAGGTGGCCCATCATAATATTCATGAACAAACGGGTACTGGCAGTGATTATTTAGGCTGGGTTGACTTACCGAAGCAATATGATCGCGAAGAATTTGCCCGCATTAAAAAAAGTGCAGAAAAGATTAAATCTGATTCTGATGTATTACTCGTTGTTGGAATTGGTGGTTCTTATCTTGGCGCACGTGCGGCCATTGAGTTTTTAAACCATTCTTTCTATAATAGTTTGCCAAAAGGCAAACGCAAAACACCGCAAATCATCTTTATTGGAAACAACATCAGTTCTTCTTATTTAACAGATGTAATGGATCTGCTAGAAGATGCCGATTTCTCCATTAACGTGATTTCAAAATCTGGTACAACTACAGAGCCAGCCATTGCGTTCCGTATCTTTAAAAAGCTCCTTATCGAAAAATATGGTGCTGAAGAAGCGAAAAAACGCATCTATGCGACAACTGACAAGGCACGCGGGGCACTCAAAACATTAGCAACTGAAGAAGGCTATGAATCATTTATCATCCCTGATGACGTCGGCGGACGCTATTCCGTTTTAACAGCAGTTGGTCTATTGCCAATCGCTGTAAGCGGTGCAGACATTGATCAAATGATGGAAGGTGCTGCGAAAGCAAGTGAAGACTTCGCATCATCTGAGCTCTCAGAAAATGCGGCTTATCAATATGCGGTTGTCCGTAATGTTCTTTACAATAAAGGACGGACAATTGAAATGCTGATTAACTATGAGCCAGGCTTACAGTACTTTGCGGAGTGGTGGAAGCAGTTATTCGGCGAAAGTGAAGGGAAAGATGAAAAAGGAATCTATCCTTCATCTGCGAACTTCTCAACGGATCTTCATTCACTTGGTCAATATGTACAAGAAGGAAGAAGAGACTTGTTTGAAACCATCGTGAATGTAGACAAGCCACGACATGAACTTGTCATCGAAGCAGAAGAACAAGACCTTGATGGGTTAAACTATCTTGCAGGAAAAACGGTTGATTTCGTCAATAAAAAAGCATTTGAAGGCACAATGCTTGCTCATACGGATGGAAAAGTACCGAACCTGATTGTGACAATTCCTGAAATGGATGCTTATACATTCGGATATCTCGTGTACTTCTTTGAAAAAGCATGTGCGATGTCTGGGTATTTACTAGGCGTCAATCCATTCGACCAGCCTGGAGTAGAAGCGTATAAAGTGAACATGTTTGCTTTATTAGGAAAACCGGGCTTCGAAGAGAAAAAGGCAGAACTTGAGAGCCGTCTCAAACAATCATAAGAATAAAAGGCACATCTTTTCATAAGATGTGCCTCAGATTGTTGACAAAGGGCTAAAATGAACTGTATTTTAGCCCTTTGTCTTCTTTTTAGCGTGATAGAAAACCTTTGAAGTCTAGGAAGGACGAGCACTGGAGCGGAGCGAATTTGACATTCGTGAGCACCAGTGCGCAGGACTGACAACGAATGCGAGGGTTTGTCTACACGCTAAGGCACATCTTTGCATAAGGTGTGCCTTTTTTTATGTTCTCATGGTGTCAGTGCAAGCCTCCCTAAGCTCTGTACATAGAATAATCAATGGAGGGGGTTGATGAAGCGATGAGAACAAATCATATTTATATCCATGACATTTCCGGGCAGGCCATCGTTAACTTTGGGAATGTTGGGCGGATTTGTCCAATGAGTGCTACGAAAGAGACATCAGGAGCGGGCAGTGTGAACGAGACAAATGCATCATCCAGCCAAAGCTTATTTGATGCTGCTTTTACAAACAATGTGCAAATCACGAAAGGTAAATGTATGAATTCCTCTCTTTAACGAACCCTATACAAAAAGGAGGGTTCTGTATGATTCATGTACCATCTAGGCTGACTGGTGAAAGCTTTTCACTGTACCATTTAGAAGAAAATATGAAGCCGCTCGGATATGTCATTAATGGGAATTGGGATTATGATCATGGATATTTTGATTATAAAATTGACAACCGTGACGGCTATACCTTTCTCAGAGTTCCGTTTACAGCCGAGAAAGGACAGCTGGATCAGCCAGGCGTTGTGGTGAAAATGGGACATCCATTTCTCTTAAAGCATGTCTATCAAGATAAATTAGATGACCATGCGATGGTTGGAAATGTAGGGGCATCTTTTAACCAATTCCAAGAACCGAAAGAGAAAGACGGAGATGTGTCAAAGGCTTATGCCGAAATTGGCTTTTCACTCGTCAAAGAATTAGAAGATGTACTGCTTTAAAAGCTGATCAGCTCATCCTCTGGATGAAGCTCATATCCAAAAGGAGGATTCATCATGGGTCCTTCTTTTTTTTGTACGCCTACAATGATCACATGATGCTCTAAAAAGTGATGAAGTGCCGTTAAGAATGTCTCTCCAGCTAATGAAGCCGGTACTGGAATGATGGTGATCTGTTTATGGAGGGTCATGTTTCTTTTGATTTTTAACGCCATGAGCTGTTCTTTTAAAAGAAAATGCTCCACCATTAAATGATTCACGGCATCAGAAGTATGGATGACTTGATTGGCGCCAGCCCGCTCAGCATTTTTCACATAGCGATCGGTTAAAATTTCAATTAAACAATATAACGAAGGGTTTAATCCTTTTGCCGCAAGCAAGGTTAAGACACTCTGCATATCAGCCGTCACTTCATTTTCATGCTGGTCGGCGGTAATCATCAATGTATCAGCACTCATAATATTTGCTCTGCGAAGTGTGGCATCCTCTGTACCATGGCCTTTAATAAAATGGACATTCTCTAAAAGAGGTCCTTCCTTTAAGGAATCATCAATGAGTACAATCGGCATGGCGGGATCAATGGTTTGAAACGATTGAAGCAGTTTGTTCGTTTTCTCATTCCAGCCAACGATAATGACATGTCCTTTCCCCTTAAAAGCGACCTTTCCTTCTACATAATGGTGCTGCTTACTGAACACAGCGGCAGCGAGTGTGGCAAAATAAGCCGTGACAAAGCTTGCCCCGATCAGAATCAGCGCCATACCTGCGATTTGTCCGGGCATGGTTTGCGGCACAAAATCACCATAGCCTACCGTCGCAACTGTAATGAGAGCCCACCAGATCCCATCAAAGATCGTATGATACTGCTTTGGTTCAAGTATGACGATTAATTGTCCAAAAAAGAGAAGCAAGAAACAGATGATGATCGCAATGCGAACATAAAGAGGCCATCTTAGCCAGGCAATGAAGATACGGTTTGATTTCATCGAACTCGTCCTTTCAGGGAGACTGCTAATGTCAGTATGCCCGATTAGGAAACAATTTTTCATCATCGTCATGTATTGAAACAGAACCCATATCTTAAAATAAGAGAGAAGAAGGAGGGAATGCGAATGTCGTTTGTTCAAAAGACCGTACTTCTTTTTATCGGCGCACACTTTTTATCATCTGCGGTGATTTTACTCGTGTTTGATTTAAATGCGGTGAACCATTTTATGAACGATTTCTCGTGGCTTCGTTTTTTTCAAGACCTATATGGAACGGTGACATTTTATACAGCATGCATCGGAATGTTCTTCTTTTTCATTGGTGTAGTGATTCCCCTTAAAAAGACCTAGTGCTTTTTGCTGTACACGTTACATAAAAGTCATTAAAATTGTAAATAAATATATAAAATAAAAAGGAAGCTGATGAGCATGCTGTTTTTTTATTTTTTAACATTTGCCGCATTGGGATTGTCTTTTTGGGCACAATTTAAAGTAAAGAATAATTTTGAAAAGTATTCAAAGGTTGAAGCTGCCAGTATGAAAACAGGTGCTGAAACCGCTCGATATATTTTAGATCGCAACGGGTTATACGATGTACCCGTTGAACCGGTAAGAGGAACTTTGACTGATCATTACGACCCGACGCAGCGTGTGGTTCGTTTATCTGAACCAGTGTATTATGGCCATTCTATTTCGGCCATTTCAGTCGCATCACACGAGGTTGGACATGCCTTGCAGCATCAGGAATCCTATGGTGCGCTTGTCTTGAGACATAAGATCTTCCCTGTCGTGAACTTTGCATCTGGTGTTGCCCCGCTTCTTTTCCTAGGTGGATTATTGCTCGGCAGCCTTAACTTAATCGGGCTTGGGATCGTTCTGTTCTCAGCTGCTGTGTTCTTTCAGCTAGTGACATTGCCTGTTGAGTTTAACGCAAGTTCTCGTGCAAAGAATATCATTGTTTCAGAAGGAATCATTAGAAGCAGTGAAGAAAGAGGCGTGAACAAGGTGTTAAATGCCGCAGCTCTTACGTACGTAGCAGCGGCCCTTGTCTCCCTGTTTGAATTGCTCCGTTTTGTAATGATCTTCCTAAATGGCCGTAATGATTAATTGACGCCAGAGGAGGTGAGCCCTTACCCGTGTTAGGTAAGGGTTTTTTTGTATATTTTAAACGTATTTTTAGTCCTATTACTCATTGCTGCGACAGCATTTTTTGTTGTCACTGAATTTGCGATTGTGAAAATTAGAGGCTCAAAAATCAATCAGCTGATTGAAAGCGGTGATAAGAGAGCCATTCATGTTCAAAAACTGACAACCAACCTTGATGAATATTTATCTGCCTGTCAGCTTGGCATTACCATCACGGCATTAGGCTTAGGGTGGTTAGGGGAGCCAACAGTGGAACATTTCCTGCATCCGCTTTTTGAAAAGGCAGGGCTTCATTCCGCTTTGACAGACATCATATCGTTTATCATTGCCTTTGTGATCATTACGTTTTTGCATGTTGTCGTTGGGGAACTTGCTCCCAAAACGATTGCCATTCAAAAGGCAGAAGCTGTCAGTCTTGTGACGGCAAAACCTCTTATTTTTTTCTATAAAGTCATGTACCCGTTTATTAAAGCATTAAATGGGGCTGCACGAGGCATTGTGAAATTATTTGGTTTTCATTCTGTCAAAGAACATGAAGTGGCGATCAGTGAGGAAGAATTGCGTCTCATCCTGTCTGAAAGCTACGAAAAGGGCGAGATCAACCAATCTGAATACAAATATGTCAATAAAATATTTGAATTTGATAACCGAGTGGCGAGAGAGATCATGATCCCGCGCACAGAAATCTCTGCCATTGAAATTGAACAGAGCCTGGAAGACGTGACGCATTATATGCTGAACGAAAGGTATACACGTTATCCTGTCATTAAAGAAGACAAAGATCATGTCATTGGTGTGATCAATAGCAAAGACGTATTTAAAGCAAGTTTTCTCAATCAAGAGGTGTCCATTGAAGACTTAATGCGCCCTGTCATTCGTGTCATTGAAAGTACACCGATTCAAGAACTGCTGATTTTGATGCAAAAGGAACGGATTCATATGTCGGTGCTTGTAGATGAATACGGCGGAACAGCAGGTCTCGTCACAGTTGAAGACATATTAGAAGAAATTGTGGGTGAGATTCGAGATGAATATGATCAAGATGAAACCCCGCATATTGTGAAAAAAGGTGACTTCCACTATGTCATGGATGGAAAAGCCTTGATCGATGAAGTAAATGATTTATTGGATTTAGCGATTGAAAATGATGATGTTGATACAATTGCCGGCTGGATGATGACGCATAAAATTGATTTTGACATTGGAGATATCATTGAAGCAGAAGGCTGTGAATTTAAAATTGTCGATGCAGAAGATCATCATATTCGAACCATAGAAGTAAAAAAGGTTCACTTTTCCTAAAAACCTCGGAGCTATTGACGAGGTTTTTTTGCTTGGTAAACTTTAGGTAAGAAGATTTGTTTCTGCCAACCGGCAGTGATTGATTTCACATAAAAAGGGTATGGTTTTATAGACATGATCAAAAGGAGCCAGTGAAATGAAAAAAATCAACGTACAAACAGACAAACACGCTGACATGATAGACATTACCCATGAAGTTCAGCAATATGTCCGGGAAACTGGGATTCAAAACGGAACGGTTATGGTCTATTGTCCACATACGACGGCTGGAATCACCATTAATGAAAATGCCGACCCAGACGTCAAACGAGATATGCTGCGCCGGCTTGACGAAGTCTTTCCATGGGAACATCCAAAAGATCGTCATATGGAAGGCAATACAGCAGCGCATATGAAAGCTAGTTATATGGGAGCATCTCAGCATGTTCTTGTCCATCATGGTGATCTTGTGCTTGGAACGTGGCAGGGAATCTATTTTTGTGAGTTTGACGGACCGAGACATCGTCACTTTTATGTACAGGTGTCATCTAACGAGTAAGGGCGGGGGGAGAAGATGGGAGAATTCACAGCGTTACTTCAAATTGAACATGGCATCATTCAAGCACCAATGGCAGGAGGAGCGGTGACGCCGCAGCTTGTCGCCGCTGTTTCACAATATGGCGGTCTCGGCAGCTTAGCAAGTGGTTATGTACAGCCTGAAAAGATGAGGCAGCAAATCAGACAGGTCAAACAGCTGACATCTCGTCCATTTCAAGTGAATGTGTTTGTCCCTGAACCCATTTCAGAAACGAAAACAGAAGATGTATCATTTTGGACAGATCGGCTGCCTGTCATACCAGAAGCACAGATAATCCCTAGCGAAGAAGAATTATGGAAGGACTATGAAGAAAAAATCAACATTCTTCAAGAAGAAGAAGTCCCAGCTGTGTCGTTTACATTTGCCTGTCCAAACGAACAAACAATTCATCACCTGAAACAAAAGGGGATCTTTCTCATCGGAACAGCTACAACAAAAAAAGAAGCACTGCTTTTGGAAGAAAAAGGAATGAATGCCATTGTTCTACAAGGAAGCGAAGCAGGAGGGCATCGAGGCACCTTTTTACCTTCAAAGGGAGATGCTCAGCAGGGACTTTTCTGCCTGATCAGTGATGTCAGGTCTGTCTGTCATATCCCATTGATTGCCGCTGGAGGTATCACAGACAGGACCACTATGAAAGCTGCACTAGCACTTGGAGCAGGTGCGGTTCAAATAGGGACACGATTTTTAGCGAGTCAAGAAAGTGCTGCGGCAGATGTGTACAAAAAGGCGCTGTTACAGGCAGAAGGCAGTGAAACAGCGATGACACGGCTTTTCTCTGGAAAAAAAGCCAGAGGTATTGTCAATCAGTGGATGGAGGAAGAAAGACGAAATGAAGACCGGGTTCTTCCCTATCCTATACAGCATGTATGGACAACACCGATGCGAAAAGCGGCAGCTGCTGCAGGAAACCCAGAACAAATGGCTCTTTGGGCAGGTCAGGGGGTTGGCCGTATTCATTCCATTTTAACCGTTGAAGAGATCATGCATGAACTCACGCAGATATAATTTGATGATGGGTGGTGTGACAGGATGGAAATCTTAAAACATTCATATCGGAAAAAAGGACAAATTGAATTTCTATTTGATGATTTTCCGCACTCCCCTGCCGTTCTTACCCCCATTCGTCATTACTATTTTGTTCGTTATGTGAAATGGAATCAGCACGACCCTCCAGTCACAAGAAACCATCTAGAAGAAATGGAAATCCTAGCAAACGCAATGCTTGGCACGCTCCATGATTACCGAAAACGCAAGGCATACAAAGGCCCCTTGTCATAACCTATAGACAAGAGGCCTTTTTTAGCTGCCAAACATTTGCCTGAGATAAATAACATCCATCCTAGTAGTCTGCGGCAGTAAATAAGCGGACTGAACCGCCCCTGGCCGTCTTCTGGCATTTAATTTATCGATAATCTCTGCAGCTGTTAAGATCCCAAGCCCATGCCCATAATATTGATCTTCCCCTAAGTAAATCACATTTTCTCCGCGCCATTGAGACTGTTGATAGCTAAACTCTGGATTCTCGAAATATAGGCAATCCCCATAAATAAAATCATTTCCGCGCTCTGTATAAATGGACAATGTATCATAGTGCCAGTCATACAGTGTTAAACTTCTAAGTCTTCGATTGAACTTCTCGTCTCCTACCGTTTGCAAGACTCCCATATAAAACACAATGACAATCGCTGTGGCACATTCAAAGGCATATTTTGAGCCATTTTCAAAGATGTCTTTAATCCCTGTAGATGGCTCGACTTGATAGCGCAGTTCTAACGCTCCGGCCTCTGATACACGCCAATAGGCGTCATTCGCACGGGACCTTTGAAAGATAGCAAATGAGGCACCGCTCTTATTCAAATCTCTTGCCGCATTCATGATATTCGATCTTAAAGTCACCTCAAATAACAAATCAGATGCCTGCCTATAACGGAACGTATCATTTGAGGCTTGTAACTGCATCAAAATGATCCGCTTTTGTCCTTCTAGCTGAAACGATGCCAGCTGCTCATTTGTCACTGGCTGTCCTGAAAGGATAATCATATGAAAAACGCCCCCTTTTGTATTAGCGTATGCGGGATGCTTGGGCAAGGAATCAATTTGTGAAAATAAACAAAAAGTCATCCTTTTTATTTGAAAAACATGAAAATAATATGAAGCTGTCCGATATAAAACATAACGTTTAAAAGGAGGAAAAACATGAAAAGTATCATAAAATGGTTGAAAAAACCATCGATTTCTAAAAGGCTGATTATTTCATTCACACTTGTTCTCGTCTTGCCTATCATTACACTCAGTACGATTTCATATCAGATTGCCAAAGAAGAATTAGATCATGAAATCATGTACGGAGCAAACGCAAGAGTCAATGAGCTGAATGACATGATTGAGCAAAAGCTTTTGAATAAGGAGAACGCAGTCAAACTGTTTACCGAAACATCCAGTGCTGCAGACTTTAAAAAGAAAAACCAGGACGAACTGTATGAGCATTTTGAGATATACAGTAAAATCAATGAAGATGATGTGGTTGGGTTTTATGCAGCAAGTAAAAATCGTGACTTTATTCAGTTCCCTAAAGTGGACATGCCAAAAGGCTATGATCCAACAACTCGTGACTGGTATAAAGCGGCGATGCAGGACGAAAAAGGTGAACCTGTGGTCACCAATCCATACATCTCTGCCACAACAAACGGCATGGTTGTCACAATCGCTCAGCGTCTAAAGGACGGATCGGGAGCCATTGGGATTGATATTGATGTTCAGGATATCGTCGATAAAATCAAAGATATTAAAATTGGACGAGAAGGATATCCAATTATTGCAAATAAAAATAAACAGATTGTCGCTCATCCAGAAGAAAAATCAGGATCTGCAGTGACTGAAAATATTTCATCAATCCTTTACAGCAGCAAAGAAGGAACATCAACTTATGAGAATAAAGGAGAGCAAAAACGTCTCGTTTTTGTAACAAATGATTTAACAGGTTGGAAAATTGCTGGAACGATGTTTGTATCAGAAACAGAAGAAGCAGCACAGCCAGTTTGGAATTCTGCCATTATTCTTTTAATTTCTTCTTTTATCCTTGGCGGTATTGCGATCTTCTTTATCGTTCGCTCCATCACAATTGGACTTAGAAGGCTTGTTGATTTCTCAGAAAAGGTGAGTGAAGGGGATCTAACGGAAACCCTCGAAACCAAATCGAAGGATGAAATAGGAGACCTCACAAGAAGCTTTAGTAAGATGAGTGAATCTTTGCGTGAAGTTATCCGAGCGGTCCAGCAATCTGTCGACAATGTAGCTTCAGCTTCAGAAGAGCTGACTGCTAGTGCCAGCCAAACAAGTCAGGCGACAGAGCATATCACCATGTCGATTGAACAATTCTCAAATGGGAATGAAGCACAAAATGAGAAAGTCGAATCTAGCACGAATCAGCTTGTCGCAATGAATGAAGGATTACAAGGTATGTCACAAACTTCATCAGAAGTGACTGCTGTCTCCATTCAATCGACAGAAGCGGCTGGACAAGGCGGACGTATCGTTGAAAGCACAGCGAATCAAATGAAACATATCGATACATCTGTACAAGAAGCCGAACAAGTCATGAAAGAATTAGAATACAAATCTAAAGATATTACGAGCATTTTAAATGTCATTAATGGCATCGCAGATCAAACGAATTTACTTGCACTCAATGCAGCCATAGAAGCAGCAAGAGCAGGTGAATCAGGGCGCGGTTTCTCTGTCGTAGCAGAGGAAGTCAGAAAACTAGCGGTCCAATCTGCAGATTCAGCGAAAGAAATTGAAAAGCTGATCCAAGAAATTGTGTTGGAAATTTCCAAATCTCAAGAGATGTTCAAAGCTGTTAACCGAGAAGTAAATGCAGGACTTGGGATGACAGAAGAAGCAAAAGAAAGCTTCCAAAACATCTATGAGGCGGCAGAAGGTATGTCGAAAAAACTCACTCAATTAAATGATACAGCGGTTGACCTATCAAGCGGATCAAAACTTGTATCACAAGCCATGCAAGAGATGCGTCAAGTTTCAAGAGAAAGTGCGGCGAACATTCAAGATATTGCGGCATCTGCTGAAGAACAATTGGCATCTATGGAAGAAATTTCGTCCTCTTCTGTCACACTTGCCAATATGGCTGAGGAATTAAAAGAGCTGACAAGTCAATTTAAAATTGATTAAAAAACGATGAAAAAATATCCAGAATTGTCTGGGTATTTTTTTTATTTTTAAACGTCATTTCCAGCCCTCTAAAAATAAACCTTTCATCCGATAATAACTTTAGAGAAGTAAAGGGGGAAAGAGAAAATGGGAAAAATGATCCAATGGTTCAAAAAACCATCCATTTCTAAAAAATTAGTTATTGCCTTTTTGGTAGTCCTTATACTGCCAACAGTTGCACTGACCATTAGTGCGTTTTTCACATCAAAGACAGAGTTAGACAAACAGATTATGGGCAGTGCGATGAGTCAGGTCAATGCATTTGATACCTTAATCGATGAGAATATTGGGAACAAGGCAGAGGCTGTGACCCTGTTTACAGATGATCTCAAGGCGGCTAATCTTCAAGAAAAAAATAGAAAAGCTACCATTAAAGAATTGCAGCAATATGGAAAAATTAATGAAAAAGATGTCTCAGCCATTTATGCAGGTTCAGAAAAGGGTTTGTTCATGCAATACCCAGTTCAAAAAATGCCTGAAGGCTATGACCCGCGAGAGCGTCCATGGTATCAAGAGGCCATGAGTGCTGATGGTAAACAAGTCATCACGAAGCCATATGTCGCAGCATCTACAGGTAAAATGGTCATCACCATTGCCCAAAAAACGAAAGATGGCTCAGGGGTGATTGGTCTTGATATGGAAATTGACAGCCTCATTCAAAAGCTAAAAGAAATCAAAATAGGTCAAAAAGGATATGCTTTCATCATGGAGAAGGATAAAACCGTGTTAGCAGATCCAACCCAAAAGCCAGGAAGCAAAGTCAATGAGAATTTGGCGAACATTATTTTTAAAAACAAACAAGGAAACGGCAGCTATTCACTCAATGGAACAGATAAAAAGGTAGCTTATGTCACCAATGAACTAACCGGCTGGAAAATCGGCGGTACGATGCTCGTATCAGAAGTAGAGGATGCAGCTAAACCCGTTTTTAATACAGCCATTATTGTGTTCAGTGTGACACTGATCGTAGCAGGAACCCTCATCTTCTTTATTGTCCGCTCTATTTCAAATAGATTATCCAATCTGGCCCGTTTCTCGAAAAAGGTCAGCGATGGTGATTTACGTGATAAACTTCAGATTCAATCAGATGATGAAATAGGACAAGTTGGTAAAGGCTTTAATACGATGATTGACTCATTAAGATCCCTCATTGGTGCCGTCCAAACCTCCGTTGAAAATGTCGCTTCTTCATCAGAAGAACTGACCGCAAGCGCAGGACAAACAAGTAAAGCAACAGAGCATATTACATTAGCCATTGAACAATTCTCTACTGGTAACGAAAGCCAGAATGATAAAGTGGAATCAAGCTCAGAAGAGTTAGAAGAAATGAACAGAGGCCTTCAGCACATGAATGAATCGGCCGAATCGATTACCGCTTCATCCATCAAATCAACAGAGATTGCAGGAGAAGGCGGACAGCTAGTAGAAAAAACCGCTTCTCAAATGAACGTGATTGATCAATCAGTGAAAAAAGCAGAGAATGTCATCAGTGCGCTAGAAAGCAAATCAAAAGATATTACCCAGATTCTTGGTGTCATTAATGGCATCGCAGATCAAACGAATTTACTTGCGCTGAATGCAGCAATTGAGGCAGCAAGAGCTGGAGAATCTGGTCGAGGTTTCTCCGTTGTAGCAGAAGAAGTAAGAAAACTTGCTGTTCAATCTGCCAACTCAGCGAAAGAAATTGAAAACTTAATCAAAGAAATCGTTCAAGATATTGATGTATCACAAGAAGTATTCACAGCAGTAAATCAAGAAGTTCAATCAGGATTAAGCTTTACTGAACAAACGAAAGTCAGCTTCCACAATATTTTCGACATGACCAAAGAAATCTCAGATCAGCTCCAAACAATGAATCGAACAGTTGTCCAGTTGTCAAAAGGATCTGCACATGTTTCTGAGGCTGTCCGTGAGATTGCAGACGTATCACGTGAAAGCTCCGCCAATATTCAAGACATTGCCGCTTCAGCTGAAGAACAGCTGGCATCAATGGAAGAGATCAGCTCATCCTCTGCCACCCTTTCTTCAATGGCAGAAGAATTACGTGATTTGATTAGCAAATTTAAAGTCGAATAAACCAAATGAAAAGAACCTCCAGCTAGGGGGTTCTTTTTTTGAAGTGAATAAATCGAAAGAAATAGGTAAATATGCTTATTTTGGTGGTTTTTTGAACATTACACCTTGAAAAATAATCCGTATTACCTAAGAATAGAGGGGGGTGATCCCAAATCATAAACCAAAAGGAGTAGAGTCATGAAAAAAATCAACTTTTTTAAGCACTTTACGATGTCAAAGAAATTAATTACTGCATTCTTAGCGATTCTCCTAGTGCCCATTCTTGTGTTGGCCGCATTTTCCTATGAAGTGGCGTCTAAGTCTCTCAATGATGAGATTATGTCTAGCGCTGCAAATGGTGTGAATCAATTAAATGAACTGATCAATAAAGATGTACAGCCTAAAATTGATATTGTTTCTTATTTATCTAAATCGGTGAAAAAAAAGGAACTGGCCTCTAAAAATAAGGATTTACTTAAGGTGAAATTAGAGCAACTATCGGAAACAGACGACGATGTCGTAGAAGTATTTGTTGCAGATCAGAATGGTAAACTAACTGAATATTCCGAGATTCATAAAGGCAGTGCCAAAAGCGCAAAAAATGAACCATGGTTTCAACAATCAATGGGAGATGACAAACTCATCATTTCAGATCCTTTTACAGACAAGTCATCAGATGACCTGCTCATCACAATATCAGAACAGTTAGCAGATGGTTCTGGTGTTATCGGCATAAATGTACGATTGAACACAATTGTGAAAGATACAAACAGCATCAAAATTGGTCAGGAAGGTTATGCGTTTGTCGCTACCTCAGACCAACGTTACATTGCTCATAAAACGGAAAAGGCCGGGACGAAACTGACAGGCGATTTCATCGAAAAAATGTATAACAATAAAAAAGGCAGTTTCGAATATGAATTCAACGGACAGCCGAAGCAAATGTTTTATGACACAAATGAAGCGACAGGCTGGAAGCTTGCGGGAACAATGTATGTCAACGAAGTGAAAGAAGCCGCGCAGCCAGTGCTTGACTTAACCATGATCATCCTAGCTGCTGCGATTGTCATCGGTGGAATCGCGATTTATTTTATTATTAAATCAATCCGAAAACCACTCATAGAGCTCTCTGAATCGGCTGAGAAAATCAGTCAGGGGGATCTTACCCAGCATATTGAGGTGCGCACACATGATGAAATCGGCAAACTTGCACAGAGCTTTAACGATATGTCGGCAAAGCTGAAACAAGTCATTCAAGCCGTCCAGAATTCAATTGAAAATGTTGCTGCCTCATCTGAAGAATTAACGGCTAGCGCAGGACAGACAGCCCAAGCAACTGAGCATATTACCTCATCTATTGAACAGTTCTCAAACAGCAATGAACATCAAAATGAGATGATTGAAAAAAGCTCTGTCCAGCTAAACGACATGGATCGCAGTTTATCACATATGGTCAACACGACTTCTCACATGATGGAATCATCTATCGAGTCTAGCAAAACCGCTCAGGCTGGTGGAGAGCTCGTTCAAAAAACAGCAGGTCAAATGCAAACGATTGAACAAGCAGTGAAAGAAGCAGAGCTTGTGATTGCAGGGCTAGAACAGAAATCTAAGGACATTACAAGCATTCTTGGAGTCATCAACGGCATTGCAGATCAGACGAACCTCCTCGCTTTAAATGCAGCGATAGAAGCCGCACGTGCAGGTGAGGCAGGAAGAGGCTTCTCTGTGGTCGCAGAAGAAGTCCGCAAGCTGGCAGAGCAATCAGGCAGCTCTTCAAAAGAAATTGAAAGCCTAACGAACGAAATTGTAGATGAAATTGAAAAGTCGCAGAAGATGTTTAGACAAGTAGCAGGTGAAGTGCAATCTGGATTAAACATTACAGATGAAACGAAAGTGAGTTTTGAGAAAATCACCCATAAGACATCAGAAATGACAGAACAAATGAAACAAATGAACGGATCAGCCCAAGAACTTTCTCATGGCTCAAACGATATTTCACAAGCAGTCAATCAAATCAAAGAGCTTTCACGTGAAAGTTCCGCAGGTTTCCAAGATATTGCGGCTTCAGCAGAAGAACAGCTGGCATCAATGGAAGAGATCAGCTCATCTTCCGCCACTTTATCTCAAATGGCAGAAGAACTGAGAGAGCTCATCAAACAATTTAAAATATAAGAGTCATAGTAGAACCCCTGACGTTTTGACGTTAGGGGTTTCAGCGTGTAGACAAACCCTCGCATTCGGTGTCAGTCCTGCGTGCTGGTGCTCACGAATTCAAATTCGCTCCGCGCCAGTACTCGTCCTTCCTAGGGCTGCAAAGGTTTTCTATCACGCTGAAAAGAAGACAAAGGGCTAAAATAAAGTTCATTTTAGCCCTTTGTCAATAATCTGGAACACCTGACGTTTTGACGTCAGGTGTTTTTCCGTTGTTTGCACATAATTTGGGTATTTTGGACTTATCTAGACTTTAATAAGTTAAAAAAGTAAAGAACCTAGTAGTACTTCCGATATATATACTATCTTACTAAAAGGAGTTTTCTTTTTTATGAATTTCATACAGTATTTCAAAAAACCATCGATATCAAAAAAGCTCGTTTTCTCTTTCTTATTTATTCTTTTATGCCCAATTATCGTATTGGCATTCTCTTCATATCATACGGCGAGCACCTCTTTAAATGATCAAATCATGCAAAGTGCAAAGGAAAATGTAGAACAGCTGGACAAAAACATTACGAAGGTTGTAAAAGTAAAAACAGACGCAGCCGATTTCTTTAGCAAATGGATTACGGAGAAAAAGCTGGGGCAAAAAGGAACGACTGATATTCAAGGACGCTTTGAGCAGTTCATGAGCATGAATGATGACACAGAAGGCATCTTTGTTGCTTCAAGTGATGGAAAAGTGTTCTCAAGATATCCTAATCAAAAAATGCCTGCTGATTATGTCGCAACTGAGCGGGATTGGTACAAAGATGGCTGGGCGAAAAATGGTGAGCTGTCTGTTTCCGCTCCATATCCAACCGCATCAACTGGTACGCTTGTTGTGACGATTTCTAAAAAACTAGAGGATGGTTCTGGTGTTATTGCCATGAACCTGGACATTGCAAATCTAGTAAAAGAGTCTAATAGTATCAATATTGGTAAAGAGGGTCATGCTTTTATCGGCAGCCCAGATCGAACATACGTGGCACATCCAACAAAAAAAGCAGGAACAAAATTAACAGGTGATTGGGTAGACAAGCTTTATACACAAGACAAAGGTTCAATGAGTTATATGTTTGAAGGAAAAGAAAAGCAAATGGAGTTCACAACAAACAAAGCGACTGGTTGGAAAATTGCCGGTACAATGTTTGTCAATGAAGTAGAAGAAGCGGCGCAGCCAGTCTTCAACATGGCGGCTATTATATTAGCTGGTGCGCTCATCATTGGCGGGATTCTCATCTTCTTTATCATCCGTTCTATTACAAAACCACTTTCCATGCTTGTCTCCTCTTCTAAGAAGATTAGCGAAGGAGATTTAACAGAAAAAATTGATGTTAAATCAAATGATGAAATTGGTCAGCTCGGTACAAGTTTTAATGAAATGAGTGAGTCACTCAGAGACGTCATCCAAGCTGTACAGACATCTGTTGAGAACGTGGCGTCATCGTCTGAAGAACTGACGGCAAGTGCAGGTCAAACGACAAAAGCAACCGAACATATTACATCATCCATTGAAACATTCTCGAATGGAAACGAAAATCAAAGTGAAATGGTGGAACAAAGTGCAGCCCACTTGAAACAAATGAACGAAGGGCTAAATGAAGTTGCTCAAACATCTGATGTCATTACAGAATCATCGGTTCAATCAAAAACAGTCGCAGAAACAGGCGGACAGCTTGTTGAACAGACAGTTGGCCAAATGAAAACGATTGATCATTCAGTGAAAGAAGCTGAAAGTGTGATTAACGGATTAGAGCATAAATCAAAAGATATCACCAACATTTTAGGTGTCATTAACGGTATAGCAGATCAAACGAATTTACTGGCTCTGAATGCAGCCATTGAAGCAGCACGTGCGGGCGAGTCAGGCAGAGGCTTCTCGGTTGTAGCAGAAGAAGTCCGTAAGCTGGCGGTTCAATCATCAGATTCTGCAAAAGAGATTGAAAAACTCGTCAAAGAAATTGTCTCTGAAATAGAAACGTCTCAAAATATGTTCAAATCTGTGAATGAAGAAGTAAAAAATGGCCTATCAATTACAGACCAAACAAAAGAAAGCTTCTCACAAATCAATCAGCAAACGGCAGAAATTGCGACAAGAATCAATGAAATGAATACGACAGTTCGTGAGCTTTCAAAAGGATCTGAGCAAATTTCTAAAGCAGTGAATGAAATTGCAGATGTATCGAGAGAGAGTTCAGCAAGTATTCAAGATATCGCGGCATCAGCAGAAGAACAGCTGGCATCAATGGAAGAGATTAGTTCTTCTTCGACGACGCTTTCCCAAATGGCGGAAGAATTGCGTGACTTAATTAAAAAATTCAAGATCAGTGAATAATGGAAAGTGGTTCTCCTCAAGGGGAACCGCTTTTCTTTTTAAGAGATGATCTCGTACAATAGAGGAAATCCGAAGAAAAGGAGAGATGTTATGCGTTTATCAAATAAGAAGGTCATTGCGTTAGTCAGTGATGATTTTGAAGATTTAGAGCTATGGTATCCCGTTTTGCGATTAAGAGAAGAGGGGGCAACTGTCCATCTCGTAGGCGAAAAAGCAGATCATGAATATATCGGGAAGTACGGAGTGCCAGCTGTATCAGATGCAGACTTCTATTCCATTCAAGCAGATGATTATGATGCGGTTCTAGTTCCTGGGGGTTGGGCACCGGATAAACTGCGCCGATATCCAGAAGTATTAGACATCGTTCGTACGTTTGATGCAAAGGGCAAACCGATCGGACAAATCTGTCATGCCGGATGGGTACTCATTTCTGCTGGTATCCTGAAAGGTAAAAAAGTGACGAGTACACCTGGTATTAAAGATGATATGACGAATGCTGGAGCGGAATGGTTTGATGAAGCCGTTGTGACAGATGGTCATATTGTATCAAGCAGACGCCCGCCGGACCTTCCGCCATATGTGAAAGCATTTGCCGATGTATTAGCGGCAAACTAGATTCACACGAACAAACAAAGGGCTGTAAAACGCCCTTTGTTCATTCAATGCCTCATTACATTTGTCTGTCGGCTGGATAGATAATGCCCATTTGTCTTCTCGCCTCGTCCATGACGGACATGGTTTGAACGGATAAGGCAAATGTATTGACTGGCGACTGTCCCTTTTTTTGCTTGATGCATTGAATGAAGTGATCGATTTCATAATACATAGCAGGTTGATCATCTTTGAGAGAAATATCGGTTTGCTGTCCATTCCGATCATGGATGATGATACGAGAAGGGCGATGGAATTGATCAATCACCATTGTGGCATCCTCCCCTTGAATTTCAGCAGATACATGAGATGTTGAGATTTTTGAATGAAAAAGCAGTGCTTGATGCCCTTCATATTGTAAAAGTAATGAACCGCTCCCATCTACTCCAGAAGAAAGTGTATAGCCTCTCGCGGTGATTTGATGTGGCAGCCCGAATAAATAAATGATGGGAAAGACAAGATACACGCCGATGTCCATTAAGGAGCCATTGGATAATTCCGGCTTAAAAGCATTTGGAATCTCACCGTTTCGGTAGGCATCGTATCTTGAGGAATATTTACAGTAATGAGCGATCACTTGCCGAATGGGGCCTAGTTGATCAAGATGCTGTTTGATTTGAAGAAAATTCGGCAGAAATGTGGTCTTCATCGCTTCCATTAAGCACACCTGATATTTTTTCGCAGCAGCAATCATTTCTTCAGCCTCTTTCCGGTGAGAGGCCAATGGTTTTTCACATAATACATGTTTTTGATGCGCCATCATCAGCATCGCTTGCTCTTTGTGAAGGGCGTTTGGACTTGCGATATACACAGCATCAAACGCATCACTTGCCGCCATTTGCTGTAAATTAGTAAAGACGGTATCAATGCCATACTTGTCTGCAAATGTCTGTCCTTTTTCAGCAGACCGAGAATAGACGGCCGTACATGTAAAATCCGCCACTCCTTCACCAGCCTGTAAGAATCGATCTGTAATCCAATTCGTTCCGATGACAGCAAATCGAATCATCACATTCCCTCCTTCTGCTTTTCTCTGATTATACATGCTTTGAAAGCGTTTGTATGAAAGAATCTTCTTTTTTATTGAAAAGCGGATGAAACCTTTACCTTAGCTGATGCGTCTTACATAAAGAATATAAATGTACGAAAAGTGGATAGTTTCCTCCTTCATTCGGGTAATACTTGAGAAGGAGGGAGGAGGAAACGAACATGAAGCGCATCCTACATATAGGAAGTACATACGCATTCGCGCTTTTATTTATAGCAGCCGGTGTTTTTCATGTGATAGAGCCAAGCGGCTTTGCCCGCATGATGTCTGGATGGCCATTTCCCTCTGGCATCATTTATGCCACCGCATGCTTGGAATGGCTGCTGGCCGTTTTACTGCTTCTTCCAAACGTAAGGATTGTGGCAGCAAAAATGATCGCTGTCTATCTGGTGCTCATTTTCCCTGCGAACCTATTTGCTGCGAGAGAAGGGATTCCATTTCCAGGGCAAGAGAGCACAGAACAAGCCTTGTTATGGATGAGATTAATCGGACAACCGATTTTGATTGGATGGGCCATGTCCATTGCGAAACGTGAAAAAAAAACTAAAACAATGATCACAAAATGATGATCAAGTAGTGTACAATTTACTAATAAAATAGCCCGTGTTTGGAGGAAAGATATGAATTCTATGCAAATGTGGAGCAGTCGATTTAGAAAATTTTTTCTTGATAACAAGTTTGTTCTCTTTTTACTCATCCTGCTATTAATAGGGTTGAATATCCTTGTTTTCATGAAAGCATCTTTTATTTTCACACCGCTCATTGTACTCATCAAAACCATTGCCTTACCGATTATTTTAACGGGGGTTGTGTATTATTTATTAAATCCAATTGTGAATTTATTAGAGAGATTTAAGGTCAAACGGATCTTTTCGATTTTGCTTTTATATATCGTCATTATTGGGATCATTACAGTGACCATTGTATCTATTATTCCTTTTTTACAAGCACAAACGATGAGTCTGTTTCATAATCTGCCAAAATACGTTGATACGGTAGAAGAACAGATTAGACAATTAACTGGAAGCAACTTTATTAGTCAAGTGCAGAAAACGATGAACTTTAACGTCTCTGAATTGGTAAGTAAAGCGTCAAGTCAAGCGACGAAGATTTTGGAAAGCACTTTTACCGGAGTCGGCACTTTCTTAGGGGCGCTTACTGAAATTATCATCTCGATCGTGACGGTTCCGTTCATTCTGTTTTATCTATTAAAAGACGGCAAAAAATTGCCTGACTATTTCTTGAAATTTATTCCGAATAAGTTTAGAGAGCATACACATATCGTGCTTCACGAAATGAACCATCGATTAAGCTCTTATATTCTTGGACAGATCATTGTCAGCTTCTGTATTGGTGTTCTTCTTTTAATCGGTTATCTGATTATTGGACTTGACTATGCGCTGCTGCTGGCGATTATTGCGGCATGTACAAGTGTAGTGCCTTACCTTGGGCCAACAATTGCCATTACACCAGCGATTGTGATTGCACTTGTTACATCACCCATTATGCTACTGAAACTGATCATTGTCTGGACAGTGGTTCAGCTCATTGAAGGGAAATTCATTTCTCCTCAGGTCATGGGGAAAAACCTTCATATCCATCCGATTACGATTATTTTTGTTCTATTAACAGCAGGTAAATTGTTCAGTGTAGTCGGCATCATTGTCGCGATTCCGACGTATGCCGTTCTGAAAGTGATCACGACCCACCTGTTTGATTGGTTCAAAATGCGATCCAATTTGTATAAAGAAGAAAAGGTTTGATGTCATAATCTTTTTTAGAAAAAAATATAGTATCATAAAGACGAGCTTTCGAAAAAGAAAGCTTGTCTTTATGTGGACATAGATGTTTGCCTTCAAAAGATCAGAATTGAAAGGAAAGAAAATCATGAATCTATGGGATTTATTCGTGGCACTGGTTTTAGGAATTGTCGAAGGATTAACAGAGTATGCACCTGTCTCGTCTACAGGGCATATGATCATTGTTGATGATCTTTGGCTAAAATCAAAAGACATCATTACGCCAGAGGCTGCAAACACATTTAAAGTCGTGATTCAGTTAGGTTCTATTTTAGCTGTCATGATCGTGTTTAAAGATCGTATTTTGAACTTGTTAGGCTTAAAGAAAAATATCACAGAAGAACAAAAACGTAGCGGACATAAGCTGACCATTGCTCAAATTGCTGTTGGACTCGTCCCAGCCGTCATTTTAGGATTCTTATTTGAAGATTATATTGATAAATATTTGTTTGATGTGAGAACGGTCGCTGTCGGTTTGATTTTAGGGGCTGTGCTGATGCTTGTCGCTGATTGGATCAATAAACGTAAAACAGAAACAAGCTCTGTGGATAATATGACGTACAGACAAGCACTGTATATCGGGCTATTTCAATGTTTAGCACTATGGCCAGGCTTCTCGCGTTCAGGTTCTACAATAGCAGGTGGTGTTATTCTTGGACTGAATCACCGAGCGGCGGCTGACTTTACGTTTATTATGGCCATGCCGATTATGGCGGGAGCAAGCCTCTTAACACTTGTTAAAAATGCCGAATATTTAACAACAGACATGCTTCCATTCTTTATTGTGGGTTTTGTGAGTGCGTTTATTGTGGCTCTCTTTGTTGTTCGATTCTTCCTAAAACTGATTAATAAAATCAAACTTGTGCCTTTTGCGATCTACCGAATCATCCTAGGTCTGATTTTATTTATCCTGTTTATGTAATGATGGAAAACTACTCTTTTAAAAGAGTAGTTTTTTTGTTGTTTTGCCCTTTTAAACAGTAAAAACGGCCTCTTAATTGGTAGAAAAAGAAGTTTTTTCTTAAATTAGTGTTTAAGTGACAAAGAAAAGGGTAGTACATAGACATACCAATTAAAGGAGGAGTTAGAAATAATGAGGAAAACAAGTAAATTTTTTGTTAGCTCTATGATTGCTACGTCAATGGTTGCTGTCCCTTTATCTCTTACGACTTTTGGTCAAAAGGCTGAAGCTGCTACGACAACAGGTGTCGATGGAAGTGTCTCGATTGATCCAGTAGCCATTGCCGATAAAATTGAACAAGCAGTAAAATCATCTCAAAATCGTGATGGATTTGTAAAAAATGCGGCATACAGTGCATTCTATGAAGCAGGTCAAAATTACAACGTAGTTGTTCAAAACTTAAGCCAAGATCATGACTTTAGCGGACTGAACAATGTTGTTTATTATGATAGTGTTGAATATGACGGCATTACGTTTGGTATTTGGGTATTTGAAGATGGTACGTTTGTCAACAATGGTGACGGCGGCTATATTAACTGGACTTTTGTTGGCAGCTTTGACCGCGAAGAAGGAAGCGGTACTGTCGATTTCCATAAAAGATTCTAATCTCAACGTCAAAAGTCTGCCGATCCATCGGCAGACTTTTTTAAAGCGCACATTCTTCTATTTCAAAACCTAAATCTTCAATGATGTGATGATCGGTTTGAACTTGCTGTCCTTTTGTCGTTAAATAATCGCCAACGAAAATAGAGTTCGCTGCATATAATGCGAGAGGCTGAAGCGTTCGTAAATTAAACTCTCTTCCCCCAGATACTCGAATTTCCTTAGCCGGGTTGATAAATCGCATCAGTGCCAAAACCTTCAACGCTTTGATTGGATGTGTGCGTTCTTGATGTTCAAGAGGCGTTCCTTCAATTGCATGGAGAAAGTTGACGGGAATCGAATCCGCATCAAGGGCTCTCAGCGCAAAAGCCATTTCGACAATTTGTTGATTGGTTTCGCCCATTCCAATAATAACCCCTGAACATGGTGACATCCCTGACTGTTTGACCTTATCAATGGTCGATACGCGGTCAACATACGTATGGGTCGTTGTAATTTGAGCATGATGATCTTGATGTGTATTGAGATTATGATTATACCGATGAACACCCGCTTCCTTCAGCCGCTTCGCTTTTTCTTCATTTAATAACCCAAGGCATGCACAAACTTTCAAAGGCATTGTCTCGGTAATTTCCTTTACTGCTGCGGTGACTTCATCTAATTCACGGTGCGAAGGTGCTCTCCCACTTGCTACAATACAATAAGTCCCTGCTTTTCTTTTTAACGCCTCACGCGCACCGGCCACAATGGTTTTTTGGTCAAGCATTGTATACCTCTCAACAGGAGCTGTTGAAATCACCGATTGTGAACAATACCCGCAGTTTTCAGGACAATATCCGCTTTTGGCGTTAAAGATCATATTTAACTTCACCTTTTTTTGAAAAAAATGAAATCTCACCTGATAAGCTGCATGCATAATAGGCAGCAACTCTGCGTCGTCTGCTCCAAGAATTTTTAGACCTTCTTCCATAGTAATCGGTTCATGATTGATGGCTTTCTTCACGAGCGTTTCCCAAGACAAAGACGTTATTTTTCCCATCATAAGCCCCTCTCAATATGTAAACTTATTTTTATTAAAAGTTAACATAATAGATAGAGATTGGCAAGCACTGGTAAGCAGCTTAAGTAAAAACACAAAAAGGCGATGAACATATAGTCATCGCCTTTTCATATGAAAAAAATCGCTTAACGAACAGTAATATAGTTAATTACAAGCTCACCTAGTGAATTATAGTAAGACACTGTAACAGAACCGCGTTGTACAGCACGGATCCAAGTGAAGTTTGGAGCAGTTTGGTCTAATTGAATGGCATACGTTGCGCCTGAGACAGAAATTTGACTTGCTGGAAGTGAAACAGCGATTGAAGAACCTACAGTAAGTGTGCGGTTCACCGTAATCACTTTATTCATAATAGGAGCTTTTGCTATAACTGGTTCTTTAGGCTGTGCAGCTGCATGAGCACCTTCTGTTTGGAAGAACGTAAGAGCACCTAAAGCAGCTAAAGACAATGTACAAGCTTTCATTAATTTTTTCATCGGTAACACTCCTTTTTTTGGTATATACATATATTAATAATAATAGAATTATATGTCAATCAAAATAAGTGGAAAAATGAGTATTTTTGGTGAAAATTGTCACATATTATGTAGGGGAAGACGATTTTACCCAAAAAACACATGATTTTTTATTCATATGTCATTCTTTTTTAGGGGGAAAAAGAGACATAAAAAAAGCTGGGTATCTACCCAGCTATGTGATGCTTTATGAAAAGAGATCTTTTATTTGTCGTCTGTCTGTTTTGGCTGACGGCCTTTTTGTTTCTCTTTCTCTCTAATGTAGTTAATAAAGTCGATGGTTTGTCTTCGTGCTTCTTCAGAAAAATCGGAGGCAGCTTTAAACGCAATTTGTAAATCAGGATCATCTGCAAGATCGTCATCAGAGGCGTTTTTGTCTTTACCTGTGAGAAGATAATCTGTTGAGACCCCGTATAACTCGGCGATTTTCACAATCATTTCACCATCTGGCTTTCTCAATCCATACTCCCAGTTAGCATAGGTCGACATCGCCTTTAACCCGAGTTTTTTGGCAACGGTAGACTTACTCCATCCATGTTTCTCTCTTAATTCAGTTAGAATCTTTCCAGTCAAATTATCCATCGGAAACACCTTTTTTTCATATTATGTGTAAATTTTATCATGAATTACACGGAAAAGATAAATAAATACACAAAAAGAATAAAAATATGATTGACTTACTCGTTTTGTGTATATTATCATAATGAATATAACTTACACATAATGAGTAAGAGGTGGAAACATGAAACTTGAAAATTTACGAGAAGAACGAATATTACAAGGAAAAACACAAACGTATATGGCGAAAAAACTTGGATATAAGTACACGAGTGGCTATGCAAATATAGAAATGGGCCGAACAAAGCCCAGCTTAGAAATAGCCAAGCATATTGCAGATTTGCTAAATATCGGTGTTCAAGAGCTTTTTTTTGGTCAAAAGTTACACAAAAAGAGTAATAGTCTTGAGGAAGACCGTTCTTAAAAAGGGGAGACAAACAGAATGAATATCGAACATCCGATGGTGACACAAATGAATGATTTCGGCTATCCAAAACGTTACTGGCCATATGAAATGTCCCGAAATGGTTATCGATTAGAGGACGAGGACCGCGAGAAAGGATTTGATGATGATGAGACATCAGATGACATTTGATGCCCGAAAAGAAGCCCAGCATTGCCTAGTACAAGCTGGCGGCTGGATCACTTTTCATCAAAAAGAGCCGATTTTTGCTTTCCCCACGGCAGAAGAAAAACGCACATACATGACCCTCATGGCAGAAAAAGCCGTTGATGACAAGAAGAAGGAAAGGATGAATGCGACATGAATCGATTGAAGCAAATCATGACATTCCTGAAATGTTTGCTCAATGCGGGTCAAAACGAACAAGACATTCGGCAGTGGGCGAAGGATGACGGGAGATCGTAGCATGGTCCTTCATTTTATCATTGAAAAAGAACATTTATGCACAAAAGAGACATTGATAAACAGAATTCAAACAGCCGCTAAAGCGCAATGCACAAGCAAAATAAAAGGCGCATTATCACTCGACATTCGCTCATTTTACAATATGCCCATTGATCTAGCGAACAGCCAAGACACGCGTACATCTGCTGAAAAAGGCTTGATACGCCCGGTACACATCAGCATTCTTCAACCAAATTTGCAGTATATACAAGAAGCACTTCATGCCGTTACCGATGACGCCTCTTTACAGATTGTAGAATTAAGAGTTTCACAGTTTTATAGCATGCGTCCTCGAATGGAAATCATTTTAAATACGATGGGTGATGATATGAGATCCTCACCACCAAATAAGGAGACAAGCATATGAACGAGCCAAAACAACTCATGATTCAAGAAAACCAGACATTTGTCGGTGAAATGGAAAAAGGAAAGATTCAAGTCATTGTGTTAGATGGAAACGTAGGAACGGCTTATATGATGGATGTACCTGAGCATGGAAAAACGATTATTCAAACAGCAAAAGGACATTTTGCAAGAGTCGATCATGAGATTGGTTTTAAAATCAGCTAGTCTGATGAACAAGAACAACTGAATAAGTCCAAGACGGAAAGCCTGCGGACACTGATCAAGACCCTATAAAAAGGGGCTGATTGGTGTCCGTTTTTTATTTTCTTAAAAAAGGGAGAGAGCATAGATGCAAGATTTACTGATTGAATATAAAAGAAGTTTAAAAGATGCCAGAAAACGATATGAACAATTGAAAGACAAAGAAGAGAAACAGATGTCAGATCAGGACAAACATGATCAAAAAATGATCGCCAGTATGGTCAGTGATTTAGAATACGTGGTGGAATGGCTTCAAATCGGTAGAGAGCCAGGCGCACGCAGAGGATTAGATAGACGGTCTGTGTATCAGCGAACCATTCTTGCTAATCAAGAGGTATTAGAGGCTTTATCACATGAATACACCCTCATTCAAGAGAAAGAAAGAGAGGTAAGTGAGCGGGATAAAAAGCGAATCGATGAAGCTTTGTCTGTTTTAACAGATCGAGAGAAAGACGTGTTTTTTATGCACACAACACAGGGTCTGTCATTTAGCGAGATTGCGATCATGCTAGATGTAAAAAAAGGAACAGTCCAAAAACATATGGAAAGAGCTCGGACCAAAATGTCCAAAAAAGTACAAGAACGTCTATTCAGAGCTGCTGAATAGGCGTTTTTTCTTTCATCACATCAATCTTCAAAAGCTTGTCTTACAGTTGCCACCTATAGTTAGAAAGACCAAACGAATGTTTGCTAGCCCGGCACAAATGATTTCTCTTCAGGGAATCATTCGAACTAAAAGGAGGCGGCAGGTGAATGTAAATGAAAGATAAACGGATAGAGGCTAAGCAGGATTATATGAAAGGGATGACGTACCAGCAACTAGCCGATCATTACAACGTCTCCATCCATACCGTTAAATCATGGAAAAGACGATACGGCTGGCAAAGACAAAAAACACCGTCAAAGCAGGCGCACTCGATCTTTCACCAATTTCTTTCAGATGAAACGATTGAAATCATGGAAAAAATGGATGGGCGCACATCTCTTGATATCATCTGGGATCAAATTCAAATTCAATACGCAGCCATTATTCGAGCGCAGCGCATCATGCATGTAGCAGATCAAGATGACATGATCAAAGAACTGAAAAAGGCGACGTACTTGCCTTCTTCATTAGAGGAAGAAACAGGCGAAGGCATTCATCCAGAGCCAGAGATCACGGCAGAGGAATTTTCGTTTCAATTTTCATGGGATCGGCATGCTACTTTTTTAAATGCCCAATCTCGTGCAATGGGAGAACTAAGACGGCTGATTAAACAGTTTGAAGAGCTCGCTCATGCGAAAGATGAACGAAGATTAAGGCTGAAGCAAATTGAGCTGACAATCGAAAAAACAAAAAAAGCAGTTCGTGAGGAAAAAGAAGAAGATCTTCATATCATGATCAAAAGAAAAGAGGACGATTCATGACGCCGTTGATTGAAAAAGAAGTCAATCCTCATTTTGAACACTTTTTGTTCGATTGGAATCAAAAGTTTCAGTTTTTAGTAGGCGGTTATGGCTCCTCCAAAAGCTATCACATTGCTTTAAAGCTGATTTTAAAACTGCTTGAGGAAAAACGAACAGCACTTGTCATTCGAGAAGTGTATGATACGCACCGGGAGTCGACCTACTCTCTTTTACAAGAAATCGTCAGCGATCTTGGCATTGATCATCTAGTAAAGTGCCGCAGTTCACCGCTTGCTCTCACTTTTCGCAATGGGAGCAGCATTTTATTTAAAGGACTGGACAAGCCTGAGAAATTGAAGTCGATCAACAACATCTCAATTATTTGGATTGAGGAGTGTTCCGAGGTTTCATATGAAGGGTTTAAAGAACTGCTTGGAAGGCTGAGACATCCGGTTTTACCTCTTTATATGATGTTATCGACGAATCCCGTTGGTCAGGATAATTGGACGTACAGACATTTCTTTAGAGATGAACAGCTGAAACGATTTGTCCTTGATGACGAAACCTTATACAAACAGCGAACCATCGTGATAAAAGATACGTACTATCACCACTCAACAGCAGAAGACAATCTATTTCTTCCTAGAAGCTATGTCAAGCAGCTGGATGAGCTGAAAGAATACGATCCAGATCTTTATCGAATTGCAAGAAAGGGATACTTCGGTATCAATGGCACAAAAGTGTTTCCGCAATTTGAGGTCAGACAGCATGCTGACGTATTAGATGCGATCGGGCAGATTGAAAGACCGCTGAAACGAGCGGGGATGGATTTTGGATTTGTCGAATCCTACAATGCGCTCATTCGGTTAGCTGTCGATCATGAAAAAAAGTACTTATATATTTATTGGGAATATTACGACCGCGGGAAAACAGATGATGAAACAGCTGTTGATTTGAAAGAATTTGTTGAATCAAAGGAACTCATTAAGGCAGACGCAGCAGAGCCTAAAACGATTCACTATTTTCGGCAGCGCGGATTTCAAATGGTCGCTGCGCATAAGTTCCAAGGGTCACGTTTGCAATATACAAAGAAAATCAAACGATTTAAGAAAATCATTTGTTCTGATGCTTGCCCTTATACCATCTATGAACTTCAATCACTAACCTATAAGGCAGATAAGAACGGCCGCTTAGAAGAAGATGAATTTCAAATCGATCCACACACATTATCCGCCATTTGGTATGCGCTAGATGATTATGAGGTGACCGATTTGAAACAGACTGCTTCAGAGCGTGTCCGTCCAAACCGAGAGAGGAGGTCCATACAATGAAACAATTAAAAGCAACGATTATGAAGGCCAACATGTCTGATCATACAAAACAAATGTATGAGGATGAATTTTCATACGAAAAAGATGACATTGTCCCGCCGCCCTACCATATCAATGAATTAAAAAGCATGGCAGAATACTCAACGATTCTTCAGCAATGTATAGATGCGTATCGAACAAACATTTTAGGCTTTGGCTTTGGGGTGGAATACGCCTTTGATTTTAATGCGGAAGATGTGAAACCGGTCAAAAAGAAGACAGCCGAGAAGGAATGGACAAGACTCGAAGAGTTTACGAAATACATGAACTATGATGAGTCTGCTGACGTGATTCTTGGTTATGTCCTAGAAGACCGGGAGAAAACAGGAAATGGCTTTTTAGAGGTGCTGCGGGATGGACAAGGAAAGCCGGCAGGAATCGAGTATTTGGATGCACTCCATATTCGCATTTGCAAGTTGAGTGAGCCAGTCGACGTCGAATTCCACTACACAGAAAACGGCGAATTAAAGACGATGAATCGCAAGAAACGATTCCGAAAATATGTGCAGGTCATCAATGAGAAGAAAGTCTTTTTCAAGGAGTATGGTGATCCGCGCATATTAAATTATGAAACAGGCAAGTACGATGATGCTACACCAGAACCACTTCAAGCAACAGAAGTCATTCATTTTAAAATTGGCAGTGGGACGTATGGGATTCCCCGCTGGATTGGCAACATCGTCAATATGTATGGCGCACGAAAAGCAGAAGAGCTGAATTATCTTTATTTTAAGCAAGGAAGGCATGTACCTGGTGCCATCATTGTTGAAAACGGCATGCTGTCAGAGACTTCTTATCAGCAGCTACAAGATTATATGGATGATATTGAAGGGTCTGATCATGCGCATAAGTTTTTATTGCTCGAAGTAGAAGGGCTTCCGACAGAAAAAGGATTAACAGGTGAAGAAGATGTATCAAATGTCAAAGTGAATTTTAAATCCTTGGCGGAAATCCTGCAAGAGGATGCGCTCTTTTTAGAATACGATGAAAAGACGAGAAACAAAATCCGCTCCGCTTTTCGTCTGCCGCCTATTTACACAGGAGAGTCACAAGATTATAACAAGGCTACAGCAGATACCGCGCGAAAAACAACGGAGGAGCAAGTGTTTCAGCCAGAGCGGCATCTTATTGCAGGGAAACTCAATACTCTTTTTCTCCCGGATTTAGATATATGGCATGTCCGCTTTCTATTAAATGGTCCTGACTTTAGAGATCCATTAGAGATAGCGAAGGTTCTAACACCATTTATTCAGGCTGGGGCAGTATCGCCAAATGATTTACGAGATCTTGCGGGGCGTATTCTTGGTAAGACGTTAGAGGAATGGCCGGAAGAATTCTACCACCGACCTTTAGAAAGCCGCATAAAAACAGCTAATGGGCTGTCTCCATCCGAGTCAAACCAGCTGGAGAAATAAAAGGACGTGAGCTTTTTTTGAAAGGGGGTGAACATATGCCAAGGGAATTAAAAAACGCAAAAATTACACATGTTTCCTATGTGGACAAGGCCGCCAACCAAAAGAAATTTTTCTTGATGAAAGCAAAGAAAAAGCAGTCTGACTTTCAAAAAGAAGTCAGTGTCCTGACGAAGGCAGAGGATGCGCATCGCCTCGTATATGGCGTCGTGTATGAACCGAATACACCTGATGCACATCAAGACTTTATGTCGGCCAAAGAAATTGAAAGAGCAGCACACGGTTTTATGAAAGATGCCCGTCACATTGATAAACAGCATGATTTTCAAGATGGTGTTGGTGAAGTCGTCGAATCATACATTGCCCCAGCGGATTTTGAAGTAGGCGGGGAGCTGATTCAAAAAGGATCTTGGGTACTTGTGACAAAGGCATCACAAGATATTTGGGACCAAATTCAGCAAGGCCATATTACAGGCTACTCAATGGCTGGAACAGCAGACATCATCGCAATAGAGGAACACGATCAGCTCCTATCTCAAGAAACGAACGAGAGAGGGCTTTTTTCTTTGCTGAAAAATTTCTTTTTGAAAGAGGAAGGTGCAAATATGCCACAACAATTTTGGAGCGTTTTAGATCATCTGCTGGAAACGTTGCAGTCAAGTGATGGTGATGAGTCTAGCGTAAGAGCGGCACTTGAACAATTGATTCCAATCGTGCAGGATGTGTTGAAAACAAATGATGTCCTCCAAACGATTGGTGAAAGACCAGCATCCGTTCAAAAGCAAGATGCCGGATTAACGACTGATCAAGTACGCGAACTAGAAAAAGCAAAAATGGCCATCGACAACGTTTTACAAGCGGATAAACAAGGGACAGATCAAACAGGTGAAGAAGAACCTGTGCAAAAAGTGCTGGAGCAAGTGGTTGCGCCAATTCGTCATCAGCTCTCTACCTTAGAGAAATCAGCAGGCAGAGAAAAAGCAGCGATTCAGGAAGTGCTTCAGCAACAGCTACTGCCTATTTCAGAGCGGATACACATGCTTGAAAAAGCGCGGGGCATTTCTAAACAAACAAATTACGATACACAAAATGATATGACAAAGCCCATATGGGATGGCTTACTATAAGCCTAAATAAGGAGGAAAAAGTGTGAGAAATCAAGAGTTGATTCGCAAGGCTGAAATGACACTTGCCAGCTTAAAAACAGGCGGTCTCATGAACGCAGCCCAATCCAACACATTCATTAGAATGATGCAAAATACACCAACCGTTTTAAATGATGCACGTATCATTCCAATGGAAAGTGATTCACAAAAAATCGAAAAAATCGGCTTCGGTCAGCGCATTTTACGCCCAGCAGAAGAAGGCAAAGCGCTTGATGCAAAAGACCGTGTTGTTCCAGCGACAAGCACTGTCCAGCTCAATGCAAAAGAAGTCATTGCTGAGATCCATATGACGTACGACAGCATTGAAAACAACATTGAAAAAGACGGGATTCAGCAGACCATTATGCAAATGCTGGCGGAACGAGCGGCAGTCGATATTGAAGAACTGATCGTCAACGGTGATACAACATCACAAGATCCATTTTTAGCTCAAATGGATGGCGTACGAAAACAGGCAGTTTCTCATATTGTCGATGCGAATGGAGCGGAAATTAGCCGTCAAATGTTCAAACAAGCCTATAAAGCGATGCCGTCAAAATATTTACGTGTACCTCAGGATTTCCGTTTTTATACATCCCCAAGTTTAGAGGTCGAGTGGAAAGACCAAGTAGCAAACCGTCAGACAGGTCTCGGAGATGCGGCGATTCAAGGCGGACTTTCTTCTGCATTCGGTGTTCCGGTCAAAGGTCTTGCCAATATGCAGCCATATGATGAAGAAGGAACAGACGTATCAGATATTTTACTGACACATCCGAAAAACATTATCGTAGGGTTTTCTCGCAATATTCGTATTGAAGTAGAAAAAGATATTCGCAGCCGTAAGTTTATCATTGTTCTGACAGCGAAGCTCGACAGCAAATTTGAGGAAGAGGATGCTGTAGCCAAAGTAATGAAAGTGAAAGAGTAGGTGACAGCAGGCTATGATCATTTCTGCTGAGGAACTACAAGCCTATTCTGTATTTGATCGCGTGAAAAATCGTTCTGTAGAGAGACTAGCGGCAGATATTATTGAAGCAGAAGCAGCGGTATTTCAAATTGTCGGGCACGATTTTACACATGAAAAATATCAGCCCATTCCTGAAAAAGCAAGGATCGCCTTATTAAAAATGGCCCAGTATTTTGCCATGCTGAATGATGATGAATCCATGATGAAAGGCTTGACTTCAGAAAAAATGGGTGATTATTCATATGCAAAGGCAGCGGACAAAGTGAAAGGCAGACCTTATGTGTATGCCCTTCTTGTTGATTATATTGAACCTTCACTAACTGGCGGCAGCGCCAATTTAAAGGTGAGATCATTATGAGTTATGATTCTCTATTAACGGATCGCTGTGATCTTTTTCACTTAGAGAATGAAGAGGCAGTCCGCGGCAAATTTGGTATACCAGCAGGAGATCTGCAAACGGACATCTCTTATCCTGATACACCAAGTATGAGAGATGTGTCTTGCTATGTTGTAGAAAAAAGCCAGTCACTCGTGCAAGAAGAACCGAATACAGTCATCTATCAGTCCTATCTCGTCCATTTCCCTTTAGCAAGCGACATTCGCTTGCATGACAAAATGGTGTGGAACGGCATCTCACTCAAGTTGCAGCAGCCAAAAAGAGTGAAAAATCATCACATGGAAGTGATGGCCGTCAGAAAGGAAAACCTATGAAAATTGATGGACTTGACCGGCTGCTATCCCAGCTCCAACAGGCAAATAGTGGCGGCTTAACGGCGCAATATCAAGAGTGGTTACAGGAAATGGGCTTACAGTTTTTAGACATCATTCAAGATGAAATCATCAAAGAAAAGGCTGTTGATACAGGACGTCTCCTCAATTCCTTTCAAAAAGGTGACAAGGAGAATCACTTTCTCACTTCCCGAGGCGGGCTCACGCTAGAAGTAGGGACACAGCTCGATTATGCCTCTTACGTGAATGATGGACATGCCATTTCTTCAAATGGAGAACGAAGATGGGTGCCTGGCAGATGGAACGGCAGCCGCTTTGAATATGATCCGAATGCCAGTACTGGCATGATGCTTTCATCTCAATGGATTGAAGGAAATGGGTACTGGGATCATGCCGTCATGCTCTATGAACAAATGTTTGAACACTCGCTGGATCGAAAGCTTCAAAGCTGGATCGATCGACATTTTGGGAGGTGATGGAATGAATCAAGAAGTCGGGGCAATCATGCATTATATATACACACGCTATCCAGTGAAAATGTATGATCGTCTTCTGCCAGAGCGTTTTCAAGTGCCATCTGTTTATGTGCCGCCAGTGACTGTCATTAGTGGTCCAGATACAGTGTCTACTTTTATGAAATCTTATTCGCTGCAAGTGAAAGTGTTTCATATGGATACAGAAAAAGCGCATGATGCGGCGGAAACAGTCGTCGATGCATTGCTTGCTGATCGTCAAATCATTCAGATGATCAGTGAAGATGGAGAGGTGCTTGATGATTATGTCCGCATAAAAAGAGTGGAAACAAGAATCATAGATCAAGGTGTAGCAGCGATTGTCCTGACATGGGATAGCAGCTATTGGTACAACCGAGATAAACAGCCAAGCCTAGAAGATATCAATTTTTCAGATGGGGTGATCAAACGTGAGCAAGACTAAAAAAACACAGCTCGATCAAACAGCGGGCGAAGAAAAAGAATTTGGCTTTTCATTTGAAGCCTTAAAAGAGCACAGCAAGGATCTTTTTGGGGTAAAACCAGAAATCCTTGAAGGTGCTCTTTTTTATATCAAACATCAACCAATTACAAAAACAGAAGCAAAGAAGCACATCGATGCTTTTTTGTCCAAGGAGGTTTAAAGGATGAACGGAGGCACTTTTACACCAGGTACAGAGAAAAAGCGTCCTGGCATTTACTTTAATTTTAAAACAACAGCAGAGCAGCGAATTACTTTAGGCGAGCGAGGAACAGTTGCACTTCCTCTTGTCATGAGCTGGGGAGAACCAAAAACCTTTATTTCCGTTTCCGATATGGAAGACTTAAATAAAAAGGTCGGGCTCAACATTGATGATAAGTCACTTCTTCTTTTCCGTGAAGCGAAGAAAAAAGCGCAAACGGTCTTGCTTTACCGCCTAAACGAAGGAGAGCCAGCCAAAGCGGAAATCGCAGAAAACTTTGTGGTTACTGCCAATTACGGTGGTCAAAAAGGAAATGAGATTACCATTCAAGTGGCAGAAAATGTACTCGACAGCACAAAACGTGACGTCATCACCTATCTTGGAACAGATATTGTCGATAAACAGGTGGTCACAGATGTCAAAGATCTTGTGAAAAACAAATACGTTCAATTTTCTGGTGAAGGCGAAGCGGTCATTACTGCTGGAGCGGCTTTAAGCGGCGGGAAAAACGGTGTGGCAAGTGTCGCAGATTATACAGCTTTCCTAGAAGCAGCTGAAACGGAATACTTTGATGTTATTGCACTCCCAGTCGATAATAGTGAGCAATTAAAAGCAACATTCGCGTCATTTATTGAGCGTTTACGTAATAAGCAAGGACGTAAGGTGCAAGGCGTTGTGGCTAACTATGCAGCTGATCAAGAAGGTATCATCAATGTCACAAGCGGTGTTGTTTTAGAAGACGGAACAGAACTCGCGCCTGCTCAAACAACAGCTTGGGTCGCAGGAGCAAGTGCAGGAGCGACTTTTAATCAGTCACTGACCTTTGTTGAATACGAAGGCGCAGTCGATACATTAGAGCGTCTTGATAATGATCAAGTAGAATACCGTTTATCACAAGGAGAGTTTCTTTTCACTTTCGATGCAAGAGACCGCACGGTGAGCGTTGAAAAAGATATTAACTCTTTGACAAGCTTCACGGTTGAAAAGAACCAGCAAATGGCGAAAAACAAAATCATCCGTGTGCTAGATGCAATCAACAATGATTTAACATTTGAACTGAAAAATTTGATTAAATTACGCAAAGCCAATGGCAATGACATTCCAGCATCTGATGATGGAGTGCAGCTTGTGAAAACACTGATTACACAGTATCTCACACAACTTCAAGATGGCAGCGGTATTACAGGCTTTAACTCAGAAACAGATATCGTCATTGGCCTCAATGAAGATCGTGATGGATTTATCATCGATTTAGCAGTACAGCCAGTAGACGCAGCAGAAAAATTCTATTTCAATGTGGAGGTGAAGTAAGATGGCTTTTAAAGCGCAAAATACAATCTCAGGTAAAGAAGGTCGTCTTTTCTTAGAAGGTGAGGAACTTGCCTTTATCAAAACGTTTGAAGCAAACGTGGAGAAAAATAAATCAGAAGTGAACGTAATGGGCCGCCGAATGACTGGCCATAAAACAACTGGGGCAAACGGAACAGGAACGGCAACATTCTATAAAGTTACGTCACGTTTCGTTCAACTCATGCTCAACTATGTGAAAAAAGGGGAAGATCCTTATTTCACTCTTCAAGCGGTAATTGATGATAAATCATCAGGCCGAGGCACAGAGCGTGTGACATTATTCGATGTCAACTTTGATTCAGCTAAAATTGCTGGACTAGATGTCGATTCAGAGGCACTTGAAGAAGAAGTTCCATTTACATTTGAAGACTTTGATCTGCCTGAAAAGCTGAAGAATTCTTTCTAAGAAATGTGGAGGAAATTAGCTAATTAATTAGCTAAATAAAAACCAAATATGCTATAATGCAAATGTAATGAAAAATGAATGCATTTGTAATGCACATTGCAATAAATGACACACAAAATTATGTTTACATGCAAAGAGATTTGCATACAATAAAAAGAAGCCAGGATGCGCTAACATCCCGGCAATGTACAATGAGGCTCTTCAAGGGGCTGGCCAATCGAATAGGATGTTCAGGATAGACTTTCCCTTTCACCTACCAAAGCTCAAGGGGGAGTCTATTTTTTGTCTATATATGTCAACAGGGCAATGATAAATGACCCGAAAGCAAGCATTAACATCAGTGCTTGGAATGTTGACATGAGCATCACCCCCTTCCTATCGGGGATGAGCCAGACGCCCTTGAGCAAGCCGTTCAATTGTACGTTCTCAATTATACATGAAAAGATTGGAAAGCACATTCAAAAATGGATGTGCTTTTTTGTATTCAAAAAAAACAAACAAAAGGGAGTTTTTAAACATGAGCGAAAAACAAACATTTGATCTTTCATTTTTTATGCCAGGACAAACAGTAGAAGCAGAAGAGGTCAAAGTACCAATTTCTAAGCGTTTTGTTGATAAAAAAGGGAATGTCATTCCTTTTGTCTTCAAAGCGATTACCACGGAACGTATTGATGAACTGGAAAAAGAAAACACCACGTTCAAAAATGTCAAAGGCAGAGGCCGCGTAAAAGACTTAGACAGCCAGCGCTTCTATGCACGAATTGCCATTGAATCGACGATTTATCCAGATTTCCGCTCAAAGGAATTAAGAGAAGCCTACAGCACACAAGATCCAGTTGAAGTTGCAAAACGTGTTTTATCTGTCGGCGGTGAATATGCAAACTGGTTAAACAAAGCGATTGAAATCAATGGATTTGAAGACGAAATTGAAGATTTAGAAGAAGCAGCAAAAAACTAATAAAAGATGGGGATAAGGAAGCGGTGTTTTTATATTACGCCATGCATGAGCTTCACTATTCTCCATCAGAACTCCTCGATTTATACGAAGCACCAAGACAATTTAAGGCATTCTTATTCGGACTCATCAGCTACAAACTCGACATGCTAGAAAAAGAAGCAAAGAAAGGAGGGAAATAAACTGGCGAAGCTCACTGCACGATTTGAATTAGAAGACAAAGTATCAAAGAAGCTGTTGCGCATTCAAAAACGATTTCAAACGTTTGAGAAGCAGCTCAAACCATTTAGAAAACCGGTGAAAATAAGCCTGGAAATGGATGAAAAGAAGCTAAGGAACCTCAATTTATCGATTAGAAGGTTATCTGTATTATCCATGAAGCTAGATCAAGGAATCTATCGTGATCTCAAATCATTAACAAACCAGCTGAACATGATACCGAAACAGATGGTCATAACCATTCAAGCAAAAGGACTAGATGTCATTAAATCCAGTATAGATCGCTTGAAACAATCACAAGCAAGTCCAATCCTGCTGACGTTCAAACTGAATGATCAGTTGTCAGGAAAAATGTCATCAATCAAAAAATCAATCCTTCAGCTCATGAACAGAACGTACTATATGAGATTAAACATGGTTGACCAAGCCACCGCTGCCATTCAACGAATCAAAAAGACACTCAAAAGCTTGACAATGGCTAAACATGAGATCAGAGTGTCTGTTCAAGACAATGCAAAGAGTAAGTTGAAAAAACGAGATCAGGCAGAGTCAGTTGTGAAAGAAAAGAAAATCAAAAAGAAAACTAATGCGACAGCTGCTACAAAAACGCAGGAAAACAAACAAAGCTGGCTGGGGAATTTGGGGAACAAGGCGTTAAAAGAAATTGAAAAATATGCAGGTGACGTCTCAGATAAATTGAAGGAAAAATTAAGCCCTAGGAAATTTTGGGATGAAAAGGCGCTACCTTGGATTGAAACGAAAATAGACGAATACAAGCAAGAAGTAATCGGACGAATTCGTGAGAAAATTAAAATCAATCCTGAAGAGTATCTAGATAAATGGTTTAACAAAGGATTAGATTTGATCCTTGGTCCGAAAAACCCTTCAAATAACTCGGATGGGTCTAATAATAATACTTCACCAGGTCAGTTGGGTAACCAGAACTCAGACCAAACGCAAAACGGAAAAGGTTTATTTAAAATAAGCTGCTGTTCTTGTTGTGCAAAAGGTTTAAATCCAACTGGAACTACCCAAACAGATAATAGAAATGGTCCGAAAAACAAACCGAATAATCCAACTGGAACTACGAGGGTTGAAAAGAATAAAAAATCTCCAACTAAATTAGGCAGTTTAACCAAAAAAATTCCAGGTATTATGGCTATAGCTGGTCTCGCTGGGATATTCAAAGATACTGATAAGCTAAAAGGCTTAGGAGATACATTTAAAAATTTAGGTAAAGGTGCAGGCAAGTTATTAAAAAAAGTACCCATACTTGGGCCTTTACTTAGTGCAACAGAATTAATTGGCACAACAAAAGAAAATGTAGGTGAAAAAGTAGGAGGATTCGGCGGGGGCATTGCTGGTGGTATGGGTGGTGCCGCGATAGGAACAATGATTGCACCAGGTATTGGAACAGCAATCGGCGGAATTTTAGGAAGCATTTTAGGTGAAGGTTTAGGAAAATGGGTCGGAAAGATGTTTGATGACGGAACCTTGAAGAAAAAATGGGATGACATTGTCAAAGGTGCTGAAAATGCAGTTAATTGGATTAAAGATACTTGGAACAAAGTTTCAGGATGGATCAATAATAATGTATTAACTCCTATTACAACATTCTTCGGTGAGACATGGAATTGGATCACTGAAAAATGGGGACAACTTTCTTCTTGGTTCATGGAAAAAGTTTGGCTGCCTATTTATAATTTTTCAGTTCCGATTATCAATTTTGTAGTTGGCGTATTTGATGTTGCATGGACAATTATCAAAAATATTTGGGCAGTAGCATCAAAATGGTTCATGGATTATGTTTGGGAACCATTTGGCCAATATGCGATAGAAGCAATTGGTTGGGTGTGGAATAAACTTGTTGACACATGGAACTGGATTCAGGAAACATGGGGTATTTTTTCTGAATGGTTTTTAACAAATGTTTGGGACCCATTCGGTCAATATGCGATAGAAGCAATTGGCTGGGTATGGAACAAGCTTGTTGAAACGTGGAACTGGATTCAAGAAACATGGGGTGTTTTCTCTGAATGGTTTTTAACAAATGTTTGGGACCCATTCGGTCAATATGCGATAGAAGCAATTGGCTGGGTATGGAACAAACTTGTTGAAACGTGGAACTGGATTCAAGAAACATGGAGTGCATTTTCTGAATGGTTTAATGAATATGTTTGGACACCGTTTAAAACATATGCATTGCCAGCCATTACTTTTGTGTGGAATTTGTTTCAAAATACATGGAACTGGATTAAAACTACATGGGAAAAACTCTCTACTTGGTTTGATGAAAACGTATGGCAACCGTATCAAAAATATGCAGAACCAGCAATAAAATTTGTTTGGGAAACGTTTAAATCAGTTTGGGAAACGATCAAAGGTGTTTGGGAAACAGTGAGTGATTGGTTCAATAAAAATGTCTTTGAGCCATTAAAGAAACATGCTGAGGAACTAACAGAAACGTGGGAAAAAATGTTTGGTTTTATTGGTAGAATAGTAGATAAAGCAAAAGAAATAGGCGGCGGAGTAATAGAATTTTTCATAGGTAAAGGCGAAGAGAAAACCGGTTTAAATCAGGTTGGTCATAAAGCTACTGGGGGGTATATTACTAAACCTATGCTTTCTTGGATAGGGGAAGCGGGCAAGGAGTTTGTTATTCCAACGGAAAACAATAGAGGTCGAGGGAAGATGTTACTTGCTCAAGCAGCAACTCACCTTGGGATGAATGTTGTGCCAAAAAGCGCTAGTAATTTGGCTTCATCGAATGTCTCAGCTAAGCAGAGGACAGACGTAACCTCATCTGTTTCTTTATCTGGAAGAGGTTCAATATCAATGAACAACTCCGAAAGTGGCGTTAGTTATGGAAAAGAATTTACTTCTGATTTTGAGAAGGGGATGAATAGTAATAAAATTTCTCTTAATCAGTGGAAACAAGCCAATATTGACCAACCATTTAATCAAATTCAAGCAGCTTCTTCGGTTTATGGTTCACAAACTGTTGCTGGCTTTGCTTCAGGTCAAAACATGACATCTACTGGCACAAGCCAATACGTAGACCAACACGTCAAACAACCATTCCTGCAAGCCAAACAAGAATCACCAGGATGGGGTTCAGGAATGATCGACGCCTTCAATAGCGGCATGCGTTCAAAAGCAAGTGAAGTCACACAAGCTGCCAAAGAAATGGCGAAGAAAGTGGAACAGGCGTTTAGAGAAGAACTAGACATTCATTCTCCTTCGCGTGTCATGATGAGTCTAGGGAAATTCGCATCGATCGGTGTCGTCAAAGGGCTCGATTCAGTTGATGTGAAAAAGTTTGCTGAAAATCAAGCGGGTTCATTAATCGGAGCGTTCAGCGGTATGGGTGCTTCAGGTCTTAGTGTTCAGCAATGGCTCATGGCAGCTCTGATGGCGACTGGCACATCGATGAGCTGGCTTCCAGGTCTTATGACAATCGCTCAGCACGAATCAAATGGTAACCCGAAAGCCATCAACTTGTGGGATTCCAACGCCAAGAAGGGAACGCCTTCTAAAGGGTTAATGCAAACCATTGGACCGACCTTCCATTCCAATAAAGGCAAGGGCATGAATGATATTTGGAACCCAATTCATAATGCCGTAGCAGCCATTAACTACATTAAGGGCAGATATGGAACAGTCTTCAATACACCGGGATTACGGAGTATGAGAAGAGGCGGTCCTTATAAAGGCTACGCCAATGGCGGTCTGATTACTCAGGAGCAGGTAGCTAGAGTCGGTGAAGGAAACAAACGCGAATGGATTATTCCAGAAGAAAGAGGCATTCGCGGGAGATATTTATTGACGCAGGCAGCAAAGGCACTTGGGATGCAAGTCTATGATCCATCAAATGCATCTGCTCCTTTACCAGAATCACAGATGCAGCAAGTCACCTCAGCACAGCCAGCTGGGACTGCAACAACGTCAGGCAATAAACAAATCACCATCCAGTTCAATGGTGATCAGCATTTCCATAATGGACAGGATCAGCAATCGCTTGTCGAAAAAATTAGACAAATGCTTGTAGACGAACTGGAAGTAGAGCTTCAGACAGGAACGAAAGGGGTCGTGATCGATGGGTAAATCAGTGTATCAATTGTGGATTTCCCAAGGCAAGGAGAAGTTGCGATTCCCTGTGCTTCCATCCGAACTTGAGATTACAAATAACGTACAAAATGAAACAGTGAAGGTCTCCTCCTTTGGAGAACTGACTTTTATTGATGTACCATCGGCTAAACAAGTATCATTCACCTCATTATTTCCTAAGAAATATTCGCCAATTGCTGAATATAAAAGCATTCCATCACCAGAGAATGCAATAGCGAAAATTGAACGAATGATGCGTTCAAAGAAGTCTGTGCGACTGATTGTGACAGGGACTAAAATCAACATGACGTGCAGCATTGAGAGCTTCACACACAAGGAAGGGTCTTATGACATAGGGGATCGTGAATTTACGATCGAGTTAAAGGAATATAAAACCGCATCGCCTAGGAAAATCAAACGAAAGAAAAAAGCGAAACAAACCAAAAAGAAAAGACCCTCAAAAACACCACCAAAATTGTACACTGTCAAAAAGGGAGATACTCTGTGGGCCATTTCAGGCCGTTTTTATGGCGATAGTACAAAATGGCGGCGTATTTGGAATGCCAATAAAGCAGCGATGATCAAACGAAGTAAACGGAATATTAAACAGCCGGGACATTGGATTTTTCCAGGGCAAAAATTGAAAATACCACAATAGGGGGGCTGACATTGATTGAGCTTTTTGCCATCAGAAGCGGCACGATGTATGAGCTTGTCACAGAGAGTGTGACACTTCAGGGGCAAAGGTATCAGGCCCCTCGCTCTATTCAGGCGAATATTATCACAAAGCAAGGCAGTCAAACATATTACCGTGTCTCAGAAGGAGACACGGTTCTTTTTAAATGGAAAGGAAAAGAGCTGTTCAGAGGCATCGTGTTTTCTAGGACGCCTGTTGAAGGAAAGCTGACCTTTACCGCATACGATATGCTCCAATATTTAGTGAAAAACCAAGATGTATATGTTTTTTCAAATCAACGGGCAGATCAAATTTTGAGGCGGATCGGGGCAGACTTTCAAATTCCTATGACATCCATCGCAAATACAGGACATGTCATGAAGTCTCTCGTTTTTAAAAATGACACGAGTTTATATGACATCATTTTAAAAGCATTGAAAGAAACGAAGCGGCAAACCGGTAGAAATTATCAAATTTATTCTGCTAAAGGCAAGATGGGACTGAGAGCTTGGCCCGATCCAGAGGACGTGTGGGTCATTGAATCAGGCGTCAACCTCATCGGTTATCAGTACAGCACCTCCATTGAAGAGACAGCAACACGTGTGAAGATGCGCACGTCTGTAGACGAACAGGGGAAGAATAAGAAAAAAGGTAGCAAATCAGATATTGTGGTGATCGAACAGGACAAAGCGGGTCAGAGTCAGTACGGCATTTTACAGCATGTGGAGACGGTCACAGGTCAAATCAACCAGCCGCAGCTTCAAAAAAGAGCGAAAGTACGTCTAGCTGAAAAAAAAGGCGTCAAACAAGAAGTGAAAAGCATACAAGCACTAGGAATCCCTGAACTGCAAAGCGGTCTGCCAATCTATTTGAAAATCCCTGAAATCAACATCAAAAAAACCTACTGGATCGATCAAGACAAACATGAATTCAATGGAGTGAAGCACACCATGACAATTGACGTCGTTGAGAAAAATTCCATGCCAAAGGGTGATCAAGCATGAGATTAAGTGAAGCAATTAAACGACTCGCTGTCAATGCAGTAGATGCAGCTTCTCCAATTGATCTGGTGATTGGAGAGGTCACAATGGCTTCGCCTCTTCACATCCGATTAAATGAAAATAGTAAGCTGATCATTCCAGAAGAACTGCTTATTTGGCCTAAACGCTTAAATAAGGGTGAGGATGATGAGTTGAAAAAGGGAGACAGCATTATGGTACTTGCAATGGCAGGAGGGCAGTCCTTTTACATCATCGACAAATTGTAAGGGAGGTGATGAATGTGGCACTTTCACCAGAGGAAGAAATCGAGGAAACAGAAGAAGACGAAGAGGTAGAAACCTCGACGACGTATCGCATAGATTTTGAAAATGGTAGGCTGACAAATGAAGCCATTACAGGCATTGAAGCGATCCGTCAATTTATTTATATGACATTGCGAACAGAGCGCTATGCACACCCCATTTACAGTCACGACATTGGTACTGAAATTCAGGAGCTATTGACCGATACAGAAGCAACAGATGAATACAAAGAAATGGAGATTCCAAGATTGCTAGAAGAAGCATTGGTCGTTGATGAGCGGATTGATCATATTGAAGAGATAGAGGTCACGAAGCAAAATGATGCCTTTCAAGTCAAACTAGCCATTGTCACAGATGAAGGCACATTAGAAATAGAGGAGGTGATGGAGGGAGATGTTTGAGGAGCAAACGTATGAGGCGTTGATGGAAAGAATGCTGGACAGGCTGCCAGATGACATAGATAAAAGAGAAAACAGCGTCATTTGGAATGCCTTGGCACCTGCTGCTGCTGAACTGGCTCAGTCGTATATTTGGCTTGATCAAGTATTTGAGCTTGTCTTTGCTGATACAGCACAGGGGGAATTTTTAGATCGACGAGCAGCAGAAGTGGGGATTGAACGAAAGCCAGCCACCAAAGCGGTCTGGTCCGTAACCATTCAACCAGAGAACGTAAACATTCCAGCAGGATCAAGATTCTTTATTGAAGATGTTTATTTTCAATTTTCAAAGGACGGTACACTAGAATGCGAGACAACAGGTACAGTCGGCAATGGGCAATTAACAGGTCAGCCGCTGCTATCGCTTGATACCATTCCGGGTCTAGAGTCGATGATCATGAAGGAATTGGTGATACCAGGGCAAGAGGAAGAAGATGATGCGTCATTATACGATCGGTATTTAATACGCGCAAGGCGAGAGGCTGTCAGTGCCAACAGAGCACATTACAAAAAGTGGGCCGAGGAAGTGGTTGGTGTCGGCAGAGCGAAAGTATTCCCGCTATGGAATGGAGAGGGAACGGTCAAAATTGTCATCACAGATGGCAATCTAGATGTAGCATCTGAGCTTCTTGTCAAAAGGGTCCAGGAGTATATCGATCCTGTACCGGGAGAAGGAGAAGGGCAAGCTCCTATTGGCTCAAAAGCAACTGTGGAAAGCGCCAAGTGGCTGGATATTGACGTAGAAGTGTCCGTCGAACTTCAGATGGACTGGACACTTGAGGGTGCGCAAAAAGAAATAGAAGAAAAGGTCAAAGCACTGTTAAAATCAATCGCATTTGAAAAAAGTACGATTCGAATGTCCGCCTTAAATGATATTTTGTACCATTCAGAGAGTGTGTCCGATTATGCAAACGTCTTATTGAATGGGGAGTCAAAAAACTTAGTATTACAGGACATTGAGATACCACGTCTGAGGCAGGTGAAGGTTATTGAGCAAACTTGATGAAATGAAAAACTACTTGCCGCCTTATTTCACAGAGATTTATGATGTGGATCATTTACTAAAAACAGAGGCGCCAGAGTTTGAACAATTGGACGAATCCATTTTTGATGTAACGGATCAATTTTTCCCTTTAACAGCGACGTGGGGATTGAATCGTTGGGAAAGAATGCTCAAGGTGCAGCGAGAGTCAGATGATTCGATTGAGCTGCGCAGGGCACGATTAATCAATATGATGTCGAACATTCCACCAATTACGTATCTGTCATTAGAGAAATCTGTGAATCGATTTCTTAAAAATCCGAGTGCAATCATCCGTCTTACAGTCAACCGTTATCATTTTGCATTGCGTGTGAACCTGGATGACCTGCAAAACACAAGATATATCGTCGAAATACTCGAAACGTTAAAGCCAGCACATTTGGCGTATACGTTCACCGCCATTCATCATACCGATGTTCATGAAACAAATGATCATCACCAGCGGCTCACACTGCGAAGCAGAGTGGGCTTTTTCGATCATATTCCAATTTTACTCAATGGTGAATTCGTATTAAATGGAACGTTCTATCTCAGCGGGATACGAGGTACTACGGAGGTCCCTGCTCGCTTTCGGCATTCATTAAAGATGAGAATGCCGCTTCAACAAGAGAAAGAAACAGCATATCGTCTGAATTATGTCATGACTGGAGCATCGCATGAAACGAAGCAAGCAGCTACGCTGACTTTGCGCGCAAAGAACCAGCTTTCACATCAAACGAAAAAGAGGATGACGTTCCGCTTACCGGTACATGTTCAAAATGAACAAGGCGGCAGTTTACTGATCAAGGAGCATTATTGGATTCTCGATGGATCCATTCCGCTTGATGGATCAAAAATGCTAGCAGCAACTTCTAAAAAAATAGACCTATAAGGAGGATCACAATGGCTGATCAATTAACCGTAACCACACTCTATGCACGTCAACAAATGGCAAAGGCACGAGCAGAAGGAACAAAACTCACAAAAGTCGTCAAAATGGCATTCGGAAATGGAGGAACAAAGGATGGAAAACCGATCTCTCTTGACGGAACCGAACAAGCACTCAAAAAAGAACTGATTCAAAAAAATATTGACTCGTTTACCTTCATGGAACCGGCAAAAATCCGCTACACCTGCACCATCGCTGAAGGAGAACTCGCAGGCGAAGTCATCAATGAACTAGCCCTTGTCGACGAGGCCGGCAAATTCACCGCCATCCGCACCATGACAGACAAACAAAAAGACGGCGACATCGAATTTGTTTTTGAGATTGATGATATTTATTAATGGAGGGGAAAAGAAGTGGACATAAAATCACCTTTACCGTTTGAAACCTCTGACAAAGCCCATGCCAACTTATTTAACCGGATGGTCAACACACTTGTGGAGAATGACAATGCGCTCAGTCAACAAATAGCAGGGATCACGAATGAAAGCTTGTTTATTTTAACAGGCGACCAAGCCATTCAAGATGCATCAGTCAGCGGTGAGCAATATCCAAATGGGATTACGTTGATGGCTATAGCGAATGATACCGGATATCCTACAAAATTAGGTTTTGTGAAGAACGAAAAAATGAATGAGTATCGTTTTATACAATATTATTATGGCAACGGTAATGAAACAACTAGTTATTTTACTAGTACTGGTATTTGGTTTAGACAATGGTATATCGCCTCTGGGTGGACCGAGTGGCACAAAATCTCTGGGTTCCTTAATACCAATATTGGTACAACTGGAAAGCAGTTATTAACCAAAGCAGAGTATCAAAAAGTCCTTTTTAATCGAAAAATTAAAGACAGTCATAACAATTTTGATATCAAAAATAATCGGTTCATCTGCCCTGAAAATGGAATGTATTTAGTAAATGCAGGTGTTTATATTGAAAGCTTTCAACGATATACCAACTTTGAATTATCGATCTATTTGAATGGAAAAAGATATAAAAACATTGCACATCACAGACAACGACCTGAAAGCCCCTCTGATACAGGGATTTTAAATATGGGTCTTTATGGTGCTGCCAATGTACCGGCTAATAAAGGTGATTATTTAGAAATCTATATTTATGTAAATTATGAGGGAGACGTTAGTCGTTATGTATCAGATAAATCAGGTTGGTTCAACTATTTCGATATTACAGAATTAGGCGGTCGAAATTTCCCGATAGTGTAGGAGGATTCAGATGATTTTATATGAAGCCATTAAGTATAAATACCCCGATGCGGACCCACAAAAGGATTTTGAACTAAGAAATGATGGTGACGGTTCGTATATAAACGAGTGGCATTTAGATGTGAAAAAGCCAACGACAGAAGAATTGAAAAAATGGTGGGAGGAATCCCAAACCAACCCGAGGTATCAACCACCTCTTCCACTAGATTATCTAGCACAAGAAGTAGCCAAAGAAAAGCTAGTGAGAAAACAGCTTGAACATCAATGTGATCTTCTAACAAACGAACTAAAAGCGCTGAAAAATGAGATCCTCTTAATTAAAGGAGGGAGTGAAGCATGAATTATTGGGTCATGGCATTATATTTTCAATGGGTGACACCCGGTTTGGTGAAACAAGCCATTGAATTAGGGGATTGTACAACGGAAGAAATGATTGAGGGATATGAGCAGCACATACTGACTTTAGAGCAATTAAAAGAAATTGACCCAAACGTTTTAAAAGAAGGAGTAGATCGAAATGGAGATAAAAAAACCAAAGTTATTTGAAGTTAGCGACAAAGCCCATGCGGATTTGTTCAATGAAATGGTTAAAGTGCTGCTTGAAAATGACTCTGTTCTGTTAGATCAAATCATTGGACATACTAGTGATACTCAGCCACATGCATCTGCAGCAGAGAAGAAAAAATGGAATGAATCGCAGTTATATAAGATCACAGCTGAAGACGGTAAACATTTAATTGCGGTTCCAGCTAATGGAAGTGTTTTTGATGCGATAAGAGATAAAGGAACATGTACATTTTATGCTCCTCCAGGTATAGGGGATTCCCCCGCCCCTACAAACTCATCTTTAAGAGGAATACAAACGGTGGGACAAAACAAGATCGGGACTGGATTTGCGATTGATACATCAGGAAATGCATATTACTTCTACTATAACTCTGACCATATATCTATCACTTGGACGCAGTTGCCGACAAAAGCTGATAAAGATAGATGGAATAATGGTCAATTATATAGATTGACTCAAAATAATGGTAAGCCTATTTATAAAGGGACAAGTGAGACCACAGATTACAACGAGATAACTGATACCGGTCTTTATCTTATATATAACAAAGGTCTAAATGCGCCTGAATTAATTGATGGAGCCTTTATGATTGTAGTCAGTTATGGGACTACCCTATTACAAACTGTATATGAGACAGCAGGAAGTAAATCGTACTACAGAGTTAAAAAAACAGATTCTACATGGACTAAGTGGACACGTGTCCTTACAGAAGAAGATATAATACCCCAGAGTGAGAAAGATAAATGGAACAATGGACAACTCTATAAAATCACACAAGATTCGGGTGACCGTAAGTCGCTTCCAACTGTTTTGAATGGAACCGATATATTGTCTTTACCGCCTGGACGGTATTATGCAGCTGGTCAATATCTTACAAACATGCCAACCACAAACGATACATCGTGGTTCAATATTGATATTGAAAAAGCGAACACACGGAAAAATTTCCATGTCATAAGAAGTGTTGATAATTCGCATTGGTTCGGCACTGTCCACACTGACGGTATATTTACTAGTTGGCGACGCGTGATAACTGATGCTGATTTAAGCAGTATATGGAATCAAGTAACGTTAGTCGCTGGCACAACAATAAAACATTTTGCGGGAAACCCTCTCAAATTCTCCATACGTCTAAATACTTTACACATTCGGGGATCGTTTGAAGGAGTTCCAGCAAATGAAACAGTCATAGCACGTTTTACTCAAAAACCTTCAGCTAAAACTGTGTTTGTCGGCGCAACGGTAGGGTCCTATGGAGCTGCTAGATTTATACTCGATACAGATGGTTCATTACGTTTTGATGGAATGTCCGCCAATGACAACTCGTATGTAAGCAGATTTGAATTAAATGAATCTATTCCACTATGGTAAAGGAGGGAAGATAAATGCACATTTATTACTATGACGAGAAGTTTAAATATCAAGGCGAAGATGTAATAAGTGATTATGATGAGATGCCGAAAAAAGCGACGGATGTAAGACCGAAAGAGAATTTATATGTTCCTGAATATGATGAGGAAACGAGAGAGTGGTTTGAATCATCATCCAAAGAGTATATCGATAGCTTAAAGCCAGCCTCTTTTCCACCAAGTGATATAGAACTTTTAAAGAAGCAAAATGCTAATCTGCTTCAGCAACTTGCAGAGTCAGAAAAGAGAGCAGAGGAACAATCAAAAACAACAGCAGAACTTGTCATGTTACTGACTGAAAAGGGGGTAATTTAATTGAATTGGTTCCATAGTATTTCATTGTTCTATCAATGGAAGTGTTATGAAAATGAAGATGTAGCAAAATTTGTTCGTTTTGAGAAGATTACGCCGAAACAATACAAAGAAATAACAAACGAAGAATATGCAACTAACGCTGAATAGGCGTTTTTATTTTGCCTTCTTTTAGAATGTGCAAAGTGAGGGAGTAGGTGAGTGTAGTGGAAATGGATTTGACTCAATATTTAATGACACAAGGACCGTTTGCGGTGTTGTTCTGTTGGGTGCTGTTTTACGTATTAAACACAACAAAGGAAAGAGAAAACAAACTCAATGAGCAAATCGAGGCGCAAAATGATGTGTTAGCAAAGTTTAGTGAGAAGTATGACGTCGTGATCGACAAGCTCGATAAAATTGAACGGAATTTAAAATAGGAGGAAAACATCATGAAAACATTCGACAAAGGCACTGTGATTCGCACAGTGCTTCTTTTTATTGCGCTTATCAACCAAACGCTTGTCATGTTTGGACAAACAGTGCTGCCGATTAGCGAGGAGCAAGTGCAAACCGCAGGAGAGGCACTATATGTGGCAGGTTCCACAATTTTCACTATGGTCACTGCCGTGATCGCTTGGTTTAAAAATAATTATGTGACCTATAAAGGTCAATTGCAAAAAGATGCCCTGAAACAAAGAGGGTTAACAAAATAATTTTTGAAGGAGAAACAATATGGTGAAGATCATTCAAGCACTCATCCCAAAACAAAATCGCAACAGACCAGGAAACAGGATGAAGCCGCTCTATATTACGGTGCATAATACATCGAACACTGGACGGGGGGCTGATGCGGCAAATCATGCAGCATTTGTTGCTCGGGCAAGTACAGGGGTTAGCTGGCACTACACGGTCGATGATCAGGTCATTTATCAGCATTTACCTTTAAACGAAAATGGCTGGCACGCAGGAGATGGCAGGGGAACCGGCAATATGAAATCAATTGGAATTGAAATTTGTGAAAATGCAGGCGGTAACTTTGAACAAGCCGTTAAAAACGCCCAATGGCTCATTCGAAAACTGATGGGGGATTTAGGAATTCCTTTATCAAACGTGGTGCCGCATAAGCATTGGAGCGGGAAAGAGTGTCCGCGTAAGCTGTTAAATCGGTGGGATGGCTTCAAGGCTGGTATTGCATCAGCATCAAGTCAAATGACAACAGCTAAACCTGTGAAAGAAACATCTATCAAAACCATATCAACGAGATCAACATCTAAAACCAACAAGGTCAAAAAAACATACAGTTTGCCCGCAGGTATTTTAAAAGTGACGAAGCCTCTTACAAAAGGGTCAGCTGTAAAAACTGTACAACAAGCCTTAGCATCGATTTATTTTTATCCTGATAAGGGAGCGATCAATAATGGAATCGATGGGTACTACGGACCCAAGACTGCGAATGCAGTGTCTCGATTTCAAATGATGCATGGGTTAACCCCAGATGGCATATATGGTCCAAAGACCAAAGAAACATTAAGAAAGGTCATAGAAACACATATGGAATGAAGCAACCCTTATTCATTATAAAAAAGTAAAATAAAACCATTTTTGGTGTTATTTGTTGTATAATGGTAAAAATGAATGGAGGGGTTGTATGAAGCGGATAAGTGTAATGATGTCTCTTTGGTTCATTGTCATGTTCCATTTTAATATGGAAAAGGTTGCAGCTAAGACCATTTATCGAGAAGTAGAAGTTGATTTCATCATGACGGAACAGGAAAAATATCTGTGGGTACCAGGAGGTCAAAATAATCCTGAACAATATCCATCTACTCACGGCTACCAATTTTCTATACTAAATGCAGAGGGTTGTACTTTAGAGGTGACACTCTTCAGAACATCCTTATCAGGAACGGATTTTCCGTCATCAGTCAAAGAGTATACAGGTAACCAATATGATCTAAGTGCAACAGACCGAATTTTATCAAGTGGGCGCTACATTTATAGACCCCATGGTATTAAACTGACCAAAAAAGAAGGCTGTGGGGATGTTGAGATAAAAGGAGTCTTTGGTTATCAAATTCAAGAACCAGACAAATAAGCTTTTATGAGTAAAATCAAATGAAAAAGCCTATCCATCATTGGATAGGCTTTTGATAATGGAGCATAGCGGGATCGAACCGCTGACCTCTACGCTGCCAGCGTAGCGCTCTCCCAGCTGAGCTAATGCCCCGGGATGTTTCAACAAATATTATTATATTTAATTCCCCCTTAGAATACAAGGGGGAAGGCTATTTTTTTATTTTTGATGAGAAAACTCTCAAATTTGTATTATGCATTATTTTTAACCTTGGGGACGACTTGGGGACGGAAATTTCCTATCTCTGAATTTGTGTTTCTCAGATGTTTAGGATCAAACTTGTTAAAGTGACTCGCTGCACTCTTTTTCATTTCATCTGTTACATGGCCATATATATCAGTTGTTGTTCTGGCGCTAGCATGTCCAGCACGTCTTTGAATAGCACTTATGCTTTCACCAGCTTCCATCAATAAAGCAACCATAGTGTGACGCAAATCATGTAAACGGATATTTTTTATTTTATATTTTTGTGTGATTCGTTTCCATTGGGTAGTTGGTGTTGTGTAATAATAAGGCTTTCCAAACCCACTATGAAAAATGTATTGGTGATCCCCACCCTCCCAGGCATCCTCTAGCTTTTCCTTTTCTCTTTTCCACATATGATAAAACAGAGACAATTCATTCATATACCAATCTGGCATCTGCACAAATCGTTTTGAACTTTTGGACTTAGGTTCTTTCACATGTGGTTTGCCATCAACTGTCTTTGAAAGTGAACGATTAATTTTAAATCCACCAGCATCCCAATCTACATCTAAATGCCATTCGAGTGCAAGTCCTTCACCGCGTCTCAATCCTCCTATCATCGCTGCTAAGAAATAAAGTCTCCATTTGATATCAACTTCTTCATATAGAACCTTAATACATTGAGCAGCTTCATCAGCTTCAAAATAGTTCATTTCCTTCTTCTCGTTGATCGGCAAGGGCAATCCCTGCATTGGATCAATCTTGATAATCTTCCATTCTTCAGCTGCGGTTTTAAAAACCACCTGTAGTAATTTAAAAATATCTAATATTGATCTTTCTCCTAATCCTCCTGGCTTACCATCTTTTCTTGCACCATCCTTTGATAAATCATCTAAAAAGTCTACGATATGTAAACTCTTTATTCGTTCTATCCTCATATGTCCAAAAACGGGGAGAATGTGATTTTTTAAGAGACTCCAATAAACATCCGATGTTGTCAAAGAATAAGGTTTTCCACTCTTTTGGTAGAGCTTTTTTTCTTTCCACTTATAGATGAAGGATTCAAAGGTTAGTTTTTCTGGTTCGATATATTCTCCAGAATTGACTTCCATCTTGAATTGATAGAGTTGATCTGAAAGGTATTCCTGCAATTTTCTTTTTGTTTTTAACAGTTTATGATCCTCTATACGAATAGTTTTATATTTTCTTAACCTTTTGCCATTAGCATCATATCCAGTTTCAACAACTAATCTAAAAGAATTGCTGCCTCTTTTTTCAATGCTAGCCATATAAAACGCTCCTTGTCTGAGAAAAAACTTTTTGATTGTAAAGGTTTAATCGATGCTTCGCAAATGATGGAGTGACTTTAAAAGTTTTAGTTAAAAATTGAATTGCTTGGTCAGGGTCCACAGGTATATTTACTGATCTCAACATAAAAGTTGGTACTGCAAAATGGTACATAAAATTATTCGACTTCCATTCTTGATATAACCTAAATGAATCGGGCATCATCAGTTGATTTCCCTTATGAAAAAGAATGTGGCCAACTTCATGACAAAACTTTTCCCATCTAATGCTTTTATTCAACCTCTTATCTAAGATAATAATTTGGGTATCTTGATTAATTATGGCTCTTGATGAAATGTCTTTATAACAAACTTCAATCCCTAATTTTTCAGAAATAGTATCAATAGATTGTTCAGAAGGATTTAAGATTTTCATTTCTGCATATAGTCTATTAACGTTATCTTCTAAATGAGTATAGATATATTTCAATTTAATAAGCTCCTTCAAGTCAGTTTTAGGAACTGGTGTTCTATTTTTGGGTAAAAATAAATACTCTTATCGAGCATTTATTTTAAATTAACTGTTAATTCTTTTGGTTCGGAAACGCTATCCAAATTTTCGTCAAATGGAGCACTCATCACAATTCTAACGCTTTGTATTTTAGAAACATCAGAATCAATAGGTACAGCAATTTGATATTCTCTTTTCGCGTTACCAAAAAGTTTCATATCATATTGTTCAATGTCAGTATAAAGGTTATTATTACTGACCTTAATCTGTTCTTTAGTGTCTAAAATTATATGACTAATACCAGAAAAATTGATAGTTTCTTTATCTGTATTCTCTACAGAAAATTTAATATCAATAAAATGAAAAGGGTTTGTTAGTTCTAAATCAGTTAAACTTTGATATTCATTTAGTCGATCATCAGGAATATTTGACAACTTCATTAAGTTGACATGTTCAAAATTTATATTGAGCGGGCCCATTTTCTGTGATTTAATTTTTTCTTGGCTTTTTAAGTAATTAAATAATTCTCCTGTTTCATCATCTTTGTAACTGTCATTTGTCTGTTTTTCATTAGCTTCTTTTTGCCTTTTCTCTGAAACTTTTTCTTGTGAGTTTGCAGAAGGTTCATCTGTCGTCTTAGTTGAGTTACATCCAGCTAAGAGAACGAGCAATGATAGGCAAATTACAAACATTAATTTCTTCCTCATAATTGCCCCCTAAAGGAATCATTTGTTCTGTTTTTTTTCTCTTTCTTTTCTCTTTTTAAACAACTCGTATACCACTTCAAATTCTTCAATTAATTCTTCCACATCTTCCGGTTTACTATCAAAGAACAATCCATCATGGGATTTTGCCCATTCATAAATCTTTCTTTGATACTGAGTCAGTTTGGGACTTTCAGAATTACTTGTCTCACTCTCATCGATGTAACCAGCTTTGATCATTAATTCTTCATAATCACATTGATATGCTTTAGAAATTAATTTTAGTGTTTCTGGAGTTGGTTTGATTTCTTTACCTGTTCTTGGGTCTTTCCCGTTTTCAATTTTCCCAAGGTAGGTATGACTTATGCCAATTCGTTTGGCAGCTTCTCTTTGAGACAGTTTTCCTCTTGCTTTTATCAAATATTCTCCAAGTTTGGACATTAGCATCACCTGTAATACGTAGTTTACATTATATTTAAATTCTTTAAAACAAAAAATGTGTAAAACATGATTGACACTACTGTAAACCTTGTGTTACTATTTGTTCAAGGAGGTGTAACACATGGTTTTCACTAACAGATTACGTGAGATCAGAAAAGGTGTTGGAATGTCAATATCTGAATTGGCAAGAAGAACTGAAATGTCTCGCGCAAACATTACGAAGATTGAACTTCATGGACAAGAGCCATCTGGTTTCACTATGCTGAGAATTGCAAGTGTTTTAAATAAAGATCCAAGGGATATTTTTTTTGAGTTAAGTGGTACACAAGAATTACAAAATGAAAAAGAGAATACCGGTTAATAAATTGATTTTTGCGGTTCTTATGGTTTACAAATTCTGAAGGAGGTTCTCAAAATGCCGGAAAAATCAACTATGAACGTTCAAGAAACGGCTGATTTTCTTGGAGTCCATCACGACACTGTTTACACAATGGTTCGTGAAAGACAAATACCGTTCTTCCGAGTAAGAAAAAGAATTTTCTTTAAACGAGAAATTCTTGAAGAATGGCAAATGTCACAAATGGAATCCAACTTTCAGCCAGTGATTGATTAAGAATTTACCACCTTAGAATACAGCGGATATATGAGGTTTGCTGTTCCAATTCGGAACATGTTCCAGATAGGAACATTGAAAGGGGGTGGGGAGGTTGTGAAGTTGGGTGTGGTGCTTCGTAAAGCCCGAGTGCAGGCAGGCATTTCCCAAGAGAAGTTAGCGGAAATGCTTAGCCGCTCTCGCAGCTGCATATCAAAGATCGAAAATGATCAGAAGGTACTTGATGTACCTACATATGTACGGTGGATGGAAGCCACAAACGCTAAAGAAGCAATGATTGCTACATTATGCGGCATTGATCCACTGGCAGTCACACAGCAAATTACCGCCATTATGGCTTTGTTTGGAGGATGAAGATGAAGAAACGAAATACGATTTTCAAAAATATCAATAACGATGCAATAACAAGAGAAATGATTTGCATCGAAGAACTGCAAAAACGATTGATGAAAGCTTTAAAGAAAGGTGATACCGAGACGGCGTTAACGACTCATCAAGATATATCTAAATCTTTAAAAGAAATCAAGCGCTATGAAAAACAAGCAAAGGTGCAATTGTTGATGTCAGTTGCAAAGATTACGCCAGTAACATATCCAAAATCACTAAAAAACAAAATGAAAGGGTTGATTTAAATGAAATACATGTTCACTGCAAGCAAGTTGATGAAGGCTAAGGAAGTAAAGGAAATGTGTAAGTTACGTGATGACGAGGCTGTGAAGATTTCTCATTTTCAAACTGAAACCCGTTTAAAGTCTCAACTAGGTTTAGGACAAAGAAAAAAGCAGCAAGCTCCTACACTCACTGCTTAAATCGAATATCGAAATGATCGAATTTATTATATCGCTCTTTAAAGAGCACGACAAGTTTTATTCTTGTCGTCCGGCTTGCGGATGGACAATGCGCACACACCCCATCCCCTCAAATCATGCACCATCCGCAGTCGGACGATGCGAATAAGCATCAATAAATCATAGGAGGAAGAAGATTATGTTTTTTGAAAAAGCGGTTATACAACCATTCAGTGATCACACTGGCGACCAAGTAAGACTATCTAAAGTAAATGGCTCCATTCTCATGGACAACAATGGAAATCCGCACTTCTATTTCCCTAATCAAGAGGCTTTTGAGAAATTCAAAAAGCTCAAAGCCGATGCGATCCGAAGAAAGGTTGGTGTTTTAACGTGAACATTGAACATCCAATGATCACTCAAATAAATGCCACTGGATACCCAAAGGGCGTTGAAGTGGTTGATGTTGTTGGAACTGACTACTTCGGGGATGAGATTTTCTCAAATGATGAATACGTCATTGATGAGAATGTTGGAGAAATGATCCTCTTAGACAATTTGAACCGCTATTTGAAGGAGAAACTTGACTTCAAATTTGTGAATGCAAATTAAAAAGGTTCACTCCCACAAGTGAACCAATTACAAAAAAAGAAAATAAAAGTGTCAACCCCTATTATAGCAGGTTGGCACTGTAAATCAATGGAGGCTTGTTCATGACCAAAAATATCAGGTTGGCAGAACTCCATCTATCGAATTTCAAGGGTGTAAAATCATTCACCCTTGAAACAGGTGGAGAAAGTGCAAAGGTCTATGGTGATAACGCTACAGGCAAAACAACATTATTTGATGCTTTCATGTGGCTGCTCTTTGATAAAGATAGTCAAAACAAAAAAGACTTTGAGATCAAGACGCTCTCAAAAGATAACAAAGCGGTAAGCGGCGTTGATCATGAGGTATCGGCTGTACTCTTAATCGACGGAAAGTCTGTCGAATTGAAAAAGGTCTATTCAGAGAAATGGACCAAGAAACGGGGATCAGCAAAGCAAGTCTTTTCTGGCCATACCACCAATTATCATGTGAATGGTGTACCAGTTAAGAAAAAAGAGTTTGCTGAGAAGGTCAATGAGATCATCTCTGAGGATATTTTTAAACTGATAACTTCTCCTTCTTATTTCAATGAACAGATGAAGTGGCAGGATCGTTTGGGCGTACTCATGGAGATCGGCGGAGCTGTGACTGATGAGGACGTAATTAAAAAGAACAGTTCTTTATCCGATCTCTATTCAATCTTAGATGAAAGAAGTCTCGATGAACAAAAGAGCATACTTGCTGAAAAACGTAAAAAGATCACTAAACTCCTGGAGCAATTTCCAGTCAGGATTGACGAAATCAATCGTTCTATTGAAGATGTAACGGATATAGACCAGGAGCAATTGAAAGAAGATTTAAAAGCACTCCAAACATCGATAGATCATCTGGAGAAAGAAGCCCGCTCTATCAGAGTGGATGCAGGAGCAGATAGAAAGAAGCGTATGCTTCAGCTCGAAGGCGATCTGCAACAAATTATGAATGAGTATGACTCAAAAAGATTTCAGGTAGTGAATGAGAAAAAAGAAGCCTACTACAAAGCGAAAAACGATCTTTCTCAAATCCAGAATGATCTCAGTAATTTGATCACGAAGAAAGAGCACTTAACATCTTTTCTATCTCAAATAGATAAAGAGCGCTTTGAGTTGCGAGAAGAATGGTCTAAAAAGTACGAAGAATCGTTTGAGGATCATCAAACAGATTGTCCAACATGTGGACAGGCATTGCCAAAAGAAAAAATTCAAGCTGCTATTGAGAAATTCAATTTACAAAAAAGTGAATCCCTAGAGCGCATAGTCGATAAGGGAAAGCAATTAGGGATTGAATATGACAATAAGCAGAACGAGTTATACGAGGTTGATGAGAAGATTCAGCTTTTGATCTTGGAAGAGAAATTTACGACAGCAGCCGTTGAAAAACTGAAAGAAGATATGGAGCAAGCTGAAGCGTCCATTGCTCCGCTTTCCGATAATCCAAAGTATCTAGCCAAGGTAGAGGAGCTTGAAAAGATCAATAACGAGATCCAGTCTGGTGAGCAGGAGACAAGTGGAACTGTTCAAGCCATTAATGAACAGATCAAGGGAAAACAGCAGGAAATGACCTTGATCCGCAATGATCTTTCTCGCATCGATCAAGCTCAAAAAGCCCTCAACCGAATTGAGGAGCTAAAGGAAGAAGAACGTAAAATGGCTGATGAATATAACGAAGTAGAACAAGAAACTTATCTCATTGAGGAGTTTATACGCACCAAAATGAACCTTATGGAAGAACAGATAAACAGCAAATTCAAATTTGCCCGCTTCAAGCTCTTTGAAGAGCAAGTCAACGGCGGTTTAACAGAAACCTGTGAAACGCTTTATGAAGGCGTGCCTTACTCTAAAGGTCTAAACAATGCGGCACGTATTAATGTCGGTTTAGACATCATTAATACGTTAAATGAGCATTATGGTATTTCTGCGCCGATCTTCGTTGATAACAGCGAGGCGGTTACTGATCTGATAGAAGTCAATGCACAAGTTATCAGCTTGATAGTTTCCAAACCAGACAAGCAGCTGCGAGTTGAAACTGATGACAACTTGCTGACTGTAGATTGTGAGGTGATCGCATGAGTGAAGTGGTAGAGGTGAAAGTTCTTTCAGGTATAGGTTGGGAAGATTGCAAACGTGAAAAACTTCTGATTGATGGTAAACAGGTCATGGACGTTCGCCCGCTTTCTGAATGTCCTGAAGATGCAATCTTGGAAAAAAGGTCCATCGGATTTTGCTGAAATGCTAAAGACCTTTCTAAGAGAGCATAAAGGCAAAAAGGTCAGATTTATTTATGAGGAGGATACGGATGAGTAATCAGAATCAATTGGCACATATACAAAAAAACATTACTGATGATGTGAACAATAGTCTAGGCAGATTACAAGATGAAGGGTTAGTCCTGCCATCAAACTATAATGCTAGCAATGCATTAAAGAGTGCATTTTTTAAACTTCAAGAAGTGAAGGATAAATCAGGGAGGCCTGCTTTAGAAGTCTGCACCAGAGAATCTATTGCCAATTCCTTGCTAGATATGGTCGTTCAAGGTTTAAGCCCTGCAAAAACTCAATGTTATTTCATTGTGTACGGGAATAAATTGCAGATGAACCGCTCATATTTTGGCACACAAGCAGTGCTGAAACGTTTGACCAATGTCAAGGATATATGGTCAAACGTGATTTATGAAGGGGATGTCTTTGAATATGAGATTGATGGAGGGCAAGAAAAACTTATTAAACATGAAACGAAGCTTGAAAACCGAGATAAAGACATCATTGGAGCTTATGCAGTTGTAAAAACCATTGATGACATTGAGCTACTAACCCCGATGACAAAGAAAGAAATCGAAACTGCTTGGAGTCAATCGAAAACAAGTGGTGCGGTTCAGAAAAAGTTTCCGCAGGAAATGGCCCAAAGAACAGTGATTAATCGTGCTGCCAAAAGATATATAAACACAAGCGATGACAGCGATCTACTTGTCCAAGCAATCAATAATTCAACCGAGAATGAGTATGACAATGAGCGGGTTGATGTTACACCGGATGAAGTGAAAAAAGAAATTAGTGAGAATGCTAATTCAGAAATTATTGATGTTGGTTTCAATGAACCTGAAGAAGATTCAGAACAGCACCAAGAAACACCTGAAATAAAGCAACGTGAAGAGCCTGAGCCACAATCATCAAATGGACATGATGAAAAGCCTTCTGCATTGAATGAGGAGCCACCATTTTGATTGAGATCGAAGCTATCTCGTCAAGCAGTAAGGGGAATTGCTATCGGGTGACTGATGGTAAAACCCCGCTCCTTTTGGAGTGCGGTATCACTTTCAAAGAGATGCAACGTGCTTTTGATTTCGATATGAGCTTTGCTGGTTGTCTCATCACTCATGAGCATGGTGATCACTGCAAGGCTATAAAAGATGTTTTGCGTGCAGGAATCGATTGTTATATGTCTCTTGGGACGGCACAAGCTCTTGGAGTGGAAAATCATCACAGAATCAATCTTGTAAAAGCCCGACAAACATTTAGGGTCGGCACGTGGCTTATTATGCCCTTTGATGTTCAACACGACGTATCAGAGCCGTATGGCTTCCTATTGGCTAATGAAGACGGAGACAAGCTCCTCTTTGCTACTGATACCTATTACATCAAATACAAGTTCCCTGGACTCACGCACATCATGGTTGAGTGCAATTATTCTGAAGCAATCTTGGATGCAAATATTGAGAATGGGAGTATTCACAAAAGCATGCGTAACCGGCTCATCCAGTCGCATTTCAGCCTTGAGAATGTAAAGACATTCCTAGCTGCAAATGACTTGTCAAAAGTGCAGGAAATATGGTTATTGCACCTATCTGACACAAACAGTGATGAGCAACTATTCAAACAAGAAATAGCAAAAGAAACAGGAAAGGTTGTCTATGTTCCCTTATGAGCGAGCTTTTTAAAACAGCTTATCCTTATTGTTTTATTACGTTGGCGATGTCAGCCGCTCCGCAAATGCGGAAAAAGGTATTGATGATGTATATCACGACATATATGGCCAAGTATGAACCGCATCTCGAATTGATCGACATCAAAGGCAAATACGCTATTTGTAGACTCAAACGCAAATAGTTGGGAAGGAGGAATTTGTTTGTCTACTGGATGGATTAAACTACATCGAAAGATATTTGATCATGAAATCTGGAATGATGTTACTACTTTTAGGCTTTTTACATTGTTGTTATTGAAAGCAAGCCATCAAGACGGGATCAAAATTAACGGCATTGAATTGAAGAAGGGTCAGTATATCCGCTCCTATTCTAAGTTGTGTGAGGACCTTGGTTATAAGGAACGAAGAGCCCTGAAAAAAGTATCTAAAAGTACAATTTTACGTTCCATAAAGAAACTTGTTGAGAACGGTATGGTCACCGTTTGCGAAACGGATATTGGAACACTATTCACCATAGTGAAATACGAGTCATACCAAGGCTTAGACGGTCAAAACAATTCTAATTACAGAACGGCTAATGAACCTTCAACGGAACGATTGCAGAACGATTGCGGAACGATTGCAGAACCAAAACAAGAATTAAAGAATTCAAGAATTAAAGAATATAAAGAAGAGGAAGAAGAGAGATCGCCAGTAGGAAATGATTCTCCTTTCCAACAAATCGAAGACAAGTATCTATCACGAAGAGGTGGAGGATTGATGATCACTCCTAATGATGCACAGGCCATTGAGAGGATCATTCAGGAGCAGATACCCCTTGAAGACATATTGGTGTGGATCGACGAGATATTCGATCAATACCGACCAAGACATAGAGCGGACGGCATCAAATCGTTTTCTTACCTGGAGAAGGGCATCCTTGATAGATGGCATGCTAAACAAAATCCACCTAGCAACATATCTGAATTTAAACCAAAGAGACAACAAGACAACCTATCAGTATTAGAGGCTTATGCAAAAGAAAATGGCATTAAATTTGGAGGAGGATGATTAGCATGACAAAGGACCAAGCGATGGCTATCTTAACAAGGATAGCTGCTGCCTACCCTAGATTTGAACTTTCTACAGATGCGATCGGAAAAGAAAGAATCAGGCTTTGGCTAGAGCATTTAACTGCACTGCCATATGAACCTGTTTTAAAAAAGATCAATCAACATATCGCTGAAAAACGATTCCCACCTGTCATTGCTGAGATACAGGTCAACCAACCAGAGAAAAATGAATTTCTAGAGAAGCAGGAAGAGTGGGTAAGAAATGCAAAATTTGCGAAACGTAGAGGCTGAACAGTTTTTATTGGGTTGTATCATCATTGAGGGCGACCTTATCAAAGAAACTACACTTGAGCCCAAACATTTTGCTGAGGAACGACATAAACAGATTTTTAAAGCGATGAGGGAAGTGGACAAGCTAGGCAGACAGGTTGAACTAGCAAATATATCAGCTTCCTTGGGTGAAGCCTTAGCGGCTGTTGGGGGATTCGAATACTTAACTAACTTAGCAAGTTCTGTTCCCTCAATACATTCTTTTGGAACTTATGAAACTCTAATCTACGATGCTTTTAGACTTAGAGATTTACAAAGTGCGGCTTTAGCTTTTGCTAACTCCCCATGCGATGAAGGCATCACAGATCTTTATAAAAAGACCATTGAAGTGCAGGAAGTGGGTGTAACTACAACCCGAACGAAAACAGATGTTTTGACAGAAATCTTCATGAGTTTGGAAGAAGAAAAAGGTGATGTCACTGGAGTAGACACTGGTCTAGCAGACCTTAATGCTATGACAGGCGGTCTGCAAAAAAGTGATTTGATCATTGTGGCTGCGCGACCATCAGTGGGGAAAACCGCTTTTGCACTAAATCTAGCTATTAACAATGCTTATAAAAAAGGTGTAACTGATATTTTTTCCCTTGAGATGTCTGATACACAATTGACACATCGGATGTTAAGCAACATCGGAAGAATCGAGAACACTAAGTGGAGAAATCCAAAAAAATTCTTTAGTGAGGATGATCATGAGAACTCCTTTAAAGCAATGGGCGTATATGAAAACCTGGATATTCATATTCATGATAAGCCATCTCAAACCGTTGCTGATATTCGTTCTAGAATTAGAAAAACCAAGAACGAACACCCTGATCAAGATCATTTAGTGATCATTGACTATTTACAGTTGATCACTCCTATTGGGAAACCAGAAAGTAAAAACCATGAAGTTGCGGAAATAACACGAGAATTAAAGCTTATGGCCAGGCATTTTGAGGTTCCAATTGTTCTGTTATCTCAGCTTTCACGTGGAGTAGAGCAGCGACAAGATAAGCGTCCGATGTTGTCCGATCTACGTGATTCTGGAAGCATCGAGCAGGATGCTGATATTGTTACGTTCCTCTATCGTGACGACTATTATGACAAGCAAAGCGAATCTAAAAATATTATTGAAATCATTTTTGCTAAACATCGTAATGGTGCGACTGGAACAGTAAATTTAGCATTTGCGAAAGAGTACGGGAAGTTTGTAAATTTATCGCGGCAAATGGAAGCCGCAATGTGAAATGAGGAATGAACATGACAATCAATAGCGAGCAACGCAAACAGTTCTTGCACAAAGAACTGAAGCGTCTTGGATATAAACAAAATGAGATTGAAAGTCTCGCAACAAAACCGCTCTATGAGCTCGAAATGCTAGTCATTACAGCCAAATGTGAGCGAGGGAACGATATTGAAACTTACAATGCCAGGATGGCGATTGAGGAGGAAGCAGAATGATTAAACTACAAATCCAAGACTTTTCAAATGGTAAAGAAGTGAACTTTGAAGCGGATAATTACACTGCTGAAGAAGTCGGTCAGTTGATCACTAAACTAGACATGTATATGCATAGAGGTTCTTTAAATCCAAACGGAAGACAAAGGGCTTCAGCAGTTGCACCATCATCAGTTAACAGAGCGATAGAACCAACTCATACTGACAAAGCGACCAATCATAGCAAGCCATTTCATCAAGATCAATCCATGTCTAAGTCAAACGATGAGAAGAAAACTATTCCTGCTCCCACGAAATCAACAGAACCAAAGAGAACGAGACCAAGATCAACTGCTCTTTTGAATAATGAACGGACTTTGAATGCGAGCATCGGAGAACACGTGAGCGTGATGGATCAAGTCAAAAGCATAGCCCTGGTTCAAAAGGAAAATCCGGAACCTGACCGCATGAAATGGAAGACTAAATTTCAATGCCCTGAGTGTGGATTGAAAGAGGACAAGCAGGTTTATAAGGGCTTTAGATACACCGCATGTGACAACTGTGAAACAAAGGTGAAAATCATGCCTGCTGATATGAAAAACGGTTGGGATCATGAAGATGAAGAGGGGTACTTGTACCATGCGAAAAGTCGTTATGTTTTAGGAGGAAAAGAACAATGAGATTTGTCGGCATTGATCCTTCAACGAAAACAGGGCTCGTGATTCAAGATGCAATGGGAAATGTAATTCTTACCAAAGAAATCACCTCAGTTGTAGAAGAAGATCCGCAACGCTTTATGGACTTGGCCAGCCAAATAATAAATTTAATAGAACCAACTGACTTTGTATGTATTGAAGGGTTTTCTTACGGTTCTAAAGGATCGTCAGTAGACACTCAATACGGCATTGGTTGGTTAATAAGGGCGAGGCTTATAAACAAAAAAATAGATTATGTTGACGTTCCTCCAACCACTTTGAAAAAGTTCGCAACAGGAAAAGGAAACGTTAAAAAAGATCAAATACCTGTACCTGTTTATAAACGTTGGGGATTTGAACATAAAAGTGACAACGTGATAGACGCATTCGTCTTGGCTCAAATAGCACGTTCATTAAAAACAAAAGTAGATTTAACAAAATATCAACAAGAAGCTTTGAAAAAAATTTCTTAATTACTAGGAGGAACAAAATATGTCTTTTATAAATTTTGATGGTTTCGTTAAAAAAGTGAATCACAAGCCTAAAGGCGTCACTGAATTGGTTCTTGAAATTTCAACGAAGGAGCTGGGAAACGGCATTCAAAACCTTGCTGAAATGATTGATAACGATGTGCGTGTTGAAATTGAGAGCGATATTGTCCGCTATAACGTGCAGATTAACGCAAACACTGAACGACCAATTGTAAATTATCAAGTGGATCAGAGCGGCGTGGTTCACATAGCTGATCCTGAGCCGGAACAGTTAGAGGCTGAACTTGGTTTGCCTGAAGAAAAACCAAAAATTGAAGAAAAACCGATGGAGATTAAGCGTGAAGTGGTGGATCAATTCATCATTGAAGGCATGGCTCCAGAACAGGAAGGTTTCCCAGAGAATATGGCTGACATTGCGAAACGGCGAATTGAGGGTGAATCATACCGCAAGTTGGCCACAGAGCTTGAGATGTCCTCCGGTGCAATCGTTGATCTGATCAATGACTACCGAGCAGCAGTTGCTCCGCTCGCTGAAACATGGTGGGACTGGAAGCAGGATCAAGCCAACGAAGCTGAACCGATGCAAACCAAGAATGAAGAAGCAGCTGAAGACGAAAAGGGTTCAGAGGATAGCGTTCCAGATGAATACGATCTTCCTAAAGATGATCAAAAAGATGAGGAAGACGGGGCTGCATAAGGTGGCACGCAAACGCTCAAAACGGTGGTTCTTGCTTTATCGCGAAGAGGATGGACAGCGCGTCCACCTCTATGAACCACTTAAAAAATATGAACTGCACAGTCGGATTAGGAAAGGATGGAGGATAGTCAGATGATTAATAAAATCAAATTCTTCTTCAAACACAAGCACTTCTTTTGCTTCAAATGTAGAAATATAGTTTCGGTGCAGCGTGGTTATTGGTTGGAATTTAGCACGCGGGTTTTCAATGGTCCTTACTGCTCGAAGTGTGGAAGGAGCTTCAGGAAATGAGAAAGATTGTAGAAGGCGATTGGGTGGAAGCTTTGGGTGAAGTTAATCGCAGAATGTTTCATATATCTGGTTACGTCGTGAAAATCTCTGAATATGAACTTTTAGTGAAGCCGCCTAAAGGAAAGTCTACGGCTGTTCCTAAACATTGGGCTAAAAACTTGGATGTAACGATCACTAAAGATGAATTAAAGGCTCTGATCGATTTGTCCTTAGACTTAAATGATGAACATCTCTTTAGAATGTGCGTACGTGATCTGCAAGCTTTTCTGGACAAATAAAAAGAACCAAAGCACAAGGCTCCGGCTCTAATGAATCTCGACAATTCATTATAACATGGGAGGCCTTGTGCGCATGAAGAATCCTTACAAACTTACAGACTCAACCATCTCCATTGATAACTTTATGACCAAAGGAGAAGTGAAAGTCATTATCCTAGATGGCCATTCCAATCAAGCATTTTTGGCCGAAGCACCCATTTACGGGAAAACGGAAATCACTACACGTGACGGCCAATTCACCAATTTGAATTACAGCAGTTCACACAAAATAAAATAGCAGGAGCTTCCTCCTGCAGGGAGGCAGTCAAAATGAAAGAAATCTGGTATTCAAAATCACCATTTGCTGAATTTTGTATTGTCAATACAGCGAGCGGATACGTTGCCTATTGGCGTTCTGATCTCTTAACAGATGCAAAATGGAGCGAGTATGACACATATCAATCCTATCCAGCAGCACGTCGGAATCTTGGTAAAGTCGGCTGTGCTGGAAGTATGAAAAGGGTTGAACGGTTGCCATGGGAAATCGTGGCATGACCTTGAAGGGAATATGTCTCACTAATGAGTTTACACCGCTAGATAAGGGCGTAGAGTACTTTCTCTTTCCTCTCGGTTCCGCTCATTATTATGTATCAAAATTTGATAGTCCTGGCTCACACTATGGAGCATTTGAAGCCAGGCATTTTTTAATAAAGCAAAAAGAACAACACCAGGAACAGCTGACACTGTTCTGAGGGAGGATCATATGGAGTTTAAACCACCTGAAAACATGTCATATGAAGGGCTTTGGATGGCTCTGAAAGACATCAAACGACGAATAGGGGATGCGGTGCTGTCTGGTGATCGCATCAATAGCCCTTACATCAAAGGACAAAGAACAAAAGCTGAAACAATTAAAGATGAGCTGCTGCGCCGATTTAATGAACAGGCCAAGCGAGCAGAGTGAAAAAAGAGAGGGAGATTATTGTGGAATTAAAGAATATTTTTGTTCTTAAAGTGTTAGATAGATTCACTTGTGGGAAGTGGGATCACTACCCAACGGCGGAAGAAACGAAACAAGCTCTACTTAAACAATTCGGGTCCTACACACAGTTAGGAAGTACCCCTATTACATTTGTAGTAATTAAGCAACAGACGTTTTATCAAGGCGATATACAAGATTTGCAGGAGGGCTTCTGATATGAAAACTGTGCCAGCGATTGTATTTAAAAACAAACGAACTGAACGCTATCTAAGCTATGGACCTGATTTTATGGATTTAACTGATCCTAATGGAGATGTAAAAGAAATTATAGATGCGTTGTGTCTCATTAGAAAAGATCGTGAGAAGCCAAGTGATCAAGATTTAACCGATTTTTACAACCTAGTGTCTCAACACAATGCTCCTCTTGATATTAATGATCTCACTAACTGTTACGATCCTGTTCATGTAGATTATACAACCGAAGAATTTGAAAGGATCAAGGCAAGACATGAGGAGGATGAATGAAGATGAGAAATACATTAGGAGACTTGAACAACCATTTATTTGCGCAGCTGGAGCGGTTGAGTGACGAAGACTTAAAAGGTGAGGAACTTCAAGAAGAAATTGAACGTTCCAAAGCTGTTACTGATGTGGCCAATCGCATAATTTCTAATGGAGCACTAGTATTACAAGCGCAAAAATTTCATACAGAGTACAAATCAAAAGATCTTGAGAAACCGAAAATGCTGGAGGGATAAAGGTGAGGTTATTCACTGAAGAACAAGAATCTTTCATCCGTTCACATGCTGCAGGTTTACTCAATCAAGAACTAGCAGATTTGATCAACCAGAAATTTGGTTTAAATGTTACTAGACAACAAGTGAAGACCTGGAAGCATAATCGTAAAATCTCTAGCGGTTTAAGCGGTTATTTCCCCAAAGGGCATGCACCGCTCAATAAAGGTACAAAAGGCATTTATAATGTTGGCGGAAATAAAACATCTTTCAAACCAGGACACAGGCCTTCAAATTACAAGCCTGTAGGTTATGAAAGAGTTGATCGAGACGGTTATATATTGATCAAGGTGTCTGATGATGGGCCTTCGCAAGAACGATGGAAACATAAGCATAAGGTGCTTTGGGAAGAAGAAAACGGACCGATCCCAAGTGGCCATTGTTTAATTTTTTTAGACGGGAATAAGCTCAATGTAAAACTAGACAATTTGCAACTCATCACCAGACAGCAATTAGTAAGGTTAAATCAAAACAAGTTAATTGCTAATGATCCTGAAATCACTAAAACAGGCATAGTGATGGCAGCTATATATTCTAAAATTGGCGAATTGAAAAGGGAGAGTAAACAATGAAGAAACTACTAATCACACTATCTATTATTGTTGCTTCGGTGCTTTGTGCGCCGTCTGCTGCGGCAGTAACGAGCGGATATAAAACAATTGGAGGACATACAGTCAGCGTATCAACGGATGCCAATTCATATACGCCGCGAGCCAAGAGTATTGATGTCACAGCAAGTAAAACGGGTTCTGAAACGGTATATTATCGTTTCACTTTGCAAAAACGAGTAGGTGGCAAATGGAAAGATCAGCGGTTCAGCTTGGTTGGATCATTTAAGAACGCCACACCTGCAAAAGAATTTTATATAGTCAATCACACATCCGGTACGCATCGTATCAAGATGACCATCTATAAATATAAAAATTGGACAGGCGTCAAAGGCCATATCTATACGCCGTCATTCGAGGTGCGGAAATGACAATTAAATTATCAAACCTATCAGATGAAACTAAACTAATCAACGAGAGCGGCTTTCTGCTCCAAACAGTCGCGGAAACAAAAGAAGACATTTTGGAACGAGGGGAGCATCATCACGAAGATACATGGTTTCTCTTCTTGCATGAAGACGTTTTTGGAGACGAAGTGGAAATAGATATTCTTCCTGACTGCTTTAAAGGATTTTTCAAATTTGATAGATCAGAACTTGTTGCTATCAAGGACAACATTCTACACACAAAAATGCACGGCCATAAGCTAACTGAAATCGAAAAAGGGATTCTTGAAAAGATTGAATCAGCTTTTCAGCAATTAGAAGAATAAATCATACGACATAGATCGGTGCAAAATTGCCTTGGTCTATGTCTTTCATTGTTTATAGAAGGAGGGTGAGAAACATGGGAGCTGAACAATTGTGTCTACTGCCAGGTATCGATGAGAAACAAGTAAGAAATGCTCTAATCAAGGAGCTGAAGGTCTATAGGGCCCTTAAGGTGAAGGAGGAAAACAGAAAGGAACAGCAGGCAAACGGCGCAACAGGCCTTTTTCCTTCTCTCAGGAACCAGGAAGTTTTAAATGAACTGAAGGTTCGACAGATAGAAAGAGCGCTAGAAAACAGCCTAGATGAAATTGAGCAAGACATCATCCGCATGAAGTATCTCTCATCACGATTCGTAAAAGATTTAGAGGTATGTGAAGAGTTGGGGCTGAAGAAGGACCGGTATTACAAATTGAAAAAGCAAGCGACGTTTAACCTTTCGACAGCGCTTGGAATCATTTAATTACTGCAAGAGTAAAGTCTTTAAGAAAAAGAGTAGGGGTAGTGTGAAATTAACCCCTCTCTTTGTAAGAAATCTTAGTGTATCTTTTATTAATCTTTAGAAAAAGTTTTAAAACTAAAAGTTGATTGTTATTGACTTTTTTACAGGTGATTTATTAGATATCACAGTTGCTGTAACTTCAACTTCCTTGGCTGAATTCTCTAATAAATTTAATTCTGATGAAAATCCTCCATCTTTATCAGTAGTAGATATTTGAGGTTTTAAAATACTTTCAGATGAACTTGATAAATTTACATTCACATGTTGTAAAGGAAGTGTATTGCATGATACTTTTCCTTTAACTTGAAAACACAAATCTTCCTTTTGGATAATTTCTAAAGTGATTTCAGGGCAGCTCGTTTTAACAATGAAATCTCCTTCTTTATAAACTCTTCTTCCGCATCCGCAGTTTCTAGCCATATTTACTCACATGCCTTTGCCAATTCTTTAATATTAAAAGTTTTGAACACACGTATCGCATGGGCCACCTGCATTTTTAAAGACGACATTGTCGACTAAAGCTTGACTCCCTGGAGCAGGGTTACCTATATTTTGGAAAGTGATACAAGCCGTAGTCGCTCCTGGTGGTGCACAAACTGTTAATGAATAATTTTGAAAGACACTTTGAGGTTGGTTAGATACCGCTATAATATGCGGAATATCCTCTGTAAATATTGGGTTAGTTGTCACTGTTCCTTCAGCAGTACCCGTATTAGTGATTAATGGTGGGCATGTTTGAGGTGGGAAGGAAACCGATGCAACTAATACTCCTCCTGCTCGCACATCACCTGCAAACGTAAGAGTAAAGCAGCAACCTTCTGAAACAGGAACAATTTGGTTGATAAAGCCAGGAGTTGCTACTGTTCCAACAGGAGGGTTAGGGTCTAAACCTAGAATACTAACCGATTGTATGGTTGGAGTTGTAGGACTTCCAACAAAACGACCACTATGAGCATCTGGGAAATCAACTACAGTAGCTGTAGCGGATGTCCATGATGCGGGTGGTGCCCCAGTAGCTGATAAATCAAATCCAGGGTTAGCTAATAGATTTGTACATGGACAGCAGGCTTCTCCAGTAGGGCCAGTAACACCTGTTGCCCCTGTAGCGCCAGTAGGACCGGTAGCACCCGTAGCCCCTGTAGCGCCAGTAGGCCCAGTGGCGCCAGTAGCCCCTGAAGGACCAGTAGGACCGGTGGCGCCAGTAGCCCCTGAAGGACCAGTAGGACCGGTGGCGCCAGTAGCCCCAGTAGCGCCAGTAGCCCCTGAAGGACCAGTAGGACCGGTAGCGCCAGTAGCCCCTGAAGGACCAGTAGCCCCAGTAGCGCCAGTAGCCCCTGAAGGACCAGTAGGACCGGTAGCGCCAGTAGCCCCTGAAGGACCAGTAGGACCGGTAGCGCCAGTAGCCCCTGAAGGACCAGTAGGACCGGTGGCGCCAGTAGCCCCTGAAGGGCCAGTAGGACCAGTGGCACCAGTAGCACCAGGAGCCCCTGCAGCTCCAGTAGCACCAGTAGGACCAGGGGGACCCGCAGGGCCAGTAGCACCTCGTCTACCAGGTATTCCTGCAGGACCACGCCTTCCAGGAACACAAACTGTCTTTATACAACAACAAACATCTAACCATTCTCCACAACGACAACATCGCCTATAGCTCATTTGAACACACTCCTAAAAAAATTGTAATCATGACATAATATTAGATAAGGAGAAATATGTAAGGGCTTTTTGGTACTTAAATATCTTTTGAAAAAACCGACAAAAAGGGGGATAAAAAGGGGACCTTTTTTCCTAAGTGGATCATCGTATGATAGAGACAAGCAAAACGAACGTGAATATTTTGTCCAGAAGGAAGAACCTGCGGACGCTGATCATTGAGCACTCTAAGTGCCTTGATTGGTGTCCGCTTTTTTTATTGGGAGACGCGCCTTTCCCTTATCAATGGCGTATCTGGATACGGAACAAAGGTGTTGAGGAATGTGGCCATACGAGAGGGACATTCTGAGCCTGGATAGCAGCTGGTCTGCGGCAGCCGTATCGAGGACAGTTTTTCATTTTAATTGATGATTGACTGTACTTGGCATCCTCTCGGAGTGTAGTCATCATTGCAAAATCAAAATCTATTTAAGCGAATAGCGTAAGGTGGTGCTTATTCGGCAAGGAGCGAGTGAAATGAAGATCAGGGATTCTGTTTCTAAAGAGACATTAAAGCAATTTAAAAGCATTGCTCCTGGTTCTAATAGTAAGAAGAGCGATGCTGATCCGATAACAAAGCGAGATTGGGAAGAAATCATGGGAACGAGACGCGAAACGTATCAAAGACAAGGGGGCCGTATCCGGAGGAAACGATAACCTAATGGGAACAGTCGTCTTTTGGGTGTATGGCTGCACGTGCTTTGGTGAGGGATAGGAGCGCAAAAATAAAAAAGGGAGATGATGAGCATGGCATCAGGATTTGGAGTGTCGGCGAACCCGACAAAAGCTAATCACAAAATTGGAGAGGATAAGGTCGTACGAATTGCGGTGCAAAACCACAACGACTTTAGTGCTGGTCCCAACCTTATTCCACAAAGAAAGGTTAATGGGAAGTGGGAGACAATTAAAACAAATTCCCCGAACCCGCTTAACCCAGGTGAAAAACTTTATGACCAATTTGACATCAAAGAATCATTCGGTAACAAGAAAGGCACTTATCGATTCAGAGTGGACGTAGAACGCTATGACAAAAAGGGCAATCATGTTGCAACCCTTGGAACATTCCACACTAGCGAATTTTACATCAAGTAAGCAGTTGATGCCGCCTTCAGGGCGGCATCATTTGTTTTTATAGGAGGAAACAGCGATGAACATCAAAACAATTCCCGTACATAAAATTAACCCATCACCATATAACCCCCGAATTGATCTGCAACCAGGAGATCCTGAATACGACTCTCTGAAAAACTCAATAAAAAAATTTGGATACATTGATCCCTTAGTATGGAATGAACGGACTGGCCATCTTGTAGGAGGTCATCAACGTTTCAAGGTATTGATGGAGGACAATCCAAGTGAAATTCTTGTATCAGTTGTATCGCTTAATGAACAAGACGAAAAAGCTTTGAATATTGCCCTTAATAAGATAGATGGTGATTGGGATGAATACAAACTCACTGAGCTAATTAAGGAACTAGAGAAATCAGGATATGATTTAAGTGCAACAGGATTCAGTGATACAGAACTAGAGGACATATTGCAGCAACTGGAGCATACAGGGCAAGGTGGAACTGTATCTGAAAGTAAAGAAATTGATTTAGATGACTTTGGAGACGATCAATTTGAACATACGTGTCCTAAATGCGGTTTTGCATACAATGAGTAGGTGACGACATGAACTATAGATGGAAATTGAGTGATCTTAAAAACATCCCTTCCAATGGGTTGAAAGTGTTCAGTACATTCTCATGCGGTGGTGGCTCATCTATGGGCTACAAATTAGCAGGGTTTGAGTTGCTGGGAAACTGCGAGATCGATCCGCAAATGATGAAAATCTATAAAAAGAATCACAAGCCGAAATATCCTTATCTCATGGACATTAGAGAGTTTAATCAGATCCCGCTCTCCGATCTTCCTGAAGAACTCATGAATCTTGATGTGTTTGACGGATCGCCGCCATGCAGCGTGTTTTCAACAGCCGGAAAAAGAGAAGAGGATTGGGGAAGAGAAAAGGCGTTCAGAGAGGGCCAAGCTGTCCAAAAACTAGACGATTTGTTCTTTCATTACCTAGATGCTGTGGAACGTTTGAAACCTAAAACCTTTGTAGCTGAGAACGTAAGCGGCATGATCAAAGGAAAAGCTAAAGGGTATGTGAAACTTGTCATAGAGCGTGCAAAAGAAATAGGGTATGACGTTCAGCTGTTCTTGCTGAACGCTGCCACAATGGGAGTCCCGCAGAGAAGAGAGCGGGTCTTTTTCATTGGCCGCCGAAAGGACTTGAACTTACCACCACTGAAATTGGCTTTCAATGAACCACCAATCACATATGGAGAGTTTAGAAGTGGACATGGGTCAAGGCTGAATGAATCGAGTAAAACGTATAAAAGATGGATTAAGCGGCAGCCATCTGACGGCAACATTGGAGACATAACTAAACGAACAGAAGGTAAAGAGCGGAATTTCAATACAGTATTAGTTAAAAACAGTTTAGTTCCGCCAACACTAGCGAGCGGTTCTGTCTTTATTAGATATGACGAACCATATTACATCTCAAAAAGGGATATTATTTTGATGCAATCTTTTCCGTTGGATTATGACTTTATGGATGCATCAACGCAGTATGTATGCGGTATGAGCGTTCCTCCAGTAATGATGAAACGGATCGCAGAACAGATACATTTGCAATGGTTTAAGTAAACAACATGAAATCATACAAGAGGTGTTTCAATTGATCATAAAAGATATACCCGTCAGCCAAATAAATCCCGCTGCCTATCATCCACGTGTTGATCTGAAACCAGGTGACAAAGCATACGAAGAATTGAAAGCGTCGATAGAGCATTTCGGATATATTGATCCGCTTATCTGGAACGAGAAGACAGGTAATTTAGTAGGTGGACATCAAAGGTTCAAAATTTTATTAGAATCGAACCCAACTGAAATCAAAGTGTCTGTGGTTTCTTTGAACGAAAAAGAAGAAAAGGCGCTCAATATTGCATTAAACAAAATTGAAGGCGATTGGGATGAGGAAAAACTGGAGGCTCTTTTATCAGAGCTGAAGGAAAACAATTTTGATACAAACATCATTGGGTATTCTCAAGAAGAATATGAGGAGCTGCTAGAAAACCTGTCTGTAGACAACGGAAATACAGTTGTAGAAGATGATGACTTTGATGTTTCTGAAGCTCTATCACAAATCAGTGAGCCTGAAACAAAGTATGGAGATGTGTGGCGGCTTGGCCGCCACACCTTAGTATGCGGTGATGCCACAAAAGCGGCTGACGTTGATCGTCTAATGTCGGGATATAAAGCCGATCTAGTTATTACTGATCCACCTTATAATGTGGCTGTTAAAAGTGATAGCAAGAAGTTGAAAGATGATGGCCATGCATCGATCTTAAATGATTCGATGAATGATGATCAATTTGATTCATTTTTAAGAGAGATTTTTCTTAATTATTCAAGGATCATGGATGATAAGGCGGCTATCTATATTTTTCATGCTGCATCATATCAACGTGCTTTTGAAAATGAAATGCGTAATGCTGCTATTGATATAAGATCACAATGCGTTTGGGTGAAAAATTCACCGACATTTGGTTGGGCACAATACCGATATATGCATGAACCTGTTTTCTACGCATTTAAAAGAGGTTATTCCCCTAATTGGTACGGGGATAGAAAACAAACTACAGTTTGGAGAACGGATTTGACAGAAGAAACTGGTCCTGCAACTGTGTGGGAGGTTTCGCGTGGTGACACATCAAAGTATGTACACCCAACTCAAAAACCACTTGAGCTAATAAATATCCCATTGAGTAATAGCAGTAAAAAAGGTGATAAAGTGGTGGATTTCTTTGGGGGAAGCGGGTCAACTCTTATGACATGTGAGCAAACAGATAGAGAAGCTTTTTTATTAGAGCTTGATCCGTACTTCTGTGACGTTATTAAAAAGCGATTCACGGAATTCACAGGTATCACTCCAGAGCTTGTTGACTCGTTGTAAATAAAAAAAGAGGGTGCTGACAACACCCTCCCTTCAAAGACAGAAAGAAGCTCCCTGCCTAAGAGCGTGATCAAGACGCGGCCGCGTTTGTGGGAAAATATCACGCTCTCAAACCATATTGTAATGGAGGACAGGGAGTATGACAAGAGAAAATAAGAACATTTGTTCTCATTATGATGAAGAAAGAGAAGAAATGCTGCTTTTATTACAGGCTGAACAAGCTGAGGATATAGAGAAAGCCACTGCGAATTTAAGAAAGATCACGCAGGCAGGTATTGCACAATGGGTCAGAGATTTCAAAGCAGGAAACATCAAATTGACTACTGTGGAAGATCTGAAAAAACTCATTGAGTTAGAAATGTATTTACTCAAGAACGATGAAATTTGAAAACAACTCAAACTTAATTAAGCAGTTCGGAGGTGGGTGATATGTAATGGCTAGACCGCGAAATCCCAAAAGAGATCAGGCGTTCCAATTGTGGAAAGAAAGCAACGGAACCCGTTTGCTGAAAGACATTGCTGAAGAATTAGAGTGTTCACAATCGCTCATCCGCAAATGGAAGAACCAAGACTCTTGGGATGAGAAATTGAATGGTAAAGTTACTAAACCCAAAGAGAAAACCAATGGTAACGTTACTAAACGCCCTGGGGCTCCCAAAGGGAGTAAAAACGCCAAAGGGAATAAAGGTGGTAAAGCGCCACCAGGTAACCAAAATGCAAAAGGGAATACTGGTGGTGCTCCAAAAGGGAACAGAAATTCTGTGCGGACAGGTGAATATGAATCTATCATGTTCGATTATATGGACGACACAGAAAAAGAGCTCTTTGAGCAGATTGAGACCGATCCGCTCTATCAAATTGAATTGACCATACGTGAGCTTAGTATTCGAGAGCGGCGTATGATGCATAGAATCATGAAGTATGAAAATGGTTTAACCGATAATCAGCGACGTGTTCTTCAGCAACTTAGAAAAACAAAAGATGTCGCACCTTCGACAAGTGAGAATGGTGTTGTCAAATACGTTCCAATCATCAATGAACGTCTTGTAGTCACTGAGGTGGAAGAAACTCAATTACCTGTGATTGACCGCATCCTTGAAATAGAGGAAGCATTGACGCGAGTAACAGACAAACGTCTTAAAGCCATTAGGCAGAAACACGAAATTATGAAAACTATGTCAGAGCATGAATTGAGACTCAGAGGTCTTGATCTTGCAAACAGAACGAGAGAGGCAGAGCTGGAGCGGATCACCGCTCGACCTGTCGATGATTCGGTTCAAATTACTATAAAGAGAGCAAAGAAAAAAGGTGATGGCTGATGGTTCAAATGATGGAGAAGGAAGTCAATCCACACTTTGAAGATTTTCTCTTTGATTGGGATCAGAAGTTTCAATTCTTGGTGGGCGGTTATGGATCATCTAAGAGTTATCACATTGCCCTGAAGCTCATTCTGAAGTTACTAGATGAAAAGCGAACCGCTCTTGTGATTCGTGAAGTCTATGACACACACAGGGATTCAACCTTTTCGCTGTTTGAAGAGATCGTGAATGATCTTGGACTTGATCATGTCATTCAATGCCGGACTTCACCGCTCATGCTTAAATTCCATAACGGGAGCCGGATCATTTTCAAAGGTCTTGACAAGCCAACCAAATTGAAGTCGATCAACAACATCTCAATCATTTGGATTGAAGAGTGTTCTGAGGTTAAGTACGAGGGATTCAAGGAGCTGCTTGGTCGTTTGCGTCATCCAACGTTGCAGCTGCACATGATCTTATCAACGAACCCTGTCGGTCAGGATAATTGGACGTACAGACATTTCTTTAAGGATGATCAAAACAACCGATTTATCCTGGATGATGAAAGGTTATATAAAGAGCGAACGATCGCTATCAACGATACGTACTATCATCATTCTACAGCTGAAGACAACTTATTCCTTCCGGTCAGCTATATTAAGCAGCTGGATGAACTGAAAGAATATGATCCCGACCTTTATCGAATTGCGAGAAAAGGTCATTTTGGCATAAATGGAATTCGTGTGCTGCCACAATTCGAGGTGCAGCCGCATGAAGATGTGATGCTGGCCATCTCAAATATAAATCGGCCTTTACTTAGAGCGGGCATGGACTTTGGTTTCGTAGAGTCATATAACGCTTTGATTCGACTGGCTGTCGATCACGAGAAGAAATATCTATACATCTATTGGGAGTATTATCAAAAGGGCACAACCGATGATGAAACTGTACAAGAGCTCATCGAATTTGCCAAAACAAAAGAGCTGATCAAAGCAGATGCAGCTGAACCGAAAACAATCGCATACTTCAGGAAGATGGGATACAACATGGTGGCCGCTCATAAGTTTCAAGGATCACGCTTGCAGTACACCAAGAAGATCAAGCGGTTCAAGAAGATCATCTGTTCAGATGCATGCAAAAACACAATCTATGAGCTTCAGCCGCTTACTTACAAGACTGATAAAAACGGTAACATCATAGAAGACGAGTTTAAGATTGATCCCCATACGTTGTCGGCCATCTGGTATGCGCTTGATGACTATGAGGTAACGGACCTGAAAGAGAAACCAAAAGAGCGGACACGCCCGAACAGAGAAAGGAGGTCACGCTGATGAAAACGGTCAGAGCAACAGTGATGAAGGCCAATGTGTCTGAAACCACTAAGCAGATTTATGATGATGGATTTAATTACGATGCTGATGATGTGATCGAGCCGCCATACAATATCAAAGAGCTCAAACAAATGGCCGAGTATTCTACCATTCTTCAACAATGTATAGATGCATATAAAACAAATATTCTAGGCTTTGGCTTTGGGGTAGAATACGCCTTTGATTTTAATGCGGAAGATGTAAAACCGGTCAAAAAGAAGACAGCCGAGAAGGAATGGACAAGGCTTGAAGAGTTTGCCAGATATATGAACTATGATGAGTCAGCCGAAGTGGTCCTTGGTTATGTGATAGAAGACCGAGAGAAAACAGGTAATGGATTTGTCGAAGTGCTGCGAGAAGGTACAGGGAAACCTGCAGGTATTGAATATCTGGATGCACAATACTTACGAGTTTGTAAGCTGAGTGATCCTGTTGATGTCGAATTCCGATACACAGAAAGCGGACAAGTGAAGTCATTGCAACGGAAGAAAAGATTCAGGAAGTATGTGCAACAGGTCAACACTAAAAAAGTTTTCTTTAAGGAGTACGGCGATCCAAGGACAATGAACGCTGCTACGGGAGAATATAGCGAAAAAACTCCCCCTGAACTTGTAGCAAGCGAAGTCATTCACTTCAAGATTGGTAGCGGTACATATGGTGTTCCCCGTTGGATTGGTAACATCGTCAATATGTACGGAGCGCGAAAAGCTGAAGAGCTGAACTATCTGTACTTTAAACAAGGGCGGCATGTGCCGGCAGCCATCACAGTGGAAAATGGGATGCTTTCTGAATCGTCATATGAACAGCTGCAGGAATACATGAACGGCATCGAAGGATCAGACAATGCACATAAATTCCTGTTGCTCGAAGTGGAAGGGATTCCGAAGAAGGATGAGCTATCGAACGATGAAGAGCCGGCTAATGTGAAGGTGAATATAAAATCACTGGCCGAGATTCTTCAGGAGGATGCGCTGTTCCTTGAATACGACGAGAAGACGAGAAACAAGATACGTTCTTCTTTCCGTCTGCCGCCGATCTACACAGGCGAATCACAGGATTATAACAAGGCGACAGCTGACACCGCTCGAAAGACGACAGAGGAACAGGTATTTCAGCCAGAAAGAATGATCATCACAGGCAAGCTCAATACACTCTTTCTTCCTGATCTTGATCTCTGGCATGTGCGGCTCATTTTGAATGGTCCTGACTTTCGTGATCCGCTCGAAATCGCAAAGGTTCTTACGCCGTTTATTCAAGCAGGAGCGGTTTCGCCAAACGACCTGCGTGATCTGGCTGGGCGTATTCTTGGTAAGACACTTGAAGAATGGCCAGAGGAAGAATATCACCGACCAATTGAGGCTAAGCCAAAGGTATCAACTAGCTTGCTTGATACGGTTCTTCAAAAATCTGCGGGTTCCCAGGAAGATCTGATCCATCTCTTAAAAGATGTTAGGGATGAACTAGAGGAGATCCACAAATGAGCAAGATTGATCAACTGATAAAAAACATCAATACCTTTGTGCAAAAAGCGGAATCGGATGAGGTTGAAGAACTAGAAGCAGCTGTAGCTGATTTCCCTGAACTGAAGGACGTTCCCTCTTTGGTGGAAGAGTATGAGAAAACCACCGCAAAACTTCTCAGATTGCAACGCAGGACGTTTTTGAATGAACTGAATGGTTTTATATCCAAGGACGATTCGGAGACGTTAGAATCAATTCTAGCGTTCTTTCAAAATGACTTGTTTGCAGCTGATGAATTTACGGAGCTGTTTGGAAAAGAAACGGCTGTCTTTCTAACACTCACCGTCACACAGTTGGCTGAGAAGATCATGCATTCCATCGATGCAGATATTCCATTCAAGGTGCTTTCTGAGAAAACTGAACAGTGGATTGAATCATGGTCACAGGAATTGGCGCAGCTGATGCAGCTGAATACTCATACAGCCATAGAGCAAACGCTGAAAGAGGGCATCAAAGAGGGGCGCTCTATACAAGAAATTGAACTGGAGCTGAAGGACCTTCCTGAATTCAGCCGCAAGCGCGCACGTGTGACAGCTGTAACTGAAGTGTTGACCGCTTCTTCCGTAGCACAACATGAATCCTATGTCCAATCCCCGGCGGTAACGGGGAAGAAGTGGAAACACAGCGGCGGGAAAAAGAATCAGTCCAGAGAAAGTCATGTGCAGCTGGATGGCACGATCATTCCTTTGGATGAGGAATTCGAGATACCAGGCAGCGGAGAGCGGTGCATGTTTCCGAGAGATACACAACTCACGCCAAAAGAGCGGGTTAACTGCCATTGTGCGGTTGGTCCTGTGGTTGACCCTGTAATACTAGGATTGTCAGCTGAGGAAAAAGAAGAGATTAGAAGAAGAGTCTTACAAAACATGGAATGAAATAGTATAATATCCTCATTACTTTGGGAATGAGGGGAAATATGAGTTGGCTTGAGTTCTTTTCTTCAATACTTACTTCAGGTTCGTTAGCAACTATTATAGTGGTTTTGATTTTAAAACAACCTATAACAGTAATTCTTAGTAGAGTTGGTAATTTGTTGAGTTTTAAATATAAAGATATTCTTCATCTTGATTTTGCAAAAACTTTAGATGAAATTGAGCAAAATGAAGATGTAAAAGAAGATGAGCAACATGAAAGTGCCCCCAATAAAAATAGTCATAATAATGCTGAAACAAACGGACTGGATGTTGGATATGTAAAACATTATGAGCGTTTGGCAAAAAAGTCTCCTGAGGAAGCTGTTTATACAGCTTGGCTGGAGCTTGAGGCAGAATTAAGGTATGTAGTAGTTAGATTAAGCGAGAATAACTTAAGAGATATACCTGAAATAGTGAGAGATCTTCTGTACAAAGAACATATTTCTCAGAATATGGCTAATAACATTTTGGGCTTATGGAGTCTAAGAAATGATATTGTTAAAAACCCACATGCAGTGTTTCTTGATTATAAGGAAGCTATGAGATACTGTTCATCAGTAATTAAGTTAATTAAACAGCTGCAAAAAATTACTGGCGATTATTATATGAGTGGTGAAAAACTGTCTGATTAAAAGACAGTTTTTTCTTTTGAAAGGGGGTGAACATATGCCAAGGGAATTAATAAATGCAAAGATCACACACGTTTCATACGTGGACAAGGCTGCTAATCAAAAGCAGTTCTTTTTTATGAAGTCAGAAAAACAGCCAGACTTTCAAAAAGAGATCAAAGTCATTGCGAAGGCTGATGATGTGCAACGTCTTGTGTATGGAATTGTATACGAACCAAACGTAGCTGATGCACATGGAGACTTTATGACACCAGAAGAAATTGAGAAAGCGGCTCATGGGTTCCTGAAGGATGCACGTGAGATCGACAAGCAGCATGATTTCCAAGGCGGTGTCGGGGAAGTCGTTGAATCTTATATCGCTCCGTCTGACTTTGAAATGGGAGATGAGATGATCAAGAAAGGATCGTGGGTCCTTGTGACGAAGGCTTCCGATGAAATTTGGGAACAGATTCAAAAGGGTGAGATCACCGGATATTCAATGGCCGGAACAGCAGACATAGGAAAACAAGAGCGTGAGCCAGCTTCTGAAGAGAAGGGGCTTTTTTCTTTGCTCAAAAACTTCTTTTTATCAAAAGGAGAAGTAAAGAACAGATACGACAAAGGCCGCATGCGTCGTGAGTTTTGGGCGGCACAAGAGGCGCTGAATTCCGTTTTGTATAAATGGGATTCTTACGACGATGAAGACTTGGAGACTGATCCTGAAAAGGTGAGGGCAGCACTGCAAGATTTTGTGGAAATCACACAAGAGATTTTGCTTACTGATGACTTGGCTGGTATCCAAACTGATCCACCTAAAGAAGTCGCAAAAGCAGGTAAAAAGTTTTCAGCTGCTAACTTAACTGAATTGAAAAATGCAAGAGCCGCTATCGACAATCTGTTGAGTCAAGCGGAAGAGAAGGAGGAAGAAGAAGTGAACAAAGAAGATCTGCAAAAGATGCTAGATGAAACAATTGCACCAGTCGTAAAACGACTGGAAGACCTTGAAAAAGGCGAAGGCGAGCAGCAACCTGATCCGCAAGAAAAACAAATTGATGAAGAGGTCGCAAAAGAAATGGCCGCAGCTGTAGAAAAGGCATTGGCTCCAGTAGTTGAAAGAGTCGAAGCACTTGAAAAAGCACGTCCGCAAGGTAATGGTGTAGAGGATGCACAACAACAAGACTTACAAAAATCTGAAACTGTATGGGGCGGCTTGCTTTAAGCCAAGAAAAAGGAGGAACTAGAGTGAGAAATCAAGAGGTAATTAACAAAGCGGAAGTGACGCTTGGGACGTTAAAAACAGGCGGTCTAATGAATCCAACCCAATCTAGCACATTTATTCGTATGGTGCAAAATGCACCAACACTGCTACAAGATGCACGTGTCATTCCAATGGATAGCGATGCACAAAAAATCGAGAAAATTGGTTTTGGTCAGCGCATTCTACGTGCTGGTCAGGAAGGTGTAGGTTTAACTAATGAACAAAAGTCTGCGCCAACAACAAGCACTGTGGAGCTGAATGCAAAAGAAGTCATCGCTGAAGTAAATATCACATATGACACACTTGAAAACAACATCGAGGGTGATAATTTACAGAACACCATCATGCAAATGCTCGCTGAGCGTGCAGCCGTTGATATTGAAGAATTGATTTTGAATGGTGATACGAAATCTAGTGATGCATATCTAGCGCAACTTGATGGTATTCGTAAGCAAGCAACATCCCATATCGTAGATGTAGCTGGCGAACCACTTACACGCCAAGTATTCAAACAAGGATACAAAGCTGTTCCGCCAAAATACTTGCGAGTTCCACAAGAATTCCGTTTCTACACTTCCCCAGGACAAGAGGTCGAATGGAAAGACAAAGTAGCAGATCGTCAAACGAATCTAGGGGATGCAGCTGTACAAGGTGGACTTTCCTCCGCATTCGGTGTTCCAGTCAAAGGTATTGCAAACATGCAACCATATGGAATGGGAGAGGACGGCACAGATGTTTCGGACATCTTACTTACTCATCCGAAAAACATTATCCTTGGCTTCTCACGCAATATTCGCATTGAGGTTGAAAAGGATATCCGCAGACGTAAATTTATTATTGTTCTGACAGCGAAGCTAGACAGCAAATTTGAGGAAGAGGATGCTGTTGCTAAGATCATCAAGGTCAAGGAGTGATCAATATGTATACAGCTGAATTGATCAAAGGAAAGACATACTCTGTGATGGGGCATGTCTTTCATTTAAATCAGGAGAAAGAGATTGAGAAAAAGGTTTTTCAATATCTCGATGGCAATGACTTTTTCGCTTGTAAGAAAGTGAAAGCTCCTGCTGATGATTCAAAAACGGATGATGAACCAAAAGAAGATGAAGAGCCTGCGAAAGAGGAAGAAGAACCCCAACAAGAACAAAAAATCTACACTGAATCAGAACTGAAGGGCATGAACAAAACTGAACAAGAAGCCATTGTTATTGATCTTGGCGGCGATCCGACTCAGCTCAAAGATAAGAGTGAGAGAATTGCCTTCATCCTTGAGCGCCAAGAGCAACAAGAAAAAACAGGAGAGTAAGGCCGATGCTGATCTCTCCTGAAGAAGTTAGGGCGTATACCGTATTCGAGAGCGTGAAAAACCGCTCGGATGAACTATTGAAAAGTGACATCATTGAGGCTGAAGCTGAGGTATTTAAGATCGCAGGTCATGATTTCACAAGTGGAAAATATCAGCCGCTTCCTGAAAAAGCAAAGATCGCATTGATTAAAATGGCACAGTTTTTCGCATTGATCAACGGCGATGAATCAATTATCAAAGGGTACAAGTCTGAAAAAATTGGTGACTATTCATACACCTTGGCAGATGGTAACGCTGTTTCAAAGCCAGATGTGTATAACCTGTTGATAGATTTCTTTGAGCCGGGGGAACCGCCAGAAGATCCAGGCAACGTCAAATTGAGGTTGAGATCATTATGAGCTATCAATCATTATTAACGGATCGATGCGATATTTTCCACTTAAAGAATGAGCAGCTGTCAAAAGATCGTTTTGGTGTGCCGGTTCAGGATGCGCAGCCAATCTTTTCATATCCTGATGAGCCTGATCAAGTTGCGCAGCCATGTTATTTTTCGGAGAAAAACCAATCCATCACACAGCAGGAGCCAAACGCAACCATTCATCAATCGTACCTTGTTCATTTTCCTATTACTGCTGATGTCCGCCTGAACGATAAAGTGGTATGGGAAGGTATTACTTTGAAACTCCAAAAGCCCAGACGGATCAAAAATCACCACATTGAGGTGGTAGCGATGAGGAGTGAAAGCCTATGAGGATAGATGGTCTTGATCAATTCATTGAGGACTTGAATGCCGCTGTTAATGGCGGCTTGCAAGCTGAATATGAAGAATGGTTGGAAGCGATGGGTTATGAGTTCCTAGACATCGTTCAAGATGAAGTTATCCGTACAAAAACGGTGGATGCTCGTCGTTTGCTCAACTCATTCCAAAAAGGCGACCAAGAAAACGTCTTTTCGATGAGCAGTGGCGGTCTGACGTTGGATGTAGGGACAAACCTAGAATACGCGTCGTACACAAATGATGGTCATTTTACCATTGATCCCTCCAAGAATCAGGATAGACGATGGGTTCCTGGTAGATGGGTTGGTGCTCGTTTTGAATATGACCCAAATGCTGAAACAGGGATGCTCCTGAAATTTCAATGGGTTGAGGGGAGCGGCTATTGGGATAATGCACTTTCAATTTTTGAACAGATGTTTGAACAATCATTAGACCGCAAACTGCAGCAATGGATCGATGAACAATTTGGCGGTGATTAAATGAATCAAGAAGTCGGCGCCATCATGAATTATTGTTACAAGCAGTTTCCGGTGAAAGTATATGAAAAAGAGATTCCTGAACAGTTTCAGGTCCCATCGATGTACTTTCCTGCAGCATGGACAAATACAAAAAACGATACTGTTTCAACGTTTCTTAAAACCTACACGCTGCATATTAAAGTGTTTCACAAAGATTCTGGACAGGCTCATGATGCAGCTGAATCGATTGTAGATGCCTTGTCAGCTGATCGGAATATTATTCCGATGGTCAGTGAAGAAGGTGAACCGCTCGATCAATATGTTCGCATTAAGAGGGCAGAAACTAGGAATGGTGATCAAGGCGTGGCAACGATTGTCCTCACATGGGATAGCGCCTATTGGTACAACCGAGAAGAGCAACCGAGCCTAGACGACATAAATTTTTCAGATGGGGTGATAAAAAGTGGCCAAGAATAAAAATGAATCACAGGTGAAAGAAGAGAAAGTCGCTCCAGTTCTTCCTAAAGAAGCAGCATTTTCATTTGAAGCCTTGAAAGAGCACAGCAAGGAATTGTTTGGCGTAAAGCCAGAAATTCTTGAAGGTGCTCTTTTTTATATCAAAGATCAACCAATTACAAAAACAGAAGCAAAGAAGCAGATTGATGCTTTTTTGTCTAAGGAGGTTTAAGCATGAATGGAGGTACTTTTACACCAGGTACAGAAAAGAAGCGCCCTGGTATCTACTTCAATTTCAAAACCACAGCACAGCAACGTATCACTTTAGGTGATCGCGGAACCGTTGCACTTCCAATCACAATGAGCTGGGGAGAGCCTAAGTCGTTCATCTCTATCTCAGGCATCGAGGACTTAAATAAAAAAGTCGGATTAAATATCGATGACAAGTCACTGCTTCTTTTCCGAGAAGCGAAGAAAAAAGCACAAACGGTCTTGCTTTACCGTCTGAATGAAGGTGAGCCAGCAAAGGCTCAGATCAGAGAGAATTTCAACGTTCTTGCTAATTATGGTGGACAGAAAGGGAATGAGGTCACGATCCAAGTCACTGAAAACGTATTGGATAGCTCCAAGCGTGATGTGGTGACTTACGTTGGTACAGACATTGTTGATAAGCAGGTTGTCACTGATGTCAAAGAGCTGAAGCAAAACAAATATGTTTCATTCTCCGGTGAAGGTGAAGTGACGATCACCGCTGGTGTAACACTAAGCGGCGGGAAAAATGGTGTGCCAAGCGTGGCAGATTATACAGCTTTCTTAGAAGCAGCTGAAACAGAATACTTTGACGTGATCGCGCTGCCTAATAACACTAGCGAGCAACTAAAAGCAACATTTGTGGCCTTCGTCAAACGTTTGCGTGATGATCAAGGGCGTAAGGTGCAAGGTGTTTTACCGAACTATGCAGCGGATCATGAAGGAATTATCAATGTCACAAGTGGTGTGCTGCTAGAAGATGGCACAGAGATCACGCCAGCCAAAGCAACTGCATGGGTTGCCGGTGCGTCTGCAGGAGCAAACTTCAATCAGTCGTTAACCTTTGTTGAATATGAAGGGGCTGTTGATACGTTAGAACGTCTTGATAATGATCAAGTGGAATACCGCTTGTCGCAAGGCGAATTCTTGTTCACGTTTGATGCTCGTGATCGCACAGTAAGCGTTGAGAAGGACATCAACTCTCTGACAAGCTATACAACGGAGAAAAACAAGACATTCGGGAAAAACAAAATCATTCGTGTGCTCGATGCGATCAACAACGATCTCACTCGCGAATTGAAGAATCTGATTAAATTACGTAAAGCCAACGGAAATGACATTCCGGCATCTGATGATGGGCTGCAGCTGGTGAAAACACTCATCACGCAATATCTCACGCAGCTCCAAGATGGATCTGGAATCACTGGCTTTGACTCTGAGACTGACATCATGATCGCTTTAAATGAAGATCGTGACGGTTTCTTGATTGATCTAGCTGTTCAACCAGTTGATGCAGCTGAAAAATTCTATTTCAATGTAGAGGTGAGATAAGATGGCTTTTAAAGCGCAGAATACCATTTCAGGTAAGGAAGGACGCTTATTCCTCGATGGTGAGGAAATGGCGTTCATTAAAACGTTTGAGGCGAACGTGGAGAAGAATAAATCAGAGGTCAATGTCATGGGCCGCCGAATGACTGGTCATAAAACAACGGGGGCAAATGGAACAGGAACGGCGACATTCTATAAAGTCACATCACGTTTCGTTCAGCTCATGCTCAACTATGTGAAGAAAGGGGAAGACCCATACTTCACTATTCAAGCTGTACTGGATGACAAATCATCCGGCCGCGGCACAGAGCGTGTCACATTATTTGATGTGAACTTCGATTCTGCAAAGATCGCGGGGCTTGATGTGGATTCAGAAGCACTGGAAGAAGAGGTTCCTTTCACGTTTGAGGACTTTGATCTTCCTGAGAAGCTGAAGGATTCCTTTTAAAATTTAATCACTATAGAAAATGTAACAAAAGAACTGACTAGTGAATGTTTTTAAATAAAGTATTTTCACTTTTTTTGTACAAATATGATATACTTTTGATAAATGGGATACATGGGATAAAAGGGATAATAGTGAACCCTCCCTTTTCATTTTGAGAAAAAATTTGTTTACATGCAAAGCAATTTGCATAAAATAAAAAGAAGCCAGGATGCGTCAACATCCCGGCAATGTACAATGAGGCCCTTCAAGGGGCTGGCTTAAATCAGGTGAAGCAACAAGGATAGGCAATCCCTACGAACTTACCAGGCTCAAGGGAGGCCTATTTTTTGTTTATATACGTCAACAGGGCAAGGATAAACATCCCAAATAAAAGCATGAGCGAAATCGCTTGAAACGTTGACATAAGCATCACCCCCTTTCTTACGGGGATGAGCCAGACCACCCTTGAGTAAGCCGTTCAATTGTACGATTTATATTATACATGAAAACATTGGAAAGCACATTCAAAAAATGGATGTGCTTTTTTGTATTCAAAAAAACAAATCAAAGGGAGTTTTTAAACATGAGCGAAAAACAAACAAACAACACATATGATCTTTCATTCTTTATGCCAGGACAAACAACAGAAGCGGAAGAGGTCAAATCAATCATTTCAAAGCGTTTCGTTGATAAAGAAGGTAAAGTGATTCCATTCGTATTCAAAGCGATCACAACAGAGCGCATCGATGAACTGGAGAAAGAAAACACGACTTTCAAAAATGTTAAAGGTCGTGGACGTGTAAAAGACTTGGATTCTCAACGCTTCTATGCACGTATTGCGGTTGAATCAACTATTTACCCTGATTTCAAATCAAAAGAACTGCGCGAAGCATACAGCACACAAGATCCAGTCGAAGTGGCAAAGCGTGTCCTGTCTGTCGGCGGTGAATATGCGAACTGGTTAAACAAAGCCATTGAGGTCAACGGGTTTGAAGATGAAATTGAAGACTTAGAAACTGAAGCAAAAAACTAATAAAAGACGGGAACAAAGAGGCTGTGTATCTCTATTACTGCATGCATGAGCTTCATTACTCCCCGTCTGAACTCTTAGAGGTCTATGAAGCGCCAAGGCAATTCAAGGCCTTTTTGTTTGGGTTGATAGCCCACAAACTTGAAGTGTTAGAAAAAGAATCGAAGAAAGGGGGATAAGACATGGCTCGTTTGACAGCTCGGTTTGATTTACAAGACCGCATCACGCGTAAATTGCGTTTGATCAGAGGGGACCTAGAACGACTTGATAGATTGCGCCGCAGATCAGAGCGGCCAATCACTTTAAGAATCAGGGACAATGCCACAATTGCATTAAGACGTGTGCAGCGGTTTGTATTGCGCGATCTTGCGCGAACTTATCAGCTGACGCTTGATGTAAATGATCTGGCCACAAAAGCACTACGAAAGTTCAATGGCTTCTTACAACGCAAGATGCCGCGTACTCATAGTGTGCTGATGCGCATTAAAGATCAGGCAACACCAGGACTTGTTCGGTTGCGTCGTTACATCGATCGGAAATTTGGTAAAGTAGAACGGTTTGCCATAACGGTTCATGATCGTGCAACCGCAGGGATCAGACGTATTGCTTCATATGCAGCGCGTCAGCTTGGCCGGGGCTACAGCTATACCATTAGAGCCGTTGATATGGTTCGACGAACAGTCAGTCGTATAGCGTCTTATACACGGAACACGTTAGGGACTGAATACAGGGTGGCGATCAATGCGATCGACCGTTTCACCGCTCCAGTACGTGGAGCTGTCTCATTTGCAAATACCCATTTGGGACGGACTTACACAACCACAATCAAGGTCCTTGATCTTATCACAAAGCCATTGAGAGGGATCGTGTCAGCTGTCACCAGCACACTTGGTTTGCTTGGAGTGGGTGCCGGTGCAACAGGTGGTATTGTCGTGCCGCTCAAAATGGTAGCGGATCGACAGAACATGACCACGGCTTTTGAAACACTGCTCGGCAGCAGAGGAAAAGCAGATGCACGTCTGGACGAGCTGACAGCCTTTGCCGGGCAAACGCCATTTACTCGTGATGAGATTTTCGAGTCAAGTCGTGTCCTTCAAGTATTCACAGGGAACGCTCTATCGACTACAGAAGGCATGAAGCTAGTCGGGGACGTTGCTGCAGGTGTTCAACGGCCATTTTCCGAAGTTGCGTTATGGATGGGGCGTTTATATGACGGCATTAAATCGGGGCGTCCTATCGGTGACGCAACGGCAGCTTTGCAAGAAATGGGGGCGATCTCTGGTGATGCCAGGGGTAAGCTCGAAAAACTTGCCAAGAGCGGAAAAGACATCTCCAAAACGTGGCCAGAAGTCACGAAGGAATTTGGCAAATACAACGACATGATGATCAAAATGTCGGACAACCTAGCCAACTTGTTCTTGGGTGTTAAATCATTCATCAACAACTCTATTTTGATGCCGTGGGGTAAGGGACTAGCAGCTGCGTTTCAGCCCGCTCTCGAAGCATTTAGAACGTGGCGTGGGGAATATTCCTTTGTGCTGACTGATCTATCAAACAAAGCTGAAAAGGCTGGTAAAGCCTTTGCGAAGAGCTTTTTAAATCCCACCAAAAGCGTATTCGGATTTATTGGTGATCAGTTCAAAATTTTGTTCCCAGGAGAAAAACTCTCCAAGAAGCAGACACAAGAACTGAAGGTCAAATTTAAAGACAATCCTAAGTTGAAGAAGCACTTTGAACAGCTAGAAAAATACAGAAAAATGGACTTTGAAACTCGGTGGAAGCTTGTCCTTGATAATACGAAAGACGTATTTGGCCAATGGTGGGAGAAGACGGGGAAACCTGGTCTTTTCAAAATGGCCGAGAATGTCGGGAAGACTTACGGTGGCATCATAAACGGTGTGATCAATGGTCTACTTGGTATTGATGACAAATCATCCGAGGACAGTTTCACTGATGCAGGAGCAAAGGCAGGAAAGATATTCATTGAATCGTTTCTTGAAGCTCTTGATCCTGTGCAATTAGGTATTCGGATCGCCAAGAAAATTGGCGAGATCAACTGGAATGCCCTAACAGGAGAAGGATCAATTGCTGGTGCTTTGATTGCTAATGCATTTGCACTCGCATTCCTCGGAAAAGTGGCCACGTTATTAAAGCCGCTCAAATCCATTCTTTCTGGCGCTTTTGCTGCCTACAAATGGGGAAAAGGTTTAAGAGGAGGAATGGGAGCAGGAACAAGCGGTGGTGTAATCGGAGGAGCTGGAGGAGCAGGGCGACCGCCAAGGAACCCAAGACCTCCTGAATATCGCCAGCCTTGGATCAATAGAGGTGAGCCGGTACGTCCAACAACTCCAAACCAAGGGCGTGGCGGTGGATTCTTAGGGAATATTGGTAAAGGCGCAAAGAGCATCGGAAAACGTATTCCTATTCTCGGTACACTGATTGCGGCCACAGAACTGATCGGCATCAACAATGATAATAAAGGTGAAAAGATCGGTGGATTCACAGGAAATCTAGGAGGCGGTATCGGTGGAGCTGCAATCGGAACAATGATCGCACCTGGTATCGGAACCGTTATCGGTGGAATCTTAGGGAGCATCTTTGGCGGTGATCTTGGCAAATGGATTGGAAAGATGTTCGACAATGGAACCATCAAGAAGAAATGGGACGAGATCGTCAAATGGTCAGAGGATGCAATCAAGTGGATTAAAGATACATGGAAAGATATTTCTACTTGGTTCAATGACAACGTTGCTGAACCAATTGGTGGTTTTTTTGAAAAAGCATGGACAAAAATTAAAACCACTTGGGAGAAAGTCTCTAACTGGTTCATGGAAAAAGTATTCATACCTATCTATAACTTTGTTGTACCAATCATCAACTTTGTGGTTGGTGTTTTCACCGTTGCTTGGAACATTATTAAAACCATATGGGGTGTTGCATCAACTTGGTTCATGGAAAAGGTATGGAAACCATATGGTCAATATGCAGTAGAAGCCATTGGATGGGTATGGAATAAACTTGTTGATACATGGAATTGGATCAAAGAGACATGGGGAGTATTGTCTGAGTGGTTTAATGAATATGTGTGGACACCATTTAAGACATATGGCATTCCAGCTATCATGTTTATCTGGAATCTATTCAAAGGTACATGGAACTGGATTAAAACAACATGGGTGATACTTGCAGCTTGGTTTGATGAGTATGTGTGGCAGCCGTTTAAAACTTACGCTTTGCCAGCCATTATCTTTATATGGATTTTGTTTAAAAATACGTGGAATTGGATTAAAACCACTTGGATTATACTTGCCAAATGGTTTGATGAGTACGTTTGGCAGCCATATAAGAAATATGCAGAGCCGGCAATCTCCTTCGTTTGGGAGAAATTCCAAGATGCCTGGAGAATTATCAAGGGTATTTGGAAAACAGTGAGTGGATGGTTTGAAGAGAAAGTATTTAAACCGTTGAAGGGTCATGCTGAAAAACTCACAGAAATATGGAATGGGTTTTTCGGTTTAGTTGGTAAAGTGGTTGGTAAAGCAAAAGAGATTACTGGAAAAGGATTTAAATTCTTTGAAGGAATAGGTGAAGAAAAAACAGGTATGAAAAAAGTCCCTACTAAGGGGAAAAAGCCAGATCAGAGAGCCACCGGTGGTTATATCACAAAGCCAACACTTTCATGGATCGGCGAGGCTGGGAAAGAGTTTGTCATCCCGACTGAAAACAACCGAGGACGAGGGAAGATGTTGCTTGCTCAGGCTGCTTCACATCTTGGAATGTCCGTAGTGCCGAGCGGTGCTTCACCAACATCTCCAGCAAGCTCATCTTCTCCAATGAGACCGGCAGCTGCTTCATCAGTTTCCACTTCTGCAAGTGGCTCAGTATCAATTGGAGACGCGGGCAACGCATCAAAATACGGGGAACAGTTTAGCACTGATTTTGAAAAAGGGTTAAACAGCAAAGGCGTTTCGCTTGAACAGTGGAAACAAGCCAATATCAAGCAACCATTTACTCAAATTCAGACATCGACTCCGCAGTATGGAGCGCAAACTGTCACCGGCTTTGCTGCAGGTCAAAACATGACACCAACTGGCACAGGTCAATTCTTAGATCAAAATGTAAGACAACCTTTCTTATCCGCTCGCCAAGAGTCACCTACCTGGGGAGCAGGAATGATTGACGCATTTAATAGCGGTATGAGGTCAAAAGGAAGTGAAGTGACACAAGCGGCTAAGGACATGGCCAAGAAGGTAGAACAGGCGTTTAGGGAAGAGCTAGACATTCATTCTCCTTCACGTGTCATGATGAGTCTTGGAAAATTCGCATCGATCGGAGTCGTCAAAGGTCTTGATTCAGTTGACGTGAAGAAATTCGCAGAGAATCAAGCTGGTTCCTTAATCGCTGCATTTAGTGGTATGGGTGCATCTAATCTGAGTGTTCAACAATGGCTCATGGCTGCTCTAATGGCAACCGGCACATCTATGAGCTGGCTACCTGGTTTGATGACGATTGCGCAGAATGAGTCACGTGGAAACCCGAAAGCGATCAACCTATGGGATTCTAATGCGAAGAGAGGAACGCCGTCTAAAGGATTGATGCAGACCATTGATCCGACCTTTAACTCTAATAAAGTCAACGGCATGAACGACATCTGGAACCCAATCCATAATGCTGCAGCTGCTATCAACTACATCAAAGGCAGATATGGAAGTGTCTATAATACGCCTGGATTAAGAAGTATCAGAAATGGCGGACCATATAAGGGTTATGCAAACGGTGGTCTAATCACGCAAGAGCAAATCGCCAGAGTCGGTGAAGGAAACAAGCGTGAATGGATTATTCCTGAAGAGCGTGGCATACGTGGTCGCTACTTGTTGGCTCAAGCTGCACAGGCTTTAGGAATGGACGTATACGATCCGGCCACTGCTGCATCATCTGAGCTTTCACAAGGGCAGGTGCAAACAGTAACAGCTGGCACAGCAAATGCACCGTCTGCTTCCAGCGGATCAAAACAGGTCATCATTAACTTTAATGGTGATCAGCACTTCCATAACGGCCAAGATGAAGATTCACTTGTTGAAAAGATCAAACGATCAATAGCTGAAGAACTAGAAGTCGAGATCAACACAGGAACGAAGGGAGTCGTGATCGATGGCTAAATCAAAATATCAATTATGGATTTCGCAAGGGAAGGACAAACTGCGATTCCCTGTTCTTCCTGAGAAATTAGAACTCAATAACAACGTACAAATTGAATCTATCAAAGTATCAAAATTTGGCGAGCTCACATTCTTGGATGTACCAGGAGCTCGTCAAATTTCATTTACAGCCTTTTTTCCGAAGAAGTATACACCGATCGCTGAATATAAAAGCATTCCATCACCAGAGAATGCAATAGCCAAAATTGAACGAATGATGCGTTCAAAGAAGCCTGTACGCTTTATTGTCACAGGGACCAAAATCAATATGCAATGCAGCATAGAGAGTTTTAACCATAGCGAAGGTACTTATGATGTGGGCGATCGTGAATTTACGCTGCAGCTGAAGGAATACAAAACCGCATCACCTAGAAAAATCAAACGAAAAGCCAAAAAGAGCAGCAAAAAACGCAGCTCAAAAGGCGCACCAAAGGTGTACACCGTTAAAAAGGGTGATACATTGTGGGATATTTCTGGTCGCTTCTATGGTGACAGCACAAAATGGCGGCGCATTTGGAATGCGAATAAAGCCGCGATGATCAAACGAAGTAGACGCAATATTAGACAACCAGGGCATTGGATTTTCCCTGGTCAAAAATTAAAAATACCACAATAGGGGGGCTGACATTGATTGAGCTTTTTGCCATCAGAAGCGGCACCATGTATGAGCTTGTGACAGAGAGTGTGACACTTCGGGGGCAAAGGTATCAGGCCCCCCGCTCAATACAAGCAACGATCGTGATAAAACAGGGTTCTCAAAAGTATTACAGCATCACAGAGGGTGACACTGTTCTTTTCAAGTGGAAAGGAAAAGAACTCTTTCGAGGTACAGTCTTTGCAAGAACGCCCAAAGATGAAAAGCTCACTTTTACTGCTTATGACATGCTTCAGTATTTGGTGAAGAACCAGGATGTCTATGTCTTTTCCAATAAGAGAGCTGATCAGATAATGAAGCGGCTTGGTCAAGATTTTCAGATCCCGATGACGTCGATCGCTAACACTGGCCATGTCATTAAATCACTTGTATTCAAAAACGATACAAGCCTATATGACATCATCTTGCAAGCTCTCAGGGAAACAAAAAAGCAAACAGGACGTAACTATCAAATCTATTCTGCTAAAGGAAAGATGGGGCTTAGAGCATGGCCTGATCCGTCCGAAGTATGGGTCATTGAATCAGGCGTGAATCTCATTGATTATCAGTACAGCACCTCGATTGAGGAAACAGCCACACGTGTGAAGATGAGAGCAACACATGTGGAAAAAATTAAGGTGCTGAAGAAGGAAAAAAAGAAATCTAAGACTACTGACAAAGATAAAGAAAAAGATAAGAAAACGACCAAACCTACGAAGCCGAAAACTGTTACGCAAAAGAAAGAGATTGAGATGCTGGCTGTGGCGAATGATAGTGCTGCTAGAAGTAAATACGGCATCCTGCAGCACGTCGAAAGAGTGTCAGGGGAAATCAATCAGGCACAGCTGCAAAAGAGGGCTGATGTTCGTCTCTCACAGAAAAAGGGCGTGAAAAAAGAACTCAAAAGTATCCAAGCACTCGGAATCCCTGAACTGCAAAGCGGCATGCCAATACGCATCATCATTCCTGATATCGGTATCAAAAAAACGTACTGGATCGATCAAGACAGCCATGAATTTAAAGGAACCAAACACACCATGACGATTGATGTCGTTGAAAAGAATACGATCCCAACGGGGAACCAGACATGAAACTAAGCGAGGCAATTAAGCGATTGGCTGTCGATGCTGTTGATGCACAATCACCAATGGAATTGATACTCGGTGATGTGGTGTCTGTTTCTCCTCTTAGTGTTAGGCTCAACGAAAATGACAAACTCATCATTCCTGAAGAACTCTTTATCTGGCCAACCCGATTAGATGAGGGGGAAGATGATGAGCTAGAAGAAGGCGATAGTGTCATGGTCCTTGCGATGACAGGCGGTCAGATGTTTTACATCTTAGATAAAGTAGTAGGAGGTGGTTCATGATGGCACTCTCTCCAGAAGAGGAAATTGAAGATTTTGAGGAAGATGAAGATGATATTGTTGAACCTTCGACTACCTACCGAATCGACTTTGAAACTGGCCGTCTAACCAATGAAAAGATTAATGGTCTCGATGCCATTCGCCAATTCGTTTACATCACACTTAGGACAGAGCGGTATGCACATCCTATCTACAGCCATGATGTTGGTTGTGAGGTGCAGGAATCGGTATCTGATGAAGAAGCAACTGATGAATACAAGGAGATGGAGATCCCGCGTCTAATAGAAGAAGCACTTCTTGTTGATGAAAGAATTGAAAGTGTGCAAGATTTTGAGATCACTAAAGAAGGGGCAACTTTTAAGGTGGTCTTTAATGTTGTGACAGATGAGGGAACCTTGGAGATCGAGGAGGTGATTGGCGAAGATGTTTGAAGAACAGTCTTATGAAGCCATCATGGAACGCATGTTGGAACGTATACCCGATGATATTGATAAACGTGAAAACAGCGTCATATGGAATGCGTTGGCTCCTGCAGCTGCGGAACTTGCTCAATCTTATATATGGCTTGATCAGGTATTCGATCTTGTCTTTGCGGATACAGCGCAGGGAGAATTTTTAGATAGACGAGCTGCTGAAGTTGGAATCACTCGTAAAGCGGCCACAAGTGCTGTATGGTCCGTTGAAGTCTCGCCCGAAGGTATAAGAATACCAACGGGATCAAGGTTCTACATTGATAGTCTATATTTTCAGTTTGAATCTGATGGAACTTTGAAATGTGAAACGACTGGTGCTGTAGGCAATGGGAATTTTGCAGAGCTGCCGCTCTTATCACTCGATAACATACCAGGATTAGAGTCTGTCATCTTTGAAGAATTGAAGATACCAGGGCAAGAGGAAGAAGACGATGAAGCTCTTTATGAGCGGTACTTGATGAGGGCAAGGCGGGAGGCTGTTAGTGCCAACAAAGCTCATTATAAAAAGTGGGCTGAAGAAGTAGAAGGAGTTGGCAGGGCGAAGGTGTTTCCACTTTGGAATGGTGAAGGCACAGTAAAAGTTGTCATCACTGACGGGAATTTTGACGTTGCGACAGATTTGCTTGTCAATAAGGTGCGGGAGTACATTGATCCGGTTCCGGGCGAAGGGGAAGGCCAAGCACCGATTGGAGCCACCGCAACCATCGAGAGTGCTAAGTGGAAAGATGTTGAGGTGTCCCTATCAGTGGAGCTTAAAATGGACTATTCACTTGAAGATGCTCAACAAGAGATAGAAGAGAAGATCAAGTCTCTCCTGAAATCACTTGCTTTTGAGGAGAACGTGATCAGAATGTCAGCGATCAATGATATTTTGTATCATGCGGATAGTGTCTCTGATTATGCGGATGTCTTGATCAACGGTGAAGCCAAAAACTTGCCGCTTCAGGACATTGAGATTCCGCGTCTAGGGCAGGTGATCGTCAATGAGCAAGTATGATGATATGAAGGCCTATTTACCTTCCTATCTAACGGAGATCACTGAATTTGATGAATTAATGAAATCCGAAGCCCCTGAAATGGAAAGGCTAGACGATTCTATTTTTGATATGACTGATCAGCTTTTTCCGATCACAGCAACATGGGGATTGGATCGATGGGAAAGAATGCTGAAGGTGCAGCGTGAGTCAGGTGACTCGATTGAATTGAGAAGGGCACGTGTATTGAATCTCATGTCAAACATTCCACCGATCACGTATGCATCACTAGAAAGAGCAGTGAACCGGTTCTTGAAGAACCCTAGCGCAGTGGTTCGTCTAACGACAGGCCGCTATCATTTCTCCCTTCGTGTTAATTTGGATGACCTGCAGAACACCAGATACATTGTAGAGACGCTTGAAAACTTAAAGCCTGCACACTTGGCTTACAAATTCACAAGCGTTCATCATACGGATGTTCATGAAATCAAAGACTATCGTAACAGGATCACACTGCGTAGCAGAGTGGGCTTTTTTGATCACATCCCAATCTTGCTGAATGGAGAGTTTTTACTTAATGGCACTTTTTATTTGAGCGGATCGCGCAATTCAACAGATATTCCAGTGCGCTTCCGGCAATCTTTAAAGCTGGCCATGAAGCTCAAAAAAGAAATGAAAGTTCTTGGACGTACAAGATATGTCATGGTAGGAGCCAAACACGAAACGGATCAACAAGCTGCTCTTACGCTTCGATCACGCTTCAATCATGTTAGGAAAGAAAAAAAGAAAATGACATTCCGCATGGCTGCTCATGTATCAAATGAGCAAAGCGGAAGTGTAATCATTAAGCAGAAATATTGGACGCTTGATGGATCGGTACCGCTCGACGGTTCAAAATATCTAGCTGCCACGTCCAAACAAATAGATTTATAAAGGAGGATCATTATGGCTGATCAATTAACCGTTACAACGCTTTATGCTCGCCAACAAATGGCGAAGGCTAGAGCGGAGGGAACGAAGCTCACAAAAGTGGTCAAGATGGCTTTTGGGAATGGTGGAACTAAGGACGGAAAGCCAATCTCTCTGGATGGAACAGAACAAGAACTCAAAAATGAACTTGTTCAAAAGGACATTGATTCCTATAAATTCATGGAGCCGGCGAAGATCCGATACACGTGCACCATCGCTGAAGGAGAACTGGCAGGAGAAGTGATCAACGAAATAGCACTTGTCGACGAAGACGGTAAATTCACCGCCATCCGCACTATGACAGACAAGCAAAAAGATGGTGACATTGAATTCATCTTTGAGATTGATGATATTTACTAGGAAAGGAGTGCTCATCGATGGACATTAAATCTCCTAAAGTGTTTGAAACAAGTGACAAGGCTCATGCGGATCTGTTCAATGACATGGTTAAAGTGTTGATTGAGAATGACTCTGGATTGTTAGATCAGATCATTGGCCATATTGATGACACCAAGCCGCATGCATCTGCAGCAGAGAAGAAGAAATGGAATGAATCGCAGCTATATAAAATCACAGCTGATGACGGCAAATACTTGATCTCTGTTCCAGCTGACAAAAATATTTATGATGCGATAAAAGACAAGGGGACCTGTACTTTCATTGCATCCCCAGGGGTAGAAGATTCCCCTGCACCTAGCAATGCTTATTTAAGAGGAATACAGACAGTTGGCCAAGATAAGATTGGCACTGGCTTTGCGGTAGACACGTCAGGTAATGCGTATTACTTTTACTATAATTCTAACCATATATCTATCACTTGGACGCAGCTGCCGACAGTAGTTGAAAAAGATAAATGGAACAATGGCCAACTCTATAAATTGACTCAAGATTCGGGTGAACGAAAACCGCTCCCCAAAGTATTAAACGGAACAGATGTCTTATCATTGCCTCCTGGCCGTTATTATGCAGCTGGTCAATATCTTACAAACATGCCGACAACCAATGATTCAGGTTGGTTTAATATCGATGTTGATACTGCTGTAACAAGAAAAGACATTCATGTCTGTCGAAGCTTTGATAATTTACATTGGTTCGGAACAGTCCATACAGAGGGGAATTTCACAGGTTGGAAACGTGTTATTACTGACGCAGATGCAAAACTCAATTGGAAGTACCCTACAATCGGCAACGGTTGGAAAACATATCAATCTGAGGTCAATAATGATTATCGGGTACGTGTTGCAAAGGATGCGCTTGGAACTGTTACTGTTAAGGGAGCAATTGCCGGAGGAACATTAGGTGATGTACCTGCCTTTACGTTACCAGAAGGATGTGAACCAGTTGCTCCATTCTATAATCTTGGAGTCGCTTCAAGTACCGGTGGTTTTAAAGGACCTCAATATAGTAGACAATATATCGCAACTGATGGCCGTTTTTGCATACAAAGCACAAGCAGCAATACTGAGTTTATTGTCGTGAATTGTATGTTTAAGGCAAAGGAGGGATAAACCATATGAAGCCAATATACGCGTACGATGAGAAATTTAAGTATATACCTGGTGGAGATAAAGAAATACCCGATGATGCTGAAATTCCAGAGGGTTTTACAGATGTTCAACCGCAAGAAGGGTTGTACATCGCAAAATACAATCCTTCAAGTAAGACATGGAGTGAGTCGGCAACCCAAGAATACATTGATAGCTTACAAACAGAGCAACCGCCGTATGATATTGAGTTACTAAAGCAGCAAAATGCGGTCTTAACTAAACAATTGACTGAACTGTCAAAGGAAGCAGCTGCAGCCAAACTGCGCGAAGCACAAATGGCGAAACAATTGGCCCAACTCATGACTGAGATTCAGGAGTTGAAGGGTGGTGAAAAATCATGATATATCCAACAGTTGCAGATATAAAGCAGTTTTGGGAGTGGAAGTGTTACGGTCCTGAAGACATTGCCTTTTATGTAGAAATCGGTTGGATTAACAAAGAAGACTATCAAGAAATAACGGGAGAACAGTACGAAGCCTAGAGGGGCTTTTTATTTTGCCTTCTTTAAGGGGGTGATCAAGTGAGGGAGTAGGTGAGTATGGTGGAAATGGATTTGGCTCAATATTTGATGACACAAGGACCATTTGCGGTTCTTTTTTGTTGGGTTCTGTTTTATGTTCTCAACACGACAAAAGAAAGAGAAAACAAGCTCAATGAGCAAATTGAGGCACAAAATGAAGTCTTAGCAAAGTTTAGTGAGAAGTATGACGTGGTGATCGATAAACTCGATAAAATTGAACGGAATTTAAAATAGTAGGAGGAAACAATTATGAAAAACTTCGACAAAGGCACTGTGATCCGTACAGTGCTTCTTTTTATGGCACTAATCAACCAGGCGCTTATCGTATTTGGCAAGCCAATCTTGCCAATCAGTGAGGACCAAGTCACTTCGTTGGCTGAGACATTGTACCTTGCCTTCTCAATGGTCTTTACGTTAGTAACAACCCTTGTCGCATGGTTCAAAAACAACTATGTGACTGAGAAAGGAAAGCTGCAAAAAGAAGCGCTGCAACAAAAAGGATTAACGAAGTAAGGAGCTGCCATGAGGTGGCTCTTTTTATATTTAATAGACCAAAAAGGAGACGATGAACGTGGTAAAAATCATTAAAGATTATATTCCGAAAAGCAACAAGAACCGTCCTGGCAACTACATGAAGCCTTTATATATTACGGTCCACAATACTGCTAATACTAAAAAAGGAGCAGACGCAGCTAATCACGCTAGTTTTGTTAAGCGATCTAGCACGGGGGTAAGCTGGCACTTTACTGTGGATGAAAATTGTATCTATCAGCATTTGCCGCTAAACGAAAACGGTTGGCATGCGGGAGATGGTCGGGGAACCGGCAATATGAAATCAATTGGTATCGAAATTTGTGAGAATGCTGATGGGGACTTTGAAAAGGCAGTTGAGAACGCCCAATGGCTAATTCGTCAGCTGATGACCGAGCAAGGCATTCCATTGGCCAACGTTGTGCCACATAAGAGATGGAGCGGCAAAAATTGTCCGCGAAAGCTGCTTAATCGTTGGGACAGCTTCAAAGCTGGGATCGCCGTTGCTCACACAAATAAAAAGCCGACTGTTAAACCAACAACAGCAGTACCATCCAAAACAGCAGTTTCCAAGCCTGCTAAAAAGTCATACAACCTGCCTACCGGCATTTTAAAAGTCACGAATCCTCTTACAAAGGGATCAGCAGTAAAAGCCGTACAAGAAGCCCTAGCGGCTGTTTACTACTACCCGGATAAAAAGGCAAAAAACAACGGTATTGATGGCTACTATGGACCCAAGACTGCGAATGCAGTCAAGCGATTCCAGCTCATGAATGGCTTAACACCTGATGGCATATACGGACCGAAGACAAAAGCCGCTCTCGAAAAACTATTAAAATAAAAATCTATAGATATGACTACAGGAAAAGAAATTAGCCCCTGTCCTTAATGGATGGGGGCTTTTTTGTTTAAAGTGTTTTTACATTAAGTATATCTGCAAATTTTATTAAATTTGTATCAGAACGGCTATCTTTTACATGAAACAGTTTCTTTATATGGTCCACGTATACAACTTGTCCCGATACCTCTCGAACAAACCCATCATCAAATAGCTCGAAATTCAGAGTCGAGTCTTCGCTCATAGCAGTCGCTATTGTATATTCAAATTCTTCAATCTGTTCTGGGCTTAATGTTGGCCGCTCAATCTTATGTTTTGCAAGATGAAGTTGCCTTAGTGCTTCGTTATGCTCAGGCAATATAAACTTCATCTTCCAACGGTTTTGATCCTTTTCTGTATTCCACATTTAGTCCACCTCAAAAGAAATTATAACCGAATGTTTGTTCTGTGTCTAAGTTTGAGTTATAATAAATTTATATACGGTTTACCCGCGGAAACGGGATAAAAAATTCGTATATTTCAATGATTTACTTACTTCTTTATCAAACCACTATTACTCATGTATTACTCACATGGCTCCTTTACAGGAGCTCTTTTTTTGTTCTATTTGCGGTTTCTTTTCGGTGCTTTGTAAATTCCTGTATGTAATAATATATGTAATATAAGGGAATTTTGTGGAAGGGGAGTAAGGGGATGGAGAAGGTTCTTTCTTCACATGTTGGTGTGAAAATAAATGAATGGTATAAAATGATTCGTCAATTTAGTGTACCGGATGCAGAGATTTTGAAAGCTGAGGTAGAACAAGAAATTGAACGAATGGAAGAAGACCAGGATTTACTGATTTACTATCAATTGATGTGCTTTCGTCATCAGCTTATGCTTGATTATATTAAACCCTCAGATCAACGCTCTTTATCCATTGCAGACTTAGTTGATAAAATAGAAAACTCCAATCATAAATTGTCGGGCATGCTGCAGTATTACAATGCGTTTTTTCGCGGAATGTATGAGTTTAGTATAAAAGAATATGTACAGGCCATCCAATACTATAAAATAGCCGAGAAACAACTTACGCTAGTTATAGATGATATTGAGCAAGCCGAGTTTCACTTCAAGGTGGCTGAAGCCTACTATATTATGAAACAAACTCATGTTTCCATGCATCATATCATTAAGGCGCTTGAAATTTACGATCAGTATGAGTTATACAAGATTAGAAAAATTCAATGCTTATTTGTAATTGCAGGAAATTATGATGATTTGGCTCGACACGATAAATCAATTCCTCATCTAAAGAATGCAATTAAAATTGCAGAGAAAATTGGAGATCAAAAAATCCTAACTAAAGCATTTTTGAACATTGGCCATACATTTGATAGAGACGGTCAATGGGATGAAGCTATCAATTATTTTGAGAAGGCTATTCAAAAGGCAGATGATGATTCGGAGCTTCTTACCAAATTGTATTTTGCGATTAGCTGTACGCAATTTAAAGCAGGAAGACTTAAAGAAGGAGAAGCATCTTTAAAACAAGGAACTAATATACTTGAGGATGCCCCTAATAAGCTTTATGAAAATCTATTTACCTTCTTAGAAGCGGTTTATGTTAATAATATAAATGAGGAGCAGCTGGCCGAAGTGTTTCAGTATCTAGAACAGAAACAGCTTTTCGCTTACGCTGAGGCATGCTATATAGTGTATGCAGATGAGTATGGGAAACAAGGTCAATTTGAAGAAGCAACAGCTGCTTATCAAAAGGTATTAGAAACACAACTCAAAATTCAGAGAGGGGATTGTTTGTATGAGTTTTAAGAAGGGTTTTACGATGATTGCTCTTACTGTGATTGCAGCTGCAGGAGTGTACACTATTGCAACTGATCGAAACACGACATCAATAGAAATACAAAAAATCGATCGAAACACGACGATGATCGATCGAAACACAACTTCTCAAAACGTATAGGCAAAATTAAAACAGACCCTGCATGGTCTGTTTTTTTATGGGGACGGATTGGGGACCAACCCTTTCAGTTTTGTTCAGAAATGAAAATATTTATTCAGAAAGGCTCATCATAGAACCTTATTAAATCAGTCTTTATCAGAGAACGTCTGTTTGCTTCGGGTTATGTCGTTCACCCTGCCAGCGTAGCGCTCTCCCAGCTGAGCTAATGCCCCGAAGTATTACTACATAACTTATTATAATCAATCCTCCTGTAAAATTCAAGCTGTAAAACACAAACACCCCGGCTATTTTTCTTTCTGATCAATCGGAATATAGTCAAAGATTTCTCCCGAATGAACCGAGTGGGCTAATCGTCTAAGCCAATCATAATAGGCTTTTGAGCTTTCAAGCTGTTCAATGAGCTGTTTCGCTTCCTCTCTTTCATGTTCCGCCGCCTGCTCATCACGAGCTACATCTTGAAGGCGTTCTTGCGCTTCTTCAATCGCTGCTAGATTGACCTCAACCTCTCGTTCCCATTTTTGCGGGAAGAAGTTCATGAAAAACTTAAAAAAGTCTTTCTCAGCAACAAAGCTGTGTTTTCTTCGGCCACGGTGAAAGGTCTTTTTGACAATATTCATGTCTTGCAGTTTTTTCACACCCGTACTCATACTAGGCTTACTCATTTGCAGCTCTTCACGCATTTCATCCAGCGTCATTTCCTCATTTAAATACATCGTCCCATATAGAATACCCGCACTTCTAGTAATGCCATAGAGATCCATTGTTTCAGCGATGGAATCAATGACGAGATCTTTAGCAGCTAAAATGCGTTCCTCTGCTTGTGGCTGTTCCTGCTTTTTCATCTTGTCCCTGCTTTCTATTAAGTGAATTCAATACGTTCAAAAAAATCTTTATGGACTATATGTTAACGAAAGAATGCAAAATGTCAAAATAAAAGAAGCATATCCACCCTTTGACAGAAAAATTTGAACATGTTAAGTTAATTATGTTCAAAACGTTAAATTTTTATTTAACAAACTTACCAAAGAGAATCAGAGGAGGTTCCTTCTATGAGTCAAACACTATTTATCGATGGACAATGGGTTGGCGCTAAGAGTGGCGACACAAGAGATATCATCAATCCATTTAATCAAGAAGTGATCGCGACAGTCAGTGAAGGATCAAGAAATGACGCGCAGTTAGCCATTAAGGCAGCAAGAAAAACCTTCGATCAAGGTGATTGGGCAAACATGCCTGGACTTGAAAGAGGAAATATTGTGTTCAAAATTGCGGAATTGATTAGGCGAGACCTAGATGAATTAGCCAAATTAGAATCACTTGATACGGGCAAAACATTAGAAGAAAGCAAAGCAGATATGGACGATATTGCGAACGTGTTCCAATATTATGCGGGGCTTGCTGATAAGGATGGCGGGGAAATCATTGCATCGCCTATTCCAAACTCAAAAAGCGAATTAGTCCGAGAACCTGTCGGTGTATGCGGTCAAATCACTCCTTGGAACTATCCATTGCTTCAAGCGAGCTGGAAAATCGCTCCTGCCCTTGCAGCTGGAAATACAATCGTACTAAAGCCAAGTGAAATTACACCATTAACCACGATCAAAGTTTTCAAACTTATGGAAGAAGCGGGTGTTCCAGCAGGCGTTGCCAACTTAGTGCTTGGACCTGGAGCAACTGTTGGAGATGAGCTGGCTGTCAATGACCAAGTCGATTTAATTTCATTCACAGGCGGTATTGAAACAGGTAAGAAAATCATGCAGGGAGCCAGCGGGAATGTGAAGAAAATCGCCCTTGAGCTCGGCGGGAAAAACCCGAATATCGTCTTTCAAGATGCTGATTTAGACGTAGCGGTTGACCAGGCAATGAATGCTGTGTTTTTCCATGCAGGGCAAGTGTGTTCAGCAGGTTCACGCTTGTTAGTGGAAGAATCCATTCACGATGAATTTTTAGAAGAACTGGTGAAGCGTACGAAAAAAATCAAGCTAGGCAACGGCTTTGATGAAGGAACCCAGAGCGGACCGCTTATCTCAGCTGAGCATCGAGAAAAAGTAGAAAAATACGTCAGCATCGGTTTAGACGAAGGTGCAACATTAGAAACAGGTGGGAAACGACCTGATGCAGAGGAGCTTCAAAAAGGATTCTTCTACTTGCCGACGATTTTCTCAGGCTGTACATCAGAGATGCGAATTGTACAGGAAGAAGTGTTTGGACCAGTCCTCACTGTCGAATCCTTCCGATCAGAGGAAGAAGTCATCGAGCTGGCAAATGACACGATTTATGGTTTAGCAGGAGCGGTGTGGTCTTCTGATATCGGCAAAGCCGAACGAGTGGCTCGTCAATTAAGATTAGGCACGGTATGGATCAACGACTTCCACCCTTATTTTGCCCAAGCACCGTGGGGTGGGTATAAACAATCAGGTCTTGGGCGTGAATTAGGACGTACGGGCCTTGAAGAATATACGGAACTAAAACATTTATATCGAAATTCAAAACCAGAAGCGGTTCATTGGTTTAAATAAATATCACTTATCTGGAGGAGATTCTATATGACGTTAAATATGAAAATTGAAAGCATGCAAAAATTCCATACGTTTGAAATTCCGACTGTCATCAAGCATGGCATTGGGGCAGTGAAACATGTTGGGGAAGAAGTGAAAACATACGGCGTTTCAAAGGTATTGCTTGTGACAGATCCTGGTATTTATCAAGCAGGTGTTGTAGATCCAGTGATTGCTTCATTAAAAGAAGCGCAAGTTGATGTGGTTCTATTTAATAAAGTAGAACCAAACCCGCCAGTCCGTTTAGTGAATGAAGGATCTGCGTTATATGAAAAAGAAGGTTGTAATGGTTTAGTCGCAGTAGGCGGCGGAAGCTCAATGGATACAGCGAAGGCTATCGGTGTGGAAGCGACTCATGAAGGATCAGTTCTTGATTACGAAGCGGCTGAGGGGAAAAAACCGCTTGAAAATAGAATCCCTCCGTTAACCACAATTCCGACAACGGCTGGTACAGGTTCAGAGGTCACGCAGTGGGCAGTGATCACTGACGAAGAAAGAGAATTCAAATTCAACACAGGTGGACCGCTCATTGCAGCTCACCTAACAGTGATTGATCCTGAGCTTCATGTATCTATGCCGCCGCATGTGACGGCAATGACGGGTATCGATGCGCTTGCTCACGCGATCGAATGCTATACGATGAAGTTTGCTCAGCCAATTACAGATGCGGTAGCGCTCATGGCCATTGAATATGCTGCTCATTATATTCGCCGTGCCTTTGCCGATGGAGAGGATTTGGAAGCAAGATATGGTATGGCACAAGCTGCGATGCTTGCCGGACTTTCCTATGGCAGTGAATCAGCTGGCGCAGCCCATGCGATGAGCCAAACGCTTGGGGGCATTATTCCAGTCGCACATGGTCAATGTGTAGCGGCAATGATGGGACCTGTCATGGAATATAACTGGAAAGGGTACCCAGAGAAATTCGCTCGAATTGCGCAAGCATTCGGGATTGATACAAGCAGAATGACAACAGAGGAAGCTGCAAAAGCAGCAGTGAATTGGATGTATGATTTAGTGGAAGACCTAGAAGTTCCTTCATTAGAAGAACAAGGTGTACCAAAAGATATGATCGACCGTTTATCTAAAGAAGCAATGAAAGATCCGCAAACAGTTGGAAACCCAAGAGACCTGAACGAAAAAGCATACAACTGGATTTACGCTCGCTGCTTTGATTTAACACCTAAAACAGTGTAACAATGAAAAAAGGCTCCCAAAAGGGAGTCTTTTTTACATCTTATAGCTGTTCTTTAATTTCTTTAATTTGATGAATATGGCGCTTTTCATGTGCGCCGATAAAATCAAGGTATTGCTTTAATGAAAGTTCTTCAAACACCGGATGTGCAATCACGCGTTTGAAATCTTCCTCTGTAAACGTTGATAAAATTTGATTTAATTTTTCACGAGCTGTATCAAGCTCATCTTTTAAATGTGTAGGTGTCACATGCTTCCGCTCTGGCTCAACAATACTAGGCGCGGTGGCTTTTTTTGAACGATCCTCTGCCATTTCCACCGGCTTTGGCTCATATTCTTTAATCGGTGCTTTTTTCCCCTCGGCAGCTAGATGTTTTGCTGCAACTAGGTCCATCTTCTTTAAATGATCTGCAACTTCTTGAATACTCCAAGTATCATCAGATAATTTTTGATTTAATTGTTCTTCGCTCAATCCTTGCAGCTCTTGCCACAATTCTTGTCTTGCTTCATGTAATAAACTCATTTCTCTCACCTCAAGATCAAATTTTATCATACTGGTACAAGACAATCATTCTTTAGCTATCCGAGAAACCCTTTAATGAATTGTGATGAAAAATGAAACCTTTACAAAAGTGGTTCGTATTACCTGTTAGAAGGAATACACTTGGATGTGAGCATGGTCTAAATGAATGAAAAGCTGCTCATTTCATAAAGAAAGGGTGAGGAAGATGGATGTGTTTGGGCTGCCTCTTCAGACGCTGTACTTATACATATTGATGGTATCAGGAATCCTGACGCTTGTTTTCGTCTTTTTTGGCGATGTATTTGATGGATTGTTTGAAGCGATTCCTGTCCCGTTCCTTCAACCAACATTGATCCTCGCATTTCTTACCTTTTTCTCGGCTGGAGGATTTATCTCTGAAAAAACAGCAATTGTAGGAAGTGGACTTGGCGCCGTATTATCTGCCATCCTCGCAGTGGTTCTCGTTACTTGTTTACATGTATTTGTCTTAGTCCCGCTTTCCTCTGCTGAAGAATCTCTTTCATATACGGAGGCCGACCTAAAAGGAAGAACTGGGGAGATCATTGTATCTGTACCAAAAGATGGGTTTGGAGAAGTGCTGTTAATTAGTAACAGCGGAAAAATCTCAAAGCCTGCCGTCAGTTTCGACGAAGAGGAGATTCCATATGGAACCCGGGTGCTGGTCGTCGAAGTGAACAAAGGCGTGTTATCTGTTATACCAAATGAAGAAATCTAGGAGGGAATGCTATGCCAGGAACAACCATATTAATTATTATTGGAATTGTGCTTGTGATTCTCATTGCACTTATTGGTGTATTTGTTTCGAAATACCGGACTGCTGGTCCAGATGAAGCATTAATCGTCACAGGAAGTTACCTCGGAAGTAAAAATGTTCACGTGGATGAAGGTGGAAACAAGATTAAGATTGTAAGAGGTGGAGGTACCTTTGTACTCCCTGTTTTTCAACAAGCAGAGCCGCTCAGCTTACTATCTAGCAAGCTAGATGTTTCAACGCCTGAAGTCTATACTGAACAGGGTGTACCGGTCATGGCGGATGGAACGGCCATCATTAAAATTGGCGGATCAATTGAAGAAATCGCCACTGCTGCAGAGCAGTTTTTAGGGAAAACAAAAGAAGATCGTGAAAATGAAGCAAGAGAAGTACTAGAAGGACACCTTCGCTCCATTTTAGGGTCAATGACAGTTGAAGAGATTTATAAAAACAGAGAGAAATTTTCTCAAGAAGTACAGCGTGTCGCTTCTCAAGATCTAGCGAAAATGGGTCTTGTCATTGTATCGTTTACAATCAAAGATGTCCGTGATAAAAATGGCTATTTAGAATCACTAGGTAAACCTAGAATTGCTCAAGTGAAACGCGATGCAGATATTGCGACAGCAGAAGCAGATAAAGAAACACGTATCAAACGTGCAGAAGCAGATAAAGATGCGAAGAAATCTGAGCTTGAGCGTGCCACTGAAATCGCTGAAGCAGAAAAAATCAATGAGCTGAAAAGAGCAGAATTCAGACGTGAACAAGATACAGCAAAAGCAAGCGCTGACCAAGCGTACGATCTTGAAACAGCTCGTAATCGTCAGCACGTAACTGAACAAGAAATGCAAGTCAAAATCATTGAACGTCAGAAGCAAATTGAATTAGAAGAAAAAGAGATCCAGCGTCGTGAGCGTCAATACGATTCTGAAGTGAAAAAGAAAGCAGATGCGGACCGTTATGCTGTTGAGCAGTCGGCTGCGGCGGAAAAAGCGAAGCGTCTTGCAGAAGCAGATGCGAAGAAATACAGCATTGAAGCAATGGCAAAAGCAGAAGCAGAGAAAGTTCGGATTGACGGGCTTGCCAAAGCGGAAGCCGATCGTGCAAAAGGGGAAACAGAAGCAGAAGTCATTAGGTTGAAAGGACTTGCGGAAGCAGAAGCGAAAGAGAAAATTGCAGAAGCATTCGAACAGTATGGTCAAGCGGCGATTCTTGATATGATTGTGAAAATGCTACCTGAATATGCGAAACAAGTATCTGCTCCACTTTCTAACATTGATAAAATTACAGTTGTTGATACAGGTGGTAACGGGGAAGGCAGCGGCGCCAACAAAGTGACCAGCTATGCGACAAACCTTATGTCCAGTCTTCAAGAAAGTCTGAAAGCTTCCTCTGGAATTGATGTTAAAGAAATTATTGAGAATTTCTCTGGCAAAGGCAATGTGAAACAAAGCATCCAAGAACTGACGAATGAAATCAAACAGCCAAGAAAAAAAGAAATCGCTGATCGTCAAATAGAAGAATAAAAATCAAAAGACACCTTCTGATAGAGGGTGTCTATTTTACTTGGGGCACATGCCGGTGTCTTTTGATAGATGAAGAGAGATTCACAAGAATGCCTGCAGATATCATCATGAACACCAATGAAGATCCGCCGTAGCTAATAAAGGGAAGAGGAATGCCTGTAATGGGGAGAAGCCCAAAGACAGCTCCTAGATTAAAGGCTGCTTGAATCATAATTTGAAAAGTAAGCCCGATCGTTAATAGCTTTCCAAATGGATCTTGTAAACCTTGAACGATTCGAACGGCGCGATACATGATGAGTAGGTAGGCACCCATCACAAACAACAGCCCCATGATTCCCAGCTCTTCACTAATGATGGCCATAATAAAATCTGTATGGGCTTCAGGAAGAAATCCTAGTTTTTGTATGCTTCCGCCTAAACCATTCCCGGTCAGTCCTCCTGAATCCATGGCGAGATAGGAATGGATCAGCTGATAACCATCTCCATCTTCATACATGAAAGGATCACGAAAAGAAGTGATCCGTTTCAAACGATAAGTAGCGGTCACAGCAAAAAAAGTGATCCCTGCCGCAGCCGCCGAACCTAGTAGAATGAGGTGGCGTGTTTTAAGTCCAGCACATAATAAGACGATACCGCAGCTCAATAAAATAGAAACTGCTGTACCTAAATCTGGCTGTTTTAAAATCAATAAAAAAGCTAGACTTAAAAGAAGAAGTGGAGGTAGTACTCCTTTTTTAAAGGATGTAATGTACGCTTGTTTCCTTGCATATACATAGGCAAAATAGATGATCACCACTAATTTCACAGCCTCAGACGGTTGGATGATCAGAGAGCCCAATTGAATCCATCGTTGTGAATTATTTTTGACAACACCGATTCCAGGAAGCAGGACAAGGAGAAGACATAACAATGACAGCATCACAAGCCACCGAATCCATTTACGGTAAGCTTGATATGGAACAAGGGCCGCAGCGATGAAAAAGAAGAACCCAATCAAAAGCCATTGCCACTGTTTCATGAAGAAGTAGCTACCCTGTCCATATTTTATTTCGCCTAAAGGATAACTCGCACTGTACACCATCAGTAATCCAAAGAAACAAAGACAAACAATCGTCCCAGCAAGAATGTGGTCGATTTTTTTTAGGTGAGAAAGAATCAATGACATCACCTTCAATCCCAGTTACGTCCAAACATGTAGGATGAGGACCTCAGATTGACACTAAACACAAGGCCAATGGCGATCATATTGGTTAAAAGCGCACTGCCCCCATAGCTGATAAAAGGAAGGGCAAGACCAGTCACAGGCATTAGCCCTACTGTCATCCCAACGTTTTGGAAGACTTGAAAGACGATCAGCCCAACCACCCCAGCACATATATAAAGCCCATAAAGGGTATTCGCATGCATAGCCACATGAATCATTCGATAGACCATCATAAGATATAAACAGATCAATAGGGAGGCGCCGATAAAACCAAATTCCTCGCCAATGACTGCAAATATAAAATCTGTATGGGCTTCAGGGATATTTCCCCCTTGTACTTGATTTCCTTTTGTATACCCGCTTCCTGATAATTGCCCTGACCCAATGCCAAGCATTGCTTGTTTCAGTTGATACCCATATGTCGAATCAAATTTATCAGGAGAGAGCCATCCATAAATGCGATCAAGCTGATGAGGTTTAATCACTTTTGTAAAGTGCTCAAAATGTTCATTGTGCAAGTAGGTCAAAAATGCAAGAAGCGCGAGAAAAGAAGCGATTAATGCAGCGATCATCTTACTTGAAATGCCTGACACAAGCATCAGTGTAAAAGCAATAGACAAGATCACAAGTGCCGTCCCCAAATCTGGCTGAATTAAAATCAGGAAAAAAGGAACAGCGGTCCAGCATATGATGTTCATTGTAGGAATCATGCTTTCTTTAAACGAAAAGCGCTGATGTTTGTATCGATTTAAAATAGCCGCTAACAGAAGAATGACAAAAATTTTCATAAATTCTGATGGTTGCACTTTCATGGGCCCCAAGCTGATCCATCTTTGGGAGCCATTTTGATTCGTGCCAAAAAAATGAACGAGAATGATGAGGAAGAGACCAGCTGCAAATAATCGAAAAGATAACCGCTCAAGCAGTTCATAATCAAAGTAAGCAACTGCCGCCATAAGGCCAAAGCCGACGATATACCAGAAAACTTGTCTTTTGACGAAATAAAACATATCTTGCGTTTCATACTGTCCCGATCCGCTATACACAGCCAGTAGGCTGATCACAAAGAAGCAAATGACAGTGAATAATAATGCGAAGTCAATGCTGTTCTGTTTTTTCATGTCTCTGTCACCTGCTATGACCTATTTGTCAGCTGGTTTAATACGACCTGCACCGCTGCAGCGTCATCAATATAGCCGATCGGAAAAATATAATCTGGTATTAAATCAACGGGCATAATGAAGTAAAGTAATGCGCCTCCCATCAACATCAATTCTCGAGAAGTCCCCCGTCCGCTCATGAACGAGCAGTACATGCTTTTCAATTGATCAAGAAATGGCCCAACACCACTTATCGTATCTATCTTTTTTTCAAACTTTGCTGAGATCGTTTCTTTTCCCTCGTCTGATTGACTATAGGTCTCATATTCATTTAGCTTCTGTTTCAGTTCATTCTCGCTGAATTTCCCGTCATAGACATCATGATCTTTCAGCGTTCGCTCAATCTCTTCTACTGCTTGAATGAACGTATTACCGTGAACTCTTTCGTTTTTAATTGAAAATCCAGCCGTGGCCAATAGATGATCTAAAGAAATGTGTAGAGCATCTGAAAGCCGCTGTAAATGGTTCAAAGTCGGTTTTCTTTTTCCGTTCATGATTCTAGACAGTGTGGCTTTATCAATTTCTGTTTGTGTACTGAGTTCTCTTAATGAAAGAGAACGTATTTGCAGTTGTTCTTTTAAAAACTGCCGAAGCTCAGTTGTTTTAAATTCCATCTCTTTCTTCCCCCTTTTCATAAAGTTCAACTCTTCAATAGAAGAAGTCGTACCCAATATATAGGGGTGTTGACAAAATGTCAACGAATATCCATTAAGGATTGAATTTTATAAAATAGCAACTTATCATATGAAACATAGAGTAAGAAATGGCTAAAAGGGGTGTGCAGATGAAGGTTAGACATGCAGTACATAATGATATTCCTAAAATTGCCGAAATTCATGTGAAGAGCTGGCAAACGACTTATCACGGCATTATTTCACAAGAGTATTTAGATGCTTTAAATGTAGAGGAGCGGGAAGAGAGCTGGAGAAGCAGGTCGCTTGAAGGCACGTTTGTCGCAGAGGATGCTGACGGAGTATTTGGTTTTGCTTCCTTCGGAAAACAGCGTGATGAGAGATATTCAATATATGATGGTGAGCTTTATGCCATCTATTTGTTGCAGAGAAAACAGAAATCAGGAGCGGGGATGGCTTTGATTGCAAAAGGTGTGGATTATTTAATAGAGAAAGGCTATCAGAATATGCTGCTCTGGGTATTTGAGCAAAATTCAGCGAAGCAATTTTATCAAAAACTTCAACCTAGTTTTGCCGTCACCAGCCAGTTCGAGCTGGCTGGTGAGAACCATGAAGAAATAGGGTATGGATGGGAACTGTCTGTCCTAAGCGATCATGTTCAACAAATTATATCGTCAGCTTCCAGTAATAATGAGAGAAAAAAGTAAAAAGGGTGGCGAGTAAAATATAAGATATAAAAGGAGAAGCCTCTACTTTTCCTTTCACACCTGCTATTTTTAATGCCTCATAGAAACTTGCCAAAAAGTAGGCGATACTGAGGATGTAACAGCACAGCATAATGGAGTAAGGATTCATTGTCGTACCTCCAGCATGAAATCTTCTACTATTAATAGATTCAATAGAGCAGCAAATTATGCATAAAAAATAACCCGCTGAAACAGCTGGGTTATTTTTGTCGAGGAAAAACCAAACGAGACGCACTAGGGATGAGTAAACAAAGAACAATACTACAAATGATAAATGAAGGAATCATATATGTGCTGTTATAAACTAATGAATACACCCATCCTGGTGTTCCTTTTGGTGCATAATGAGAAAAGAAAACTACACCTGAAATAAAGAACGTCAAAAGTCTGAAGAAACTGGCGACAAATACAGCTAGGATAATATAGAAGAATTGTTTCTTTCGCTTTTTATCCTGAATGGCTTTTTTAATTGATCCTGAGAATAGCCCGCTTAAACAAATCACAACAGATGCGACAAAGTAATCGAGAAATCCTTGTACAGGTGTAGCAATAATAGGATTGTTCATCAGCTGTAGTCCTGCGATTAACACACCGATGATAAATCCAGCAGACAAGCCCCATCTAATGGACATGAGAATGACAGGAATCATGATCAGTGCAATTGACCCGCCGTTTGGCATTCTTAAAAAGAGACCTGATAAATAATCTAAAACAAGTGCAAGAGAAGTCATGATGGCGATCTCCATCAGTCGTACTAATTGATTTGATTGCTGCATAAAAAAATCCCCTTTTCACGAATTGTGCAAGGAGAGACCATGTCAGGATGAGTATGTGATTCATAGAAAAACATATCGGCTTGCATACATGCATGTGTGCAAGTGATTCCACATTCCTACTTCAGTATTAACTGACAGGTTCAAAGGGTCAGAACAACGAATTGTTCACTCTCAGCACGAGGCTCCCCCTGCGGTTATTAAATTTCAATCTATTATAAATATACTAAAGACCTACAGGATCAACAATAGTGAATTACGGAGTTAAGCCCTTTTTGTACGAATATATAGGAAGAGATCAGGAAAAATAAATTATTTAGAAAAAATACTTGTTTCTTCTTTTAAAAGGTGTTATATTTGTATTCGCCGCTGAAACAGCGCGGTTGAGAAATAACATTCAAGAAAAAAGTTGTTGACTTCATCTTGATAGAATGTTATATTAATAAAGTCGCTTCTGAGCGATAACGAAAATGATCTTTGAAAACTAAACAAGACAAAACGTACCTGTTAATTCGAGTTTTTATAAAAAAATCCTATGATACATCATAGGTAGTCAGTCAAACTGGCGAGGGAGGAAATGATCACATGCTAAGTTCGCTACATCGTGTAGCAACGCATGTGTGATATGCATCCTGCATACCTCGGAGAGTTTGATCCTGGCTCAGGACGAACGCTGGCGGCGTGCCTAATACATGCAAGTCGAGCGGACAGAAGGGAGCTTGCTCCTGGATGTTAGCGGCGGACGGGTGAGTAACACGTGGGTAACCTGCCTGTAAGACTGGGATAACTCCGGGAAACCGGAGCTAATACCGGATAGTTCCT